>CAUPEV010000003.1:0-73627 GCA_963510335.1 uncultured Roseateles sp.
ACCCTATTATTGCGATCAACTTACGGCAGGACTTGCGCCCTCAAGAGAGCGCCCATGCTGGGCGCACAAGAGAAAAAGCGCCTGAGAAGGCGCTTTTCGTGAACTCGAGGTCGGTTCGGTGGGAAATTGGAGTTCGTTGCCTCACGCTAAGCTATCGGACTCCAATTCGCCTAACTTACTTACACTGGCCAAAGGTCGCATGGGTGGACGTGCATGCCCAAGTAATCGGCTTATCAGCATCGATTGTAGGAGTCAGGGTCACGGTAATGCCCTTGCCGCTGGCTTTGGAAAGCACACCAGCAGCGCAAGTTGTTCCGGTAATGCCAGCGCAAAGATCGGAAGCCTGCTCACTGTGATTCAAGGCCACCTTGATTTTGTCGCCAGCAATGCCGGCCGCTGCCGCAGCGATGTCAGCCTTAGCGATGTAGTTCTGATAAGCCGGCAGAGCCACGGCAGCCAAAATACCAATAATCGCCACGACGATCATCAGTTCGATCAGGGTGAAACCTTGTTGGACGCGCTTCATGTTCATGATGAGACTCCTGGAGAGGGGGTAAATATAGGGGTAGAGGCACCCCCTTGAATGCAGGGGTCGTGCCAGGTATTTTTACCCGACATTCCGTGCGCTTTCTCACACTAGAGCGGCCAGCTCTGCCTGTCGCTGACAAAAATTGTCACTTTGATGGGCGCGATTTGGTCAGCGGGTTTGTGATGTGACCATTTTTGTCAGTTGAAACCCTTCACCGTCCGCCGCCCGCAAGGCCAGTTCGCCATGCCAGGGTTTTGAGTCCTCAGTTTGGGCTGGCTCGACGGCATGACTTCCAAACAAAAAAGAGCGCCGGTGAGGGCGCTCTTTTGGGCATCGACAAGCCACCGCAACCGCTTGTCCGAAAAGAAGCTGTTCTTGCGTCTTAGAACGCCATCTCATCCCCCGCCTTCAGCGCACTGATGCGATGTGGCGTGGCGAGCGCTGAAACCGCGCCCATCACGGCCTCGTCTTCGCCAGGCTTGATGTGGGTGATGTGAACCTGAACACTGCCACCGAGTTGGGCCAACTCATGGCTGAGCGTGACCGGGCAGAGGTGGCGGCTGACTTGGGCGAGGCGCTGTTCGTCATCGCCAAAAGCGGTCTCTATGACCAGATGCGCCAACGGCATATCGGCCAGGCGCTGCCAAAGCAAGGGATTCGGGCCGGTGTCGCCGGTGAAAACCCAATTACCATCGCGGCCCGTCACGGCAAAACCAACCGCCGGCACGGTATGCGCAGCGGTGATGACTTCGATTTCGCGTGTTTGTTGATCCGCGCCGACCAGGCGCAAACGCTGGCCCAGCTCGAACGGGTGCAGGCTGAGCACCGGATGCTCAGCGCTGGGCAGGCGGGTGAAATCGGGCCAGATGACGCCGTTGAAAATGTGGCGGCGCAAGGCCTCCAGCGTCTCGGGCAAGGCATGGATCTGTATCGGTGGGCGACCGCTTGCTTCGCGGATGCGCAGCACGGCATCGGCCATCAGCGGAATCGCCAGGATATGGTCCAGATGCGAATGGCTGACCAGAATATGGTCAA
The DNA here is from genome assembly GCA_963510335.1 of uncultured Roseateles sp. Lineage (GTDB taxonomy): Bacteria > Pseudomonadota > Gammaproteobacteria > Burkholderiales > Burkholderiaceae_C > Paucibacter_A. The sequence goes on from CAUPEV010000003.1 coordinate 1,565, forward strand.
TCCGCGCCATGGTCTCCAAGGGCAAATCACCAACGCCGGTGCCGGCATCAATCAAGATGCATTCATCGAGCAAAAAGGCGGTGGTCTTGTAGCCGGACGCAATTGCACCGGAGCAACCAAGGACGCGTATTTTCATGGGTGGATCAAGAATTAATTTTTGCGCCGCTGCACGTGAAGAGAAAAATAACGGAGAACAGGTGCGGCGCCTGACTGCAATGTACGGTGCCCAGCGCCTAAAGCAAGTGAGCATTACCGGCTTTGTGTGAGCATTTGATGCTAAGTCGGGCAGAGTAGCTGGGCGCGTGACTTGCATCACATAGAAAAACCACTGCCGGCCGCAGGGCGCACATGCCGCGCTTGTAGGCATACTCGGCGCTTCAACCCGCGTGCCCCATGGCCAAGAAAACTCCTCCTATCGACCTCGATTCGCAACTCACCAGTCTCGCGGGGCAGAGCAAGCTCAGTGCGCTTGGCGGCTTGTCCTCGCAAAACAAGGAAGAGCTGCTGGCCAAGGCACGCCAAATCAAAGCCGAGATGATGAACAGCAAGCCAGCCCCAAGCGGCGGCGCCAAGACGGCCGCAACACCGCCCCTGCATGCCGATGATGAACAAGAGGTGTTCGACGCGTTGCTGCTCAGCGGCGGCACTCGCGGTGCGCAGGGCGTGCAGCAATGGCTGCTCGCCAGCGGCGCGCTGGACCGGGCGCGCGGCCAGCCCTTTGAGCTGAGCCAAACGACACAATGCCTGCAATCCTTGCTGCGCCGCGGCTTGGTCGAGCAAGTGCCGGGACGTGGCTTTGTGCTCGACCCGCGTGAACACAGCGACCGCCTGCAAATCCTGCTGCTGCGCGAAGAATCTCCGCAATTGCCGAGCTATTGGCACCGGCTGGCCTGGGTATTGGGCGGCGGCTATGGTGATGTGCGGCGCGAAATCAGCTGGATCAGCTTTCGCTCGCGCGCCGAGATGCTAGCGATGTTGCGCCTGTATATTTTTTCGGGCGTCAGCCGGGCGGACTTCGAAAAAAGCCTCAAAGGGCCGCTGATGGAGTTGTACGGCGACCCCATGCTCTTGCTGGACGCGCTGACCCAGCCCTGGATGCCGCTGCTGCTGGACCGCATGGCGGCCGATCTGCGCGCCCATTTGCTGAGCCAGGCGATGAGTTTGCTGCCCGCGACCGATCCGCGCGCCAAGCTGATGTCACATTGGCTGGAGGGGCGCTTCAAGGCCGAGCCGCTGTCGGTGGCGCCGGGATTGCGCGCGCAGCTGGCCGAGGCACGCGCGCAGGCGCTGGACTTTGCGGGCATGCGCGATTTGCTGCAAGGCTTGAGTGGCCCCAGCATGGCGATGTTTGATGGCGCCGACCTGGCCGCGCGCGGCGAGTGGGCGCCGGCGGTGCTTGCCTTTGAAGCGGCCATCAAAGAGATCCGCAAGGCCAGCGGCGCGCGCCGTGACGCGCTGGACCCCGATATGGCACGCATCTATGTGATGTGCCTGTTGGCGCAAGATGACCCAAAGGCATGGGCGGCGGCGCGCAAGTTTTGCATCGGCGAATCAGGCTCGCGCAGCCCCTCGCCCTATGAAGGTTGGGGCCGCTGGGCTCATGTGATCGGCACCCGCCTGGGCGAAGACAGCCTGGACGAGAATTGCCTGGCCTATGTGCCGGCGCTGGAGTCGCGCGAGCACAGCTTGGGGCCTGCGGCCGAGCGCTTGTTGCTCGCCGCCTGGGCCGGCAAGGCCGCGCCGGGCTGGGAGGCCCCCGCCGTGCAAGGTCTGGTGCAGCGCCTGCAGAGCAGCGGCCAGCTGTGGTTGGCCAGCTGGCTGGCGGCTGCCGCGAAGCGCCTGGAAATCGAGCCCATAACGCTGAATTTGCAGGGCCAAAAAGCGCCCGTGAGCTTCCTCGGTGCGCCGCGTGAGGCCTGGCGCGACGCGCTCGCCGCTATCGCCTCGCTCGGTGACGAAAAAGCCGCCGCCAAACCAGCGGCCAGCACGACCGAGCTGGCCTGGCAGCTGACTCTGGATGCGCAGGGCCGCGTGCAAGACGTGGAGCCGCTGGAGCGCAGCGTGAGCGCGCGCGGTGTGGCCAAGCTCAAGCCCATCACCTTGACCAAGCTGAAAAAGAGCGGCGCAGCCGATGCGCGTGACAACGCCGTGCTGCGCCATATCGAGCGCAGCGTCTACGGCGGCGCCAACAGCTACCAAATCGACGGACCGCAAGCGGCGGTGGCCTTGATCGGTCACCCGGCGCTGATGTTCGCCGATACGCCGGGTCAATGGGTTGAGCTGGTTGAGGCGCAGCCGGAGCTGGAGGTGCTGAAACGCCCGCGCAAGGATGAGAGCGGCAAAGAAACCGGCGAAGAGCAGTTCGAATTCCGTATCCACCCGGCCTTGGTTGGCGTCGAGCCGCCACGCCTGTTCGGCTGGTTCGGCAGCAACCATGAGGCGGAAGCCGCACGGCGCGATTCGCTGCGGATTCTGCGCGACGGGCCGCAACGCGCGCGCCTGATACGCATCAGCAGCGCGCAGCGGCGCGTCGCCGAGTTGGTGGCGCAAGGCTGGGCGGTGCCGGTCAGCGCAACGGCCGAGTTAGGCGCGGCGCTGCAAGTCTTGAGCGGACTGTTCCAGCTGCACAGCGATGCCGAGGCCGGCCAGATGGTGGCCGGCGACAGCCGCTTGCACGCGCGCCTGTTCCCGCTGGGCGACGGCTTGCAGCTGCAATTGGTGGCGCAGCCCTTCGGCGGCTTTGGGCCCGCCGTCACGCCGGGCCAGGGCCGCGCGCGCCTGATGTGCATGCATGAGGGCGTCAGCCTGGCGACCGAGCGCGACCTGGCCGCCGAACATGCAGCTAGGTTGACGGTGCTCGACGCCCTGCCTTTTCTCGACCCCGAGCTGGGCCCCGAGTCGCCCTGGATGCTGGCCGATGCGGAGGAAGCGCTGCGTGCGGTCGAGGTCTTGCCCGGCCTGCCCGGTATTGCTGCATTGGATTGGCCCAAGGGCAAACCGCTGCGCGTGACGCCGGTCGCCAGCCAGAGCCTGACGGTGCAGGTCAGCAGCGGGCGCGACTGGCTGGGGCTGAACGGCGAAGCGCAATTGGACGAAGGCCGCGTGATCGGTTTGCAGGAGCTGCTGACGCTGGCGCGGGCCTCGCGCAGCCGCTTTGTGCGCCTGGGCGAGGGCGAGTATCTGGCGCTGAGCGAGCAGCTGCGCCAGCAGCTGCGCGACCTCGATGCGCTGGGTCAGCTCAAGAAAGACCTGCTGCAGCTGCCGCACGCGGTGGCCAGCTGGCTGGATGAGACCTTGATTGATATGGCGGTCGACGGCGATCAATCCTGGCATAGCCGCATGGACGCGCTGGCCGGCGCGGCTGCCTCACAGCCCGCATTGCCGCGGGGCCTGCGAGCCGAGTTGCGCAGCTATCAGATGGAGGGTTTCGCCTGGATGACGCGGCTGGCGCAAGCCGGCCTGGGCGCTTGCCTGGCCGACGATATGGGCTTGGGCAAAACGGTGCAGACCTTGGCCCTTCTGATAGACCGCGCCGAGCTGGGGCCGGCCCTGGTGCTGGCGCCAACCTCGGTCTGCGGCAATTGGTTGGAGGAAACGGCCACCTTCGCGCCGGGCCTGCGCGCCACGGTCTACGGCGAAAGTTCTGACCCTGCTGACCGAGCCGGCTTGATCGAAGCGGCCGGGCCCGGTGACGTGCTGGTTGTCAGTTATGCCCTGGCTCAGATTGATGGCGACTTGTTCGCCAACAAGCAATGGGCCACGCTGGTAATGGACGAAGCTCAGGCGCTCAAGAACGCCGCCACCAAGCGCGCCAAGTCGGTGGCCGAATTCAAGGCCGATTTCCGGCTGGCGCTGTCGGGTACGCCGGTCGAGAACCGGCTGGCCGATCTGTGGTCCATCATGAACTTGATCAACCCAGGCCTCTTGGGCAGCGCGGCGCAGTTCAGCGAACGCTTCGCCACGCCGATCGAGAAACACCAGGATGCGCCGGCCCGCCAGCGCCTGCGCCGCCTTGTCTCGCCCTTCTTGCTGCGCCGGACCAAAACGCAAGTCTTGCAAGACCTGCCCGCCCGCACCGAGATCGTCCATCTGGTGCAGCCCAGCAGCGAAGAGAAGAGCTTTCTGGAAGCACTGCGCCGCTCGGCGCAAGATGCGGTGGCCAATGCCTCAAGAGGAGGCCAGGCCGCGCCTATGCAGGTCTTGGCCGAGCTGATGCGGCTGCGCCGCGCCGCCTGCGACCCGCGCCTGGTGGCGCCGGAGTTGGGGCTGGTGGGTTCGAAGTTAGGCGAGTTCGAGCGCATCGTGCGCGAGCTGGTCGACGGCTCGCACAAGGCCTTGGTGTTCAGCCAGTTCACCGACTTTTTGAAGATACTGGCCGAGCGCCTCGACAGCATGGGGGTCAAGTACCAATACTTGGACGGCAGCACACCGGCGGCGGAGCGCACCAAGCGCGTGGCCGCCTTTCAGCGCGGCGAGGGCGAGGTCTTTTTGATCAGCCTGAAGGCCGGCGGCTTTGGCCTCAATCTGACCATGGCCGACTATGTCTTGATCGTCGACCCCTGGTGGAACCCGGCCGCCGAAGACCAGGCCACCGGACGCGCCCACCGCATGGGCCAGAAGCGCCCGGTGACTGTTTACCGGCTGGTGACGGCCGGCTCGGTCGAGGAGCGCATCATCGACCTGCACCGCGACAAGCGCGGCCTGGCCGACGGGATTCTGGAAGGGCAGGAAGAAGCGACGGTGCTGGATGCGCAGGCGCTGGCGGCCTTGCTGCGGGGCTGAACCCCAGGCAGAGGCAACTAGAATCGCGGCGCCTCATCCGAAAAGATGGGGCAGCGTTCTCAGGGCGGGGTGAAATTCCCCACCGGCGGTATTCATGTTTCGGCATGAGAGCCCGCGAGCAACCGCAGCATGTTTTGTGCGGGGTTTGAGGCTTAGAACTTTTGTAGCGAGCGGCCGTCAGGCTAGGCGGACGGAGCGCAGAAACCGGAGCGTACTTCCTGTACGTGAGGATTTCGAGCATCCGGGCAACGAAGCATGGCGGTTGCGCAGTAAAAAGTTCTCAGCCTCTCAGCAGATCTGGTGCGATGCCAGAGCGGACGGTCACAGTCCGGATGAAAGAGATCGCGATGTACACAGCAGCGCCGCGCCGGCCTTCCTTTTTTTGCGAGAGGAGCCAGCGCGGCGCCGCTGCGTTCGCCTTCGCGCGCTTGCCCTGATTTATGTGTCCAACCTATCGAGGTCCACCATGAATCAGCGATTCAATAGCAACACCAGCAATTCCGGCGCTCATTTGCGCCGTTTCGCGGCCCATGCGCCGTCCACCCGCATCGCCATCATTTCGGCCGCTTGGCACGCGGACATCGTCGGCCAATCCCGCGAGGCCTGCCTGGCCGAGTTGCAAGCTCATGGCCTGCCACCCGACCGAGCCGAATGCTTCGAGGTGCCCGGCGCTTTCGAGATCCCGCTGCATGCGCAGACACTGGCCGCCAGCGGGCGTTTTGATGCGATCCTGGCCTGCGGCCTGGTCGTCGACGGCGGCATCTACCGGCATGACTTTGTCGCCAGCGCCGTCATCGATGGGCTGATGCGCGTGCAACTGGACAGCGGCGTGCCGGTGTTCTCGGCCGTGCTGACGCCGCATCACTTTCACGAGCACGATGAGCATCGGCGTTACTTCAGCGAGCATTTCGTCAAGAAGGGTCGCGAGTTGGCGCAGGCCTGCATGCAGACGCTGGGTGCCAGGCTGGCACTGCAGGACTTGTTGGCGGGCGCCTAAGCGCCTATAGCCAGGCTCAGCCGCAGCGCACTTTGGAAGTGACGCGGCTGGCCGCTCAAGGGGTCAACAAAGCGCAACTCCTTGGCCAATAGTTGCAGCGGCCGGCTGAAGTCGGCCGCTGCCTCATCGCTCGGGTAGGGCAGCAGCTCGGGATAAATGCTGTCGCCGACGATGGGCAGGCCCAGCGCATTCATATGCACGCGCAGCTGGTGGCGCTGGCCGGTACTGGGATGCAGGGCATAACGGGCCTTGCCATCGGCGAGCAGCTCCAGCAGCTCGATGCGCGTCTCTGCATTGGGCTCACCGGCCACCTCGATCGACTGCATAAAGGCCGCAGCGCTCTCTTGCAAACGACTACTGCGCGACAAGGGCAAGCTCAAGCTGGGGTCAAACGGCGCAATCGCCTCATAGACCTTGGCGACTTGGCGGTCACGGAACAGATTCTGATAAGCCCCACGGCTGTGCGGCTGCACGCTGAACATCACCAGACCGGCGGTTTCGCGGTCAATGCGGTGAGCCGGGCTCAGATGCGTCAAGCCGGTGCGCTGCTTGAGCCGGGTCAGCAGCGTCTCTCGCACATAGCGGCCTCCCGGCGTGACCGGCAGGAAATGGGGCTTGTCGGCCACCAAGAGCCACTCATCCTGAAACACGATGGTCTCGGTGAAGGGGATCGCCGGCTCGACCGCCAGCTCGCGGTAATAGAACATCCGCCCGCCGCCTTGATAAGGGGCGTCTGCACGCAAGACCTGACCCTGCTCGCCAAAAACACGGGCGTTCTCCATGCGCTCGACCCAGACCTCGCGCGTCACCGCGGGCATGCGTTGGTCTAAGAAATCCAGCATCAGGCACCATGGCCCGGCCTGCGGCAGCGCAATGGCGCTGGCACTAACGCCGTCGCGCAGCGGTAGCTCGGGCAGAGGTTTTCTACTCAAGTGACCGACTCATGCCGTCATTCGATCTGTGCGCCGCCGCGGGCGCGCTCGTCCATATAGCGCTTCAGGCGCAGGCGTTCCTGCGGGTCGATATTCGCACCGCGCCACTCGCGAATCCAGCTTTCGCGCTGCGGGTCTTGCGCCAGCTTGCGCACCGCCAGGTCAATCGCCTCGATCATCTTGCGGCCTTGGGGGTTGCGGCTACAGGCAAAGGTGGCCAGATTGGCGCTGCGGCTTTCGGCCACCGGCAGCTTGACGAGATCCGGCCCTGCAGCGTTGGTGCGCAGGTACTCGTCCACGGTACCGGGATATTCCAGGGTGTAGTCCATGCGGCCGGCCCGCAGCATCGCCAGCAAATGCATATTGCGCCCGGCCACGACGGTCTTCGGTGCTTGCTCGCCCAACTCCTTCAGCAAGGGGTCGATCTTGACGCCAAATGAGCGATCCCGCGGCAACAGGCCGACCAAATCGCTGCGTTGCAAGACCTCGGCCAAACGCGGCACCGGCCCGAAGGATTCGAATTGCGGCAAGGCTTCGCGGCGCACGACCAGGTGTACCTGGCGCGAAATCAAGGGCGGGTGCACATGGGTGAAATAGAGCCACTCCAGGCGCTCTGGCGTGACCACATGCAGCGGCGAGCACAGCGCCTGACCTTGATGCACCATCGCCTCGAAACGCTGAAAACCGGCATCGATGAACTCATGTCGGTACTGCGGCATCTGCACGATCAAGTGACGCAAGAAGCCATCGATCTCGCCGTTGGCAAGATCGGCCGGACGCTGCGGTGCTTTGCCGCCGCTATAGCTGAAGTAAGGCGGTATATCTCGCACCAGCCAGGTCAAAACTTCCGGCTCTGCACGGATAGTCGCCTGGCACAGCGCTGGCGCAGAGACCAAACCCAGCAGCAGCGCGGCTGCCCGCCACCACAATGCCCGCATCATCAGTCGCCTTCGACCCACTCGATGCGCGCACCGAGGCTGCAGATATTCTCGACAAAGCGCGGGTGGGCACGGCGAATCGGCGTGGCATTGCGAATCACCGAACGACCGGGGATGCTGGCCGCCACCATCAGCAGCGCGATCGCCACGCGGATGATGTAAGGGCTCTCGACCTCGGCCGCATGCAGCGGCTTGCCGCCGAAAGTAACCATGCGGTGCGGGTCGGACAAAAAGGCATGGCCACCGAACTTGCTCAGCTCCGAGGTCCAGCCCATCGCGCCGTCATAGATCTTGTTCCAGAACATCACGCTGCCTTCGGCGCGCACGCCCAGGGCGACAAAGATGGGCAGCAGATCGACCGGCAGATAAGGCCATGGCGCGGCCTCGACCTTTTGCAGGATGTTGCGGGTAAAGGGTTCTTTGACCTTCAGCGGGCCATGCGTGACCGAACGCGACCAGCCGTTCTCATGAATGATCTCGACGCCGAACTTGGCAAAAGTGCGGTCGATCAGCGGGAACTGCTCGGGTACCGAGTTACGTACCTCCACCTTACCGCCGGTGATGGCGCCGAGCGCCAAAAAGGTGACGATTTCGTGGAAGTCTTCGGCGAAAGTGAACTCTCCGCCGCCCAGGCGCTCAACGCCGTGAATCGTCAGCTTGGAGGTACCTTGGCCTTCAATCTTTGCGCCCAGCATCTGCAAAAAGGCGCAGAACTCCTGCACATGCGGCTCGGAGGCGGCATTCATCAGCGTCGAGCGGCCATTCGCCAGCGCCGCACAAAGCACGAAGTTCTCGGTCGTGGTGACCGAGGCGTAATCGGTCCAGTGGTCATTGGCCCGCAATTGGCCGTCGACCTTCAACACCAAGCCGTCGCTGTGGCGCTCGACCGTGGCGCCGAAGCGCTGGAACACCTCCACATGCGGGTCAATCTCGCGCACGCCCAGCGTGCAGCCGGTCACATCATCCTCGATGCGGGCCGCGCCGAAGCGCGCCATCAGGCCCGGCACCAGCATGATGCTGGAGCGCATTTCCTCGGGCAGCCTGTCCTGGGCGGCGTCAAAGTGAGTGCTGCGGTGGTGTACATCCAGCACGCCTGTCGTGTAGTCGATCTCGACCGAGCTGCCCAGGCTGCGGAAGACCTCAAGGATCTTCTTCACGTCGGTGATCTCGGTGACACCGCGCAGCCGCACTGGCTCGGCCGTCAACAAGGTGGCGCACAAAATCGGCAGAACGGCGTTTTTGTTGGCGGACGGGATGATGCGGCCCGCCAAGGGCGTACCACCGTGAATAATCAGATTCGACATGGGCTGAAGCGCAGAGATTCAGGTACGCAGCAATGACGCGGCAGATACGCGGGATGAGAAAGGGCAGGATCGAAGCGCTGATTATCGACGCTGTCGAGGGCTTGGCCCGCAACTAGGGGAAAAAGCCCTGCGCCGACCGCACCCGAACTGCTACCCTAGGCGACGTTTGCGTTCCACTTCCCCGCCCACCATGAGTACGCTTCGCTGCCTGCTGATTTCGCTGAGCCTGCTCAGTTGGCAAGCCGCTCTCCCAGGGGAAGCGGCACCAGCAGCTGCGTCGAGTCAAGAAGCCACGCTGGCCGCTGCAGCCCGCAAAGAAGGTTTGATCCGCAGCGCCGGCATGCCAGACAGCTGGGCCAATTGGCGCAGCACCTGGGCGGACTTGCAAAGGCTGCACGGCATTGCGCATGTCGACGAGAACATGAACAGCGCGCAGATCGTCGATCGCATGGCCGTCGAAGGCGCGCAGGCCAGCCTGGACATCGGTGATGTGGGCTTCGAGTGGGGTGCCATTGCGCGCGGGCGCGGCGTCAGCCGGCCGCACAAGCCGGCCACTTGGGCGCAGATTCCCACCTGGGCCAAAGACGAGGACGGCTACTGGGCCTTGGCTTACACCGGCACGATCGCCTTCTTGGTCAACACCCGCCGCACCGGGGGGCGTGTTCCGGGCAGTTGGAAGGACTTGTTCGCAGGTGGCTATCGGGTCGGTATTGGCGAGGTTGGCTCCTCGGCCCAGTCCAGCGCCAGCGTCTTGGCGGCCGCGATTGCGCTGGGCGGTGACGAAAGCAATCTGCAGCCGGCCTTGCTGCAATTCGCGCATTTGGCCAAACAAGGGCGACTCGTTTCCTTGAATCCGGGGCCGGCCAGGCCGGAGCAGGCCAGCGTCGATGTGTTCCTGATGTGGGATTTTTTAGCCTTGTCGAATCGAAGCAAACTGCCCAAACCATCCGACTACCAAGTCTTGATCCCGTCCGACGGCTCGGTCACCAGCGGCTACACCACCCTCATCAACCGCCATGCACCGCACCCGAATGCGGCGGAGTTGGCGCGTGAGTACATCTTCAGCGACGCCGGCCAGCTCAATCTGGCGCAGGGCTTCGCGCGGCCGATTCGGATTGATCATCTGCAATTGCCCGAGGCCCTGCGGCAGCGGCTTTTGGACGCCGCCCAATACAAGAACGCTCGCGTGATCAAGCCCTTTGTCTGGGCCTGGGAGGTCAAGAAACTGCCCCAGGCGTGGCAGCGCGAGGTGCTACCACGCGCTGCAGCTGCAACAGTGGCAGCTCCTTGAGCAAGCTACTATCTGCGCCTGTCTTTTCCCTGCCTTTGTCTCCATGCTGAAAGCCTTGTTTGGCGCTCTTTTGCTGACCCTACTCGGTGGGGTGGCCGCACAGGCAGAACCGCCCACCATTGCCGCCGCCTCGGATCTGAAGTTCGCGCTTGACGAAGCGGCCGGCGCGTTCAAGCAGCAGACCGGCCACGCGCTGCGCCTGAGCTACGGCTCTTCGGGCAACTTCTACCGCCAAATCGTGCAAGGCGCGCCGTTCCAGCTGTTTTTGTCGGCCGATGAGAGCTTTGTGTTCCAGCTCGCCGAGCAAGACCTGACCCCCGACCGGGGCCAGGTCTACGGCAGGGGCCGGCTGGTCTTGTTTGCGCCAAGCGGCTCAAGCCTGAAGCCGGACCCCGCACTCAAGGACTTGCGACTGGCCCTGAACGACGGCCGTCTGCGCAAGTTCGCCATCGCCAACCCCGAACACGCACCCTATGGCCGGGCCGCCAAGCAGGCCTTGCAGAGCGCCGGTGTGTGGGCGGCCATCAGCCCTAAGCTGGTGCTGGGCGAGAACGTCTCGCAGGCGGCGCAGTTCGCCGTTTCGGGCTCGACCGAGGGCGGCATCTTTGCCTATTCACTGGCCTTGGCACCCCAGTTTGCAAGAGCCGGCACCTTTGTCTTGCTGCCGGAGTCCCTGCATAGCCCCTTGCTTCAGCGCATGGTCTTGACCAACAAGGCCGGGCCGGTGGCACGCGAGTTCTATGCCTTTTTGCAAACGCCGACAGCACGGTCTATTTTCGAGCGCTACGGTTTCGAGCCGCCGGGCGGGTCTTGAATGGACTGGACCGCCCTGCGCCTATCGGCCTTGCTGGCCCTGGCCACCGCCTTGATCTTGCTGCCGCTGGGCGTTTTCGCCGGCCGCTGGCTGGCGCGCAGCCGACATCCGCTGCGGCCGGTGCTGGAGGCCGCGCTGGCGCTGCCGCTGGTGCTGCCGCCGACCGTCTTGGGTTTCTATTTGCTGATCTGGATGGGCGGCGGCTCGGCCTTGGGCGGCTGGTACCAAGCTTTAAGCGGGCGCACGCTGGCCTTCTCGTTCGAGGGCTTGCTGCTGGCCAGCCTGATTTTCAACATCCCATTCGCGGTGATGCCGATGCAGCGCGCTTTCGAGGCGATACCGGGCGAGCTTTTCGACGCGGCCCGCAGCTGCGGCCTGTCGCCTTGGCGCACGCTGCTGCTGATCGAGCTGCCGCTGGCTTGGCGCGGCATCTTGAGCGGCCTGATCATGACGGCCGCGCACACGCTGGGCGAGTTCGGCGTGGTGCTGATGGTGGGCGGCAATATCGTCGGCCAAACGCAGACAATCTCGATCGCCATCTATGACCGCGTGCAGTCCTTTGATATGCAGGCGGCGGGCGCGATGTCGGCGACGCTGCTGGCGGTGTCCATGCTGACGCTGCTCGCCAGCAGCTGGCTGAGTCGGCCCAAGCAAGTCCGGGGAGGCTAGAGGCGATGCTGCAAGCGAGTTTGCATCAGGCCGGGCCGATTCCGTTGGCGCTGGACCTGCGCTGCGCAAATGGCGAGTTACTCGCACTGGTCGGGCCCTCGGGCAGCGGCAAGACCAGCGTGTTGCGTGCATTGGCCGGCCTGTTGACGGTCAGCAGCGGCCGCATCAGCTTGGGCGCAGAGTTGTGGTTTGACAGCGCGCGCGGCCTCGAAGTACCGGCCGAGCGACGCGGCGTGGGCATGGTGTTTCAGCATTACGCCTTGTTCCCACACTTGAGCGCCTTGGACAACGTCAGCTTGGCCATTCCCGCCGGCAGCAAGCAAGCACGCCGCGAGCAAGCGCTGCAACTGCTGGCCGATATGCAGCTGGCTGGCCTGGCCGCACGCCGCCCCGACCAGCTCTCCGGCGGCCAGCGCCAGCGCGTCGCCTTGGCGCGGGCACTAGCACGCAGTCCCAAGCTACTGCTGCTGGACGAAGCGTTTTCTGCGGTGGACCAACCGACCCGCTATGCCTTGTGGGAGGAGCTGGTCAAGCTGCGCGAGCGCCTGACCTTGCCCATCATCATGGTCACGCATGATCTGCGCGAAGCCCGCATGCTGGCCGACCGCCTGTGCATTCTGGAAGGCGGCGAGGCACTACAAGACGGCCCGCCCGAGCAAGTGCTGGCGCGGCCGCGCAATGCGCGGGTGGCGGCGCTGGTGGGCCTGCGCGACATCCATCGCGGCATCTTTCGCAAGACCAGCGACGGGGCGCTTTTGCAATGGGGCGAGGATGAAGCAGCGCCACAACTGCAAGTTGTTGACAAAGGTCGCATCGAAGACGGCACGCCGGTGCGTTGGGTCATCAGCGGTGAATACATTCAGTGCCATGCGCAAGTGACTGGCGCCAGTGCGCCCAATCTGGTGCCCGCTGAATTGCTTGAAATGCGCAGCTTGGGCGAGACCTCGACGCTGACACTGAGCGTTCTGGGCGGGGCCGGCGCCCAAGTCCATCTGGACATAGGCACTCGGCAACTCAGGCAGTCGGGCTGGCATGAGGGGCAGGTTCTAGAGCTGGAGCTGGACCCGGCCGGCATACATGTCATGCCGGTCCGCAGCTGAAGCAAATCAGCCTGAATGCCGGAATTAATCCATAGTTCGAATATAATGGAAATATGGAGGAACATCAAATCGTCAAGGCCTTGGCCGCGCTGGCGCAGGTGGCGCGGCTGCAGCTATTCCGCACGCTGGTTGTCGCGGGGCCGCTGGGCCTGACACCGAGTGCTTTGGCGCAGACGCTGGATGTGCCGGCATCGACGCTGTCTTTTCATCTGAAAGAGCTGCTCAATGCCGGCCTGATCAGCCAGGAGCGCGAGGGCCGCAACCTGATCTACCGCGCCGCTTTCGCACAGATGAACGAGCTGCTCGCCTATTTGACGGCCAATTGCTGCCAGGGCGAGGCCTGCCTGACCGTCGCCACACCGGCTTGCACCAGCTGCTGAGCCCTTTCCTCTTCAACTCGACTCTAGCGACCCATCTCCCATGACCACCCATGTCTTGATTCTTTGCACCCACAACTCGGCGCGCAGCGTCCTGTCCGAGGGCATGTTGAACCATCTCGCCGCCCGATTGGGCAAAGATGTGCGCGCCCACAGCGCCGGCAGCGCGCCGAGTGGCCGGCTCAACCCCTTTGCGCTGGAGGCTTTGACGAACGCTGGCGTCGATGTGGCCGGCTATCGCAGCAAGAGCTGGGATGAGTTCACCTCGAATGGCGCCCCGCCGCTGGCCATCGTCATCACCGTCTGCGATAGTGCCGCGGCCGAGAGCTGCCCGGTGTTTTTCGGAGGCCAGAGCCAGCCGGTCAAGGTGCACTGGGGCTACCCCGACCCCAGCAATGCGGAAGGCGGCGATGCCGGCAAGCAGCGCGCCTTCGAGCTAACGCGCCAAGCGATTGGCTACCGGATGCTGCAGCTGCTGGCCTTGCCTCTTGAAACCATGAGCGCGGCCGAGCTGCGTCTGGCCCTGGGGGAGATCGGCAAGTCATGAGCCTGTCGGTGAGTTTGCGGCAGCGCCTGCTGGCCGAGGTCCTGGGCACGGCCTTGTTGCTGGCCATCGTGATCGGTTCCGGCATCATGGCCGAGCGCCTGAGCGGCGGCAATGTGGCCGTCGCGCTGCTCGCCAACACGCTCGCCACGGTTTGGGGTCTGTATGTCTTGATCGAGGTCTTCGGCCCCGTCAGCGGCGCGCATTTCAACCCGGCCGTCAGCCTGGTGATGGCGGCGCGCGGCGAGTTGGCACCGCGCTTGGCCCTGCCTTATATCGGCGCGCAGCTGCTGGGCGCGCTGCTGGGTGCTTGGGCTGCTAACGCGATGTTCGAACTGCCCCTGCTGCAAACATCGATGAAGCTGCGCGGTGGCCATGGCCAGTGGCTGGCCGAGGGCGTGGCAACGGCCGGTCTGCTGCTGGTGATTCTGCGCGCACCGGCAGGCCGGGCCAGCAGCCTGGTGGCCGGCTTTATCGGCGCGGCCTATTGGTTCACCGCCTCAACCTCGTTTGCCAATCCGGCGGCTGTGTTTGGCCGCATGTTCAGCGACTCCTTTGCCGGCATCGCGCCCGCCAGCGCGGTGGGCTTTGTGATCGCGCAGTTGGTGGGCGCGGCGGCCGGCTGGGGCTTGCACCGCCTCTTGGGACAAACGAAATGAATCATCTTCCAAACTTAGACGCCGAGCTGTTCAAAAAGCCCGCAGCCGCTGACTTTGCCGCCATCGGCAGCCGCATCAACCATCCGCCTCGCGTGCTCTTGCTCTACGGCTCGCTGCGCGAGCGCAGCTATAGCAAGCTGTGCAGCCTGGAGGCCGAGCGGCTCTTGCAAGCGCTGGGCGCCGAGACGCGCGTCTTCAACCCGACCGGCCTGCCCTTGGTGGACGACGCGCCGGAGAGTCATCCCAAGGTGCAGGAGCTGCGCGAGCTGGTGCAATGGTCGGAGGCGATGGTCTGGTGCTCGCCCGAGCGGCATGGCGCGATGACCGGCTTGATGAAGACGCAGATTGATTGGATACCGCTGAGCGTCGGCGCTGTGCGGCCGACCCAGGGCAAGACGCTGGCCGTGATGCAGGTGTCTGGCGGCTCGCAGTCCTTCAATGCCGTCAACCAGATGCGCATCCTGGGGCGCTGGATGCGCATGTTGACGATCCCGAATCAAAGCTCGGTGGCCAAAGCCTTTCTGGAGTTCGACGAAGCCGGTCGCATGAAGCCCTCGAGCTATTACGACCGCATCGTTGACGTGATGGAGGAGCTGATCAAGTTCACCTTGCTGACGCGCGAATCCAGCACCTTTCTGGTCGACCGCTATAGCGAGCGCAAGGAAAGTGCGGAGCAGCTGAGCCGAAGGGTCAATCAGGCCAGCATTTAGGGCTCAGGCGGGATCAACGGCCCGGGCACGGCCAAGCTCGGGCCTGCAGCCCATCACCTGGCTTGCCGCTCATGCCAGCGAGTCTGCCAACTCACGCAGCACCTGGCGCGGGTTCGCTTCGATAGGCGCGCCGTGCGACACCAGGATGCGGCTGAGCGAATCGATCTCGGCCCATTGCAAGAGTTGTTGACGCAAGGCATTCTTATCCTCGATCACCGACATCTTCACGACCGCGGGAATCTGCGCCGCTTTGCCGGCAAAGCCCGCCAGATGTAGCAGCCAGCCGCCAAAACCAGCCGCGTCGCGGATATTGCCGACCACGTCATTGAGTACCAGCGTCATGCCATTCGGCGTGCGCACCAGCAGCGCCGCTTCCCGACGACGCGTTCCGGGCACCGTCACAAACTGCACATTCGCGTCATCGAAACTGGGTGCCACGGTGTCTACCCGCACCTCTTCCTCGACTTTCTCCCGCGCGCCCTCGGGCGCCACGACCTCGATCTCGGGGTAGCGATCTTTCCAGCTCTTGGCGTCGAGCCGGTGCTTGTCGCTGGGCACGATCAAATAGGCGGGGCGACCATAGGCTTCGAGTGCAAGCATCTCGTCCGGGTCGAGCGAGATTGCGCTGTACACCACCAGGCTGGCGTCTGCCAAACGCACCACGGTCATGCGGCGCGGCAAGTCCATCAGCGGCATGTGGATCTCGCCCACCACCGTCAGGATGTTCTCGTCGATCTGCACCAGTTTGCCGTGGGGCAGCACGGTCCAATGTTGAAATGGGTGGGTCATGACGAAGCGCCCGCCTCAAGGGTGGCCAGCAAGCTGATCTCGGCCACGCTTGCCAGCGCCTTGGAGAGCGGGCAATCGCGCTTGGCGGCCGCGGCAATCTGCTGAAACTGCGCTTCCCCCAGGCCGGGCACTACAGCCTTCAGGCTCAGCACGATGCGGTCGATCACAAAGCCTTCACCCTGCGCCGACAGCCGCACATGGGCACGGGTGTCGGCGGTAGCGGTGGCAAAGCCGGCCTTCTCGCATGCGAAGGAAAACGCCATCGTGAAGCAAGCAGCGTGGGCGGCGCCGAGCAACTCTTCAGGGTTGCTGCCACGTCGGTCATCGCCAAAACGGCTGGCGAAGCCGTAGGGGAAGTCTTGCAAAGCGCCTGACTCGGTGCTGATCTGGCCCAAACCGGCCTTGCCGGCACCGGTCCAGAGAACGCTGGCGGTTTTTTCGCTCATGGTGATGACTCCTTGTGGTGATGTAGATCGCCTTGATGCGGCTGGGGCTGCGGCTGCGCCGCCTTGACCTGTGGGCCAGCCAAGCCGAACACCGTTGAGCGTAGGCTCATGCCATGACCCTGGCCCTGAGACGGAGCGCTGTTGGCGCGTAGGACAAGGGCGCTGATTGCTTGGCAAGGCCAAGCGCCATGGGTCAAATGGACTATCAAGGACCAGGGGCGCCGTGAAATTTGTCACGCTCAAGCGATAGCCTCCACTGCGCTCATAGGCTCACCAGCCTTCCATCCACCAGTTCCTTCTTTCAAGCCCCAAACACCATGAAATCCATCGTCGTCCTGAGCTGTGCCCTGATGGGCCTTGCAAACATTGGCAATGCCCAAGCCGAGTCCATCGGCCTGAGCTATCTGGGTCAACAGATCGTCGAATCTGGCCGCGTCTATGCAGGCACCACCGTCGGCGGCCTGTCAGGCTTGGACTACAACGCCGCCACCGGCCGCTACTTGGCCATCAGCGATGACCGCAGCGCCCTCAACCCGGCGCGTTTCTACGAGCTGAGCCTGGACGTCGCCAAGTTCCAGCGCAGCGCCACGCCTGGTAATTCTGGCGTTAGCTTTGGTGCCGTCACCACCATCCTCAACAGCGACGGCACGGCCTTCGGCGCCAACAAGGTCGACCCCGAAAGCCTGCGCCTGGACTCCGCCCGCAACCGCATCTATTGGACCAACGAGGGCCAGCGCGCCGCAGCCGGTTTGCAAGACCCGACCGTGCGCAGCATGAATCTGGACGGCAGCTATGCCGGCAGCTTCGCCGTGCCGGATCGTTTCAAACCGGCCGGATCTATCGCCGGCAACCAAGCCGGTGATCGCGGCATCGTCAACAACCTCGCTTTTGAAAGCCTGACGCTGTCACAAGACGGCAAGACGCTCTGGACCGCGACCGAGAACGCGCTGGTGCAAGACGGCCCGGCCGCCACCACGGCCAATGGCAGCAACAGCCGCCTGCTCTCCTTTGCCCTCAACAGCGGCCAGGCCGGCGCCGAGTATGTGTACCAAGTGGCACCGGTGGTGCTGCCCCCGATCCCAGGTCAATTTGCCACCAATGGCTTGACCGACTTCATCGCCATCGGCGACCGTCAGTTCATCACGATCGAGCGCTCCTTCGGCGTTGGCGCGAACACACCCGGTGTGGCCGCCACAACCAACGGCTTGCCCACCGGCAACACCATCCGCCTGTTCTACGCCGACGCGCGCCAAGCCACCGATGTGTCAGGGCTGGAATCGCTGCAAGGCCAGAGCTTCAATGCGATGAGCAAGGAGCT
The DNA here is from genome assembly GCA_963510335.1 of uncultured Roseateles sp. Lineage (GTDB taxonomy): Bacteria > Pseudomonadota > Gammaproteobacteria > Burkholderiales > Burkholderiaceae_C > Paucibacter_A. The sequence goes on from CAUPEV010000003.1 coordinate 19,235, forward strand.
GCTGCTCGACCTTTCGACGCTGAAGAACGATGACGGCTCGGTGCTGGCTTTGGACAATATCGAAGGCATCACGCTCGGGCCGGTCGTGGGCGGCAAGCAAACCTTGATGCTGGTGTCGGACAACAACTTCGGCGGCGCGCAGTTCACGCATTTCATTGCCCTGTCCATCAGCGCGCCAGTACCTGAGCCACAAAGCTATGCGCTGATGTTGGCCGGTCTGGGACTCTTGGGCGCTGCCCTGCGCAGCCGTCGCAAGGCCGCCTAAGGACAGCAGCGCGCCCCGTTGAGCGCTTACACCCCTTTTGCGGGCGTTTTTTTGTCGACGGGGCCGGCTTCCTGCGGGCTCACCAGCGTACCCGCAGCGGCGCCCCCGAGCGCGCCGGCCACGGCGCCTACGCTGGCGCCGACCACCACGCCCACCGGGCCGGCCACCACGACGCCTATTGCTGCACCTGTGGCTGCTCCTGCCACCATGCCGCCGCCCACCAAGGCCGAGCTAGCCTCACGCTCGGCGTCTGCGGGATTGAGTGGAATCTGCGCCGCAGGCCGCGTATCCTGCGACGGAATGCCGTACCCGGGACGGGCCTGCTCGGCAAGATCTTCATCGATAGGTGCTTCGCTCGATGGCGGGAGGCTGGACGGATTCATGAGATTTCCTTCAGGCGTATGGACGAAGTCCCGAGCGCGAGGCTTGGGCGGCAATCCTTTGTACCGCCAGCTCTCAAGCAGCGGCACCGTCCTGCAAGCCGAAGGGATGTAGGACAAGCACCTGCGCGCTCTGTTTGCGAGAGACGGCTTCAAGCCTGCGCCAAGTCAGTCCCAAGCTCGCACCTTGGCTGCTCACGCCGAGCTCTGGCTTCATAGCCTGAACAGGCATCGCCGTAGCGCTTCAAACTCGTTAGTTGTTCGCTCAATGACTGAGGTGAGAGTCTCATGCATCATGGCTGCCTGACTTTTTCCTATCAGCCATAGAGATCCATACTCCTTATCACCTCGGCCACCTTGGCCAGCGCGTTGTGCAGCCTGGGCAGCTCCACCGAGCCCAAGGCCAAGCGGATCGCATGCGGGACCTGCGCCGAGGTCGCATAAGGCTCGGCGGTGGAGACCGAGATGCCTTCGCGCAGCAAGGCCATCGCCACTTGCTCGGCACGCACCTCTTCCCCCAGCGGCAGCCAAAGGAAGTAGGAGGCTGGGTGGCAGACGCGCTTGAGCTTGCCCAAGAGCCGGGCGGCGACTTGCTGGCGCGCGTGCGCATCCTGGCGCTTGGTGGCCTCCAGACGAGCGACGGTGCCGTCGGCCAGCCAGCCGCAGGCGATGGCGGTCATCAGGCCCGGTGTGTTCCAGGTCGTGGCCCGAATCGCGCGTTCGAGCTGGGCCACCGACGCGGGCGGTGCGACAACATACCCGACCCGCAGTCCCGTGGCCACGCTCTTGGAGAAGCCGGACACGTAGACCGTTATGTCCGGTGCCAGCGCCGCCAAGGGCGCGGGTGCGTCTTCGATCAAGAAGGCATAGGCCGCGTCTTCGATGATGAGCAGGCCGTGCCGGCGCGCTACCGCCACCAGGTCGTGCCGGCGGCTGCTGCTCATCACCCAGCCCAAGGGGTTGTGCAGCGTCGGCATGGTGTAGATCGCCTTGACCTTGCGGCGCTTGCACAGCGCGTCCAGCGCATCCGGGTCGGGGCCTTGACCCGCCGCCGGCAGCGCCACCAACTCCAGGCGATGCGCGTCGGCCAGCAGCTTGAAGCCGGGATAACTCAAACCATCAACGGCGACCACATCGCCGGCTTGCAGCAAAGCCATCACGGTAATCGCCAGGCCATGCTGCGCACCGTCGACCAGCAGCACTTGTTCGCCCGCCACGCTCAGGCCGCTGGCGGCAAGATGCCGCGCCACTGCTGCGCGCTCATGCGGGCGCCCGCCATGCGGTTGGTAGCGCAACAAGGCCTCCAGGTCGCCACCCGAGGCGATTTCGCGCAATGAAGTCCGCAGCAATTCGGCCTGACCGGGCAGTGACGGGTAGTTGAAGCTCAAGTCCACCATATCGGTGGCCGCCGCGTGCTGATAGGCATGTGGATCGATCAGACCATGGCCGCGCGGCAGCGCGGTTTCGCGCACAAAAGTGCCGCGGCCGGTTTCCCCGCTGACCAGGCCCATTGCCCCTAACTCCGCATACACGCGGCTTGCGGTCATCAAGGCCAACCCTTCGCTGGCGGCGAGCCGCCGATGCGTGGGCAAGCGTGTGCCCGGCGGCATGCGGCCGGCACGAATATCGGCGGCGAAGCGATCGACGACCTGCTTGTACCGGGCTTGCACCATAAGGCAATGTATCTATGACAATTATTTGATTGTCCTGATTGTGATGCCTAGACTGGCGACTTACAAGCGCGCGGGCAGACCTGGGCGCTGGCACTGAATGGAGAAGCTCAATTGACGCAGCCGCAAACCCCCACAACAAAAGCATCCAGCAGCGGTTGGCTCAATGGCTTTATCGGCGTGCTGATCTTCAGCGCCTCCTTGCCAGCAACCCGGCTGGCCGTGCGGGAGTTTTCGCCCTTCTTTCTGACTGCTGCCCGCGCCAGCATCGCCGGCCTGTTGGCGCTGGGCCTGCTGCTGCTCTTCAAGGAAAAGCGGCCCGCCAAGCATCAGCTGCTGCCTTTGGCCATCGTCGCGGCTGGCGTTGTGCTGGGCTTTCCGCTGCTGACGGCCTTGGCGCTGCAATATGTGACGTCGGCGCATTCGATTGTGTTCCTGGGCCTGTTGCCGCTCGCCACCGCCAGTTTTGGGGTGTGGCGCGGGGGTGAGCGTCCGCGCCCGGCTTTCTGGTTCTTCTCGGTCTTGGGCAGTTTGCTGGTGGTGGGCTTCGCGCTGTCGCAAGGGCTGACGGCGTCTCCGGCGGGAGATCTGTTGATGTTGCTGGCGATCCTTGTTTGCGGGCTCGGTTACGCAGAGGGCGCGAAGTTGTCACGCACGCTGGGTGGCTGGCAAGTGATTTCTTGGGCCTTGGTGCTGGCCCTGCCGCTGATGGCACTGCTGAGCTGGTTCAAAGCGCCGCCCGATTTCACCGGGATCACCACTCCCGCCTGGTTGAGCCTGGCCTATGTCTCGGTCTTCAGCATGCTGATCGGCTTTGTGTTCTGGTATCGCGGCTTGGCGCAAGGCGGCATTGCCGCCGTCGGCCAACTACAACTCTTGCAGCCCTTCTTTGGGCTGGCGCTGGCGGCCACGCTGCTGGACGAGCAGGTCAGCCCGCTGATGCTGGGCGTCACGGTGGCGGTGATTCTCTGTGTGGCGGGTTCGAAAAAGTTTGGCCGCTAGAGCGATCAGCTGGGCCGGGTTTGCGTGCGCGCCCCTGGCTTTCTATCGTCTGGGCTTGCGTGCTGAGAAATTTTGCTTAAAATACTGACCTATTGGTTGGTTTGTATTTTGACGACTGGCAACATAGCGAGTGCCATCAAGCATCGACCACATAGCTGGCAAGCAATTCCCGCGAAATTTGCTTGCTGTTTTTTTGATGCAAACGCCTACCAAGTAGTAGGTATATTTTCTGGAGAATGCAATGACTACGACATTCACTGGCAAAAAGCTCTTGGTCGTCGGCGGCAGCAGCGGCATCGGCTTGGAAACCGCACGCCTGGTACTGGAGCAGGGCGGCCGGGTGCTTATTGTTGGCCATCGGGCGGACAAGCTCGAAGCAGCGCACCTCATGCTCACCGAGCTGGGCGAGGTAACGTCGCTGAGCGCCGACCTGAGCACAGCCGCTGGTGTGGACCGTCTGCTTCAAACCCTGGATGCCGAGCACCGGGACATTGATCTCCTCGTCAATGCCGCCGGCGTGTTCTTCCCCAAGCCCTTCCTGGAACATAGCCACGCCGATTACGACCAGTACATGAGTCTGAACCGCGCCTTCTTCTTTCTGACGCAAAAAGTCGCACAGAACATGGTGGCGGACGGCCGCCAGGGCGCCATCGTCAACATCGGTTCGATGTGGGGCAAGCAGGCGATCCAGGCCACGCCGTCGAGCGCATATTCGATGGCCAAGGCCGGCCTGCATTCGCTGACCCAGCATTTGGCGATGGAGCTGGCCCCGCATGGCATCCGTGTCAACGCGGTGTCGCCGGCGGTGGTGCAGACGCCGATCTATGAGGGCTTCATTCCCAAGGCCGAGGTGCATGCCGCGCTGCAAGGCTTCAACAGCTTCCACCCAATCGGCCGCGTCGGTACGCCGCGCGATGTGGCCGAGGCAATTGGCTTTTTGCTGTCCGACAAGGCCAGCTGGGTGACCGGGGCGGTTTGGGACGTGGACGGCGGCGTGATGGCCGGGCGCAATGTCGCCTGAAGCCTTCTTGGTAAGCGCGTAGAAGGATACTGGCCGGATGAATCATCTGAAGTTGCACAGCGACCTGACACAAGCCGTCGTGATCGATACGCAAGCGCTGCCTTGGCTGCCATCACCGGCAGCCGGGGTGATGCGCAAAATGTTGCACCGCGATGGCGACGAGGTCGCGGTCGCCACCTCGCTGGTGCGTTATGCGCCGGGCTCCAAGTTTGATCGGCATACGCACGATATGGGCGAGGAGTTCTTCGTGCTGGAGGGTGAGTTTGCCGATGAATATGGCCGTTATCCGGCGGGCAGCGCTGTGCGCAACCCCTGGGGTTCGTCCCATGCGCCGTTTACCGACAGCGGCTGCATCATCTTCGTCAAGCTCAGGCAGTTGCAGGCCGAGGACCAGCAGCGCCGGGTGATCGATACCCGCGCCACGGCCTGGGAGCCAGGTCCGGCGGCCGGTATCGAGCTGATGCCACTCGGCGGCTTTGGATCGGAGCAGACCAGCTTGGTGAAATTGGCCCCGGCGGCCAGCTTGCCTTGCCGCGGGCATCGAGGATGCCAGGGCGGCGCAGAGATCTTTGTCATCAGCGGCGAACTCCAGCATGAGCAGCGCCGCTGCGGACCAGGCAACTGGTTGCGCCTGCCCGATGGACATCAGCACCAGCCCCTATCAAGCGCACAAGGCTGTACCTTCTGGCTCAAGACCGGTCATCTGCCGCCGACTTCCGTCGCTAGGCCTTGAAGCTGAGTTCCCTAGAATTCGTCTACCTCTTGCTTGGTCAAAGACGCCAGATTCCATGAAACATTTTTCCGAACTGACGGCCTCGGCCGAGCGCATTGTGGATGCCGGCGAGGCGCTGATACAGCGCGTCGGCTACAACGGCTTCTCCTATGAAGACGTGGCGCAAATGGTCGGCATTCGCAAGCCCAGCATTCATCACCATTTCCCGACCAAGATCGAGTTGGGGGTGGTGGTAGCGCAGCGCTACACCCACCGCTTTCGCCAGGCCCTGCTGCATATCGAAGGCACGCAGGCGCGCGCACCGGAGCGCCTTTGCGCCTATGCCCAGTTGTTCGAGACGACCTATGCCGAAAACCGCCGCCTGTGCGTGTGCGGCATGTTGGGTGCCGAGTCCGATTCCTTGCCGGCCGAGATCAATGCCGAGGTGCGGCGGTTTTTTGAGGTCAATGTGGCCTGGCTCGAGAGCGTGATTGCCCAAGGCCAGCAGGCCGGGACGGTGAATGTTGCTATCTCCGCGCCGGAATGGGCGCTGACCCTCTTGGGCGCGCTGGAAGGCGCGATGCTGGTGGGCCGCGGTCTGCAGTCGGGCCGGGGGCCGCGCCAAGTGATGGACACCTTATTGGTATCGATAGCGGCATGAGCGTGAGCGAGCAACTGAGCGTCGTCATCGGCGCCGGCCTGAGCGGTCTGCACGCTGCATGGCGGCTGCAAGAGGCGGGGCATGCGGTGATGCTGGTCGAGGCGCGGGAGCGCGTGGGCGGGCGCGTGCTCAGTGTGCCTGCGTCTGACGGCGCCGCACACCGGCTGGATCTGGGCCCGTCCTGGTACTGGCCCGAGATCAATCCGCTGATGACGGCCTGGGTGCAGCGCCTGGGGCTAACAAGTTACCCGCAGCACACAGAAGGAGCCAGCCTGCTCGAAGGGCCGGACGGGGCCGTGCGGCGCCTGGGCCACAGCTGGGAGCAGCAGCCGCGCTCGATGCGCATTGCCGGCGGCATGGGCGCATTGGTGGGCGGTATTCAAAGCTTGTTGACGCAGGTGCAATGGCTGCCGGGGACGCAGGTCGAGGCCTTGCAGCTGAGGCCGGAAGGCGGCGTCGATCTGCATCTGAGGCAGGGCGAGCGCCGCTGGGTGCAGCGCGCCGCGCGCGTCATCAGCAGCTTGCCGCCGCGCTTGCTGGCCGAGCTGTCGGCCGAGCCCGCTTGGCCGCCGGCCACAGCGCTGGGCTGGCGCCGTACGCCGACCTGGATGGCCGGCCAGGCCAAGTTTGTCGCGGTCTATGAACAGGCCTTTTGGCGCGAAGCCGGCCTCTCGGGCGCGGCCGGCAGCCATCGCGGGCCTATGGTGGAGATCCATGACGCCTCTGACGGCGCCGGCCAGCAGGCAGCGCTATTTGGCTTTCTGGGTGTGCCGCCGTCTTACCGGCAAGGCATGGGCGAGGCAGACCTGCGCCAGCAATCCCTGACCCAACTCGCCCGTTTGTTCGGCCCGCAGGCCGAAGCGCCCTTGTGGTCGGCAGTACAGGATTGGACGCAAGAGCCGTTCACGGCTGATGCGCTGGACCACAGGCCGCTCAGCCAACATCCGGTTTACAGCTCGCCGAATGTGCCGGCCGAATGGCGCGGGCGCCTCTGGCTGGCCGGCACCGAGTTCGCACCGCAGTCGGGCGGGTTCTTGGAAGGGGCGCTGGAAGCGGCGGAGCAGGTGGCCGCTGACCTGCTCCGCGGGTCTTGAATCAAGCCAGATCGAAACGGTCCAGATTCATCACCTTGGTCCAGGCCGCGACGAAGTCCTGCACGAATTTCGGGCCGGAGTCACCGCAGCCGTAAACCTCGGCCAGCGCGCGCAGCTGCGAGTTGGAGCCGAACACCAGGTCAACCACGGTGGCGGTCCATTTCAACTCGTTCGTGCTGCGATCTCGCCCTTCCAACACGCCTTCGGCGCTGCTGGAATGCTGCCACTGCGTGCGCATATCGAGCAAGTTGACAAAGAAGTCGTTGCTCAAGGTTTCGGGCCGCGCGGTGAAGACGCCGTGCTGGGTCTGCGCCACGTTTGCATTCAACACGCGCAAGCCGCCGATCAGCACCGTCAGCTCGGGCGCGGTCAGCGTCAGCAGCTGCGCCTTGTCCAGCAGCAGTTCGGCGCTCACGCCGGCCAGACCGGGGCGGGCATAGTTGCGGAAGCCATCGGCGGCAGGCTCCAGATAAGCGAAGGAGGCCGCATCGGTTTGCTCCTGCGTAGCGTCCATGCGACCGGGCGCAAACGGCAAGCTCACCTCTTGGCCGGCCTGCTTGGCCGCTACTTCAATGGCGGCATTGCCGCCCAGCACGATCAGGTCGGCGAGTGAAATTTTCTTACCCTGTGCCGCGTGAGCCGCATTGAACTCGGCCTGAATCGCTTCCAGCTTGCTCAGCACCGCAGCCAAGTCAGCCGGTTGATTGACGGCCCAATCCTTTTGCGGCGCCAGGCGTATGCGCGCACCATTGGCGCCGCCGCGCTTGTCGCTGCCACGGAAGGTCGAGGCCGAGGCCCAAGCGGTGTTGACCAGTTGGCCGATGCTCAGGCCAGAGGCGAGCAGCTTGGCCTTCAGACCGGCGATGTCTTGCGCGTTGACCAGCGCATGATCGACAGCCGGAATCGGGTCCTGCCAACTCAGCACCTCCTGCGGCACCAGCGCGCCCAAGTAGCGCGAGCGCGGGCCCATATCGCGGTGCGTCAGCTTGAACCAGGCGCGCGAAAACGCGTCTGCAAAGGCGGCCGGATCTTGGTGGAAGCGCCGCGAAATTTTCTCGTAGGCCGGGTCCATGCGCAGTGACAGGTCGGCCGTGGTCATCATCGGCGGGTGCTTCTTGCTCGGGTCATGCGCGTCCGGAATCATGTGCTCCGGCTTGACGTTCTGGGCGACCCATTGATGGGCACCGGCCGGGCTCTTCGTCAATGCCCACTCGTAGCCGAACAGCATGTCGAAATAGCCGTTATCCCAGGTCGTCGGATTGGGCTTCCAGGCGCCTTCGATACCGCTGGTGGTGGTGTGCACGCCCTTGCCCGAGCCCAGACGGTTGATCCAGCCCAGGCCTTGCGCTTCAAGTGGCGCGGCTTCGGGCTCAGGGCCGACCAGCGCGGGGTCACCCGCACCATGGGCCTTGCCGAAAGTGTGGCCGCCGGCGACCAAGGCCACGGTTTCTTCGTCATCCATGGCCATGCGAGCGAAGGTCTCGCGCACATCGCGGCCGGAGGCAATCGGATCAGGATTGCCGTTAGGCCCTTCCGGGTTCACATAGATCAGGCCCATCTGCACGGCGGCCAGCGGGTTCTCCAACTCACGATCGCCGCTGTAGCGCTTGTCACCCAGCCATGTGCTTTCGGAACCCCAGTAAACATCTTCTTCCGGCGCCCAGATGTCGGGGCGGCCGCCGGCAAAACCAAAGGTCTTGAAACCCATTGATTCCAGCGCAATATTGCCGGCCAAGACGATCAGGTCGGCCCAGGAAAGCTGGCGACCATATTTCTGCTTGATCGGCCAGAGCAGGCGACGCGCCTTGTCCAGGTTGCCGTTATCGGGCCAGCTGTTCAGCGGCGCAAAGCGCTGGTTGCCGGTGCCGGCGCCGCCGCGGCCATCGGTGACGCGATAGGTGCCGGCTGCGTGCCAGGCCATGCGCACCATCAAGCCGCCGTAATGGCCCCAATCGGCCGGCCACCAGTCTTGTGAATCGGTCATCAATGCGTGCAAATCCTTGACGACGGCGGCCAGATCCAAACGCTTGAATTCAGCGGCGTAGTCAAAGTCAGCGCCCATCGGGTCGGACAAGGCGGAGTGCTGATGCAGGATGCTCAGCTTGAGCTGGTTAGGCCACCAATCGGCATTGGAGGGGGCTGCTGCAATCGTGTTGCTGCGGGCGTGGCCGGCGAAAGGGCATTTGGGTTCTGCTGACATGGCTGGCTCCTGATGGTTGCTTGTAAGTGCAGTGCCTGAGCAGTTTAGAGTTTAGGCAGCGCGCAGATGATGACTTTTGCCAATCACGGTCATAGCCTGTTTTGAGCTGCGCTGGATTCGACCAGCTATCGCCGATCAAATGGGGCTGCACGGTCGTGATGGCCGCCGCTCCGACCCAGCGCCAGCGCCCGGCCATCCTATGGCTGTATGACGCAGCGGCAGAGAACATGCGCCCAATATGCATAATGCGTCGGCGCTATGCACTCGCCTACCGCCAGAAACTTGCGTCTCACTCCCTCCCTCTGTCTGTCTTGGCCGGCCATTCCCGATGAAGCGTTTGTTGATGACTTTGGTGGGTCTGTTGCTCGGCGTCTGTTCACAGGCGGCCGACCTTGAGGTCAAGGTGATGAGTTTCAACATCCGTTGTGGCTCGTGCGAAAACAGCGATGACCTCAATCATTGGAGCCGACGCCAGCATTTGGTGGTGGACTTGATCAAGAAGGCTCAACCCGACTTGATTGGCTTGCAAGAGGCCGAGATGTTCCAGCTGCAAGACTTGCTTGCGGCCTTGGCCGACTACGACTTCATCGCCGTTGGCCGCGACGACGGCAAGACCCGCGGGGAAAGTACCGCCATCTTCTTCCGCAAGGCGCGCTTTGACTTGATCGCGCAGCGAACGCTGTGGCTCTCGGCCACACCCGACTTGGTCGGCAAGGGCTGGGACGCGGCGCTCAATCGCACGGTCAGTTGGGTGCGGCTCAAACAAAGAGACGGCGGGGCCGAGTTGGCGCTGATCAATGCGCACTTCGACCACCAGGGCGAGTTGGCGCGCACCGAAAGCACCCGTCTATTGGCCAAAATGGCGCTTGCACAAGGCGTGCCGACGGTCGTCACGGGCGACTTCAACTACACCAAGAAGTTCCCCGCTTACGCCATCATCGCCGGCGCCCTGCGCGACGCCGAGCAGGTCGCCTTGCAGCCCGCCGAGGGCGGTGACATCACGTTCAATGGCTTTGGTAAGTGGCTTGAGCCGGGTAACAAGATCGACTACATCTTTGTCACCGAGGGCTTTGACGTGCTCACGCACAGCGTCGTCAAGGATTTGCACGGCGGCAACTACCCTTCGGATCATTTCGCGCTGATGGCAAGGCTGCGGCTGCATTGAAGGAAGGCCGTCTTGGCATGCTTGCCGCCGCCAGCGCAAAGGGCTTCATGGCCATGCGGCCAAACCAGTCCTTTGGGTCAGCGTCGGTCAGTTGGTTTGACTCGCTTGAGGGCCAGACCTTGCAGCAAGTTAGGGCATGCGCTGATCGGTGCCTGGCATCGCGCACTCGGAACGGGGTCGACTCTTAGGGGCAAAAATGGCGAGTGCTCGCAAGCCCTTGGCAGGTCGCATTGGCCGCGTCACAAAGCCTCAAAAGTGGTCCCGGGCCGCAGGCATTCCGCCCATGTCTTGGCGGACGCATCGAATCCCTCAATATTGGCCAGCACGACCAGCGCCCAGCCGTCTTCAAGGCAACGCAGCGCCAGCGAGGAGAAGGCGGCGAAGCTGCCGCCATGGAACAGCATCTGCCCTTGATCCTGGCTCATGCTCTCGACCCCGAAGCGGTAGGGCAGGCCGGGCGAGCCGAAGCGCAGATCGTCAGCGGCGCACAGAGCGAGCAGCGAATTGCTGCCTTGGAGACGCCAATCGTCCAGCAGAAAGCCTTCGGCGCGCAGCAACTCATCCAGCGTCGACCACATGCCGCCATCGCCCCAGCTGGCCAGGTTGACCGGCAGTTCGCACCAGCCGCCGGCCGCGCCGCCTGCGCTGGTTTGGTAGCTACGAGCACGGCGCGGCAGCACGCGATGCGGGTCGTTCTCGAAACCGGTGTCGCGCAATTGCCAGGGCTCGAAGAGGCGCTGCCGCGCGATCTCGGCCAGCGGCAAGCCAGCGTCGCGTTCCAGCCAGTCGGCCAAGAGCACGTAGTTGCTGTTGCTGTACTCAAAGCGGCTGCCCGGTTCGAAGTCCCCGTCTTCGGCCCTGCGGATCAATTCCAGCGCCTGAGCCTGGGTGACGAGGTCACTTTCATCTCGACCGAGCTGCATATGCCAAAGGTATAGATAGTCATCGACGCCGCTGGTGTGGCGCAGCAAGTGACCGAGCCGCACAGGGTGCTCATAGCTTGCCAGCGCAGGCAGCAGCTCACGCATATCGGCGTCAAGCGCGATCCGGCCCGCCGCAACAGCCTGCATCACCAGCACCGCGACCCACAGCTTTGACTCCGACGCGAGGTAAAAACGGGTGTCGCCCGCGAGCGGCTGTTGCCACTCCAGATGCGCCAAGCCGTGATGGGCGGTACGAACGGTCTGGCCCTCTAGCGCCAGGCCGATGCAAAAGCCGGGGCCGAGTGGATCGTACTTTTCACGCAGCGCGGCAACGGCGACGTCGAAACGATCCAGGAGGCTTGGAGTATCTACATTCATCGTGCGGGCGAATCAGAGCGAGAAGTCGTAATCCACCGTCAGCGGCGCATGGTCGCTGAATTTCTGCGCTTTATAGATTGAGGCACTCTTGGCCAAGGCTGCCAGCTTCGGGGTCGCAAAGTGATAGTCCAGCCGCCAGCCCACGTTCTTCGCATAGGCCTGGCCGCGGTTGCTCCACCATGTGTAGCACTCGTCGGTGGTGTCGGGGTGGAGTTGGCGGTAAACGTCGACCAAGCCACCTGGGCCTTGTGGGTCGCCGCTGCCAAACAGCTGGTCCAGCCAAGCGCGCTCCTCGGGCAGGAAGCCGGAGTTCTTGAGGTTGCCCTTCCAGTTCTTCAGGTCGGCTGGTTTGTGCGCGATGTTGACGTCGGCCACCAGGATGAACTCGCGCTGGGCCTTCAAAGCCTGCAAATGTGGTGCCATCGCGGCCAAAAAGCGGTATTTGGCTTCCTGCCGCTCTGGGCCACTGCTACCGCTGGGGAAGTAGCAGCTGATCAAGCTGAGCTTGCGGCCGGGCTTGTCGAAGCGCTTTTCGATATAGCGGCCTTCGAAGTCAAATTCTTCGACGCCAATGCCGGTGATGACCTCGCTGGGCTCTTCGCGGGTGTAAAGGCCCACACCCGAATAACCCTTTTTCTGCGCGTAATGAAAGTGGCCTTTCAAATCGCCCGAGCTGCAAAAAGTGCCGGCCACATGCTCGTCTTGCGCTTTGACCTCTTGCACGCCCAGGGCGTCAGCCTTTTGCTCGGGCAGCCAATCGAAAAAACCCTTGGTGGCAGCAGAACGGATGCCGTTCAGATTGGCAGTGATGAAGCGCATGGTGAAAAAGGGCGAGTTTGGTGGCGGTGGCGCAGTATCGCAGGCGACTGGTCTAGATTGGTCTGCTGTGTTTTGACCACAAAACCCTAGGGCAAACCCTTTCGAGGTGACTTTCATCGGGTTGACTTGATAGATTCACGTTTGCTCAAAGAGCAAACGTTTGCCGAACCCAGTTACCTGAACAAGTGATGCAGCGAACGCAGCTCGGATCTTTGTTGGAGCGTCCGCTCATGTTTTGGCCGCAGAGGCCCGAAAAGCTCGCCCTTTGAATCAACTCACCCGCAGGACACCTATGAAAACCCTTCCCATCAAACCCAGTCTGATCGCCCTGGCCCTGGCTGCCGCCTTCCCCATGCACGGCGCCTGGGCGCAGAGCGCTGATGCCGCGGCCACCGAAGCCAAGAAAGACAGCACGACGCTCAATACCGTGATCGTCACCGGCAGCCGCCGGGCCGAGAACATCCGCGATGTGCCCATGTCAATCTCGGCCATCAAGGGCGAAGAGCTCGACGCCTACAACGCCAGCGGCCAAGACATTCGCGCACTCTCGGGCCGCGTGCCGAGCCTGAACATCGAATCGGATTTCGGCCGCACCTTCCCGCGTTTCTATATTCGCGGTCTGGGCAATACCGACTTCGACTTGAACGCCTCGCAGCCGGTCGGTCTGGTCTACGACGAAGTGGTGCAGGAAAGCCCGATGCTGAAGGGCTTCCCGGTCTTTGACGTCGAGCAGGTGGAAGTACTGCGCGGCCCGCAAGGCACGCTGTTCGGCCGCAACTCACCGGCTGGCGTGATGAAGTTTGACTCGGTCAAGCCGGGCAAGCGTTTTGAGGGTTATGTGAACACCGGTTTCGGTAACAACAGCGCCTTCAATCTCGAAGCTGCCGTCAATGCACCCTTGAGCGAAGATTGGGCCGTGCGGGCCGCCGTGCTGTTCCAGCGCGCCAGCGACCGCGTGCACAACCCCTTGCCCGGTGCAACCTCGGACCTGGAAGGCTACACCGACAAGGCCGCTCGCGTTCAGGCCGCTTACAAGAATGGCGGCTTTTATGCGCTGTTCAATGTGCGCGGCCGCGACTATGAAGGCAGCGCCACGACATTCCGCGCCAACGTCATCAAGCGCGGCACGAACGACCTGGTCGACGGCTTCGATGCCGGCACGTACCCGACCGACGGCTATAACGAGCAAACCCTCAGGTCCAGCGGCGTCAGCGCCCGCCTGCGTTGGGAGTTGACCGGCATGACGCTGCACTCGATCACCGCCTACGACACCGCCAAGTTCTACAGCCGCGGCGACGTGGACGGCGGTTTCGGCAGCCGCTTTGCCGGCATCCCTGATGGCCCGCGCTTCCCCGGCCAGCCTTCGGTGATCCCCTTCGACGCGCAGACCGCCGACGGCTTGCCCAAGCTGAAGCAAACCACCCAGGAGTTCCGCCTGCAGTCCAGCACCGCCGACGCGTTGCAATGGATCGGTGGCCTGTACTTCTTCAAGGAGAAGATGACGGTTGACAGCTTCAACTATGACTCCTTCTCGGCCGGCGACCCGCAGAACGGCTATGCCTACCAGCACCAGGATTCGACCTCCTGGGCCGCTTTTGGCAGCCTGAACTACGCGGTCACCAACGACCTGAAGATTCGCGGTGGCCTGCGTTACACCAACGACAAGAAGGACTTTGACGCCGCACGTACGCAAACGCCGTTTGGCGGCGCTAACGCCGGCCCGTTCACGGCCAACCCGCGCTCGACCAACTGGAGCTGGGACCTGAGCGCCAACTACACGCTGAACAAGGACACTTCGTTGTTCACCCGTGTGGCCACCGGCTACCGCGCGCCGAGTATCCAGGGCCGGGTTTTGTTCGGCGACTCAATCTCGGTTGCTGACTCCGAAAAAGCCTTGTCCTTTGAGGCCGGCTTCAAGACCGATCTGCTCAACAAGACGGCTCGTATCAGCGGCACCGTGTTCAGCTACAAGGTCGATGACCTGCAGCTGACCGCCGGCAGCGGCAGCGTCAACCAGAACCGCTTGGTCAATGCCAATAAGGCGACCGGCCAAGGTTTCGAGTTGGACGCGCAAGCGATTCTGGCGCGTGACTGGCGCACCACGCTGGGCCTGAGCTACACCGACACCGAGATCAAGGATGACGCACTCTTCGTGGCGCCTTGCGGCAACGCGAACTTCCAGTTCCTGGAGGCCAACACCGGCTGTAATGTGCTGAACAAGGCCGGCCCCGTGGCCGGCACGGTGCTGATCGGTGGCAACCCGCTGCCACGCGCGCCGAAGTGGATTGCCAACTGGACGCTGCGCTACAGCACCGAGCTGGCCGGTGGCGACGTCTATGTCTTGACCGACTGGGCCTACAAGGACGAGTACAACATGTTCCTGTACAAGGCGACCGAGTACCGTGCCAAGTCCTCACTGGAAGGCGGCTTGCGCGTCGGCTATGGCTGGAACAACTCCAAGTACGAAGTCTCGGCCTATGTGCGCAATATGACCAACGAGCAGCAAGTCGTGGCCGCCATCGACTTCAACAACCTGACCGGCATCATCAACGAGCCACGCAGCTACGGTCTGCAGTTCAAGGCCAGCTTCTAAGCTCGACGCCGCGCAGCAAGTCTGCGCCGAATTGAAGCAGCATCTTGGCACTCAGCGGCCCGAACTCCCTACGGAGCTCGGGCCGTTTTTCTGGCCTCTACAATGAGCCGAGAACAACCAGCTCTTCAGCCATGACCGCAGCAAACGCACCCGATTCCCTGGCCCAGGACTTTGTCGCTTTCGCCGTCGACGCCGGGGTGCTGCGCTTCGGCGAATTCAAGACCAAGGCCGGCCGCTTAAGCCCCTATTTCTTCAACGCTGGCTTGTTTGATGACGGCGCCAAACTGGGTCGACTGGCGCAGTTCTATGCCCAGCGCCTGATCGCCTCAGGCTTGCAGTTCGACATGATCTTCGGCCCCGCCTATAAAGGCATCACGCTGGCGGCGGCTTTGTCGATCGAGCTGGCGCGACTCGGCCACAACAAGCCATTCGCCTATAACCGCAAAGAAGCCAAGGACCATGGCGAGGGCGGCACCTTGGTCGGCGCTCCGGTGCAGGGCCGGGTGCTGATCATCGATGACGTGATCTCCGCCGGCACCTCGGTGCGCGAATCGATCGCGATGATTCAAGCCGCCGGCGCCACCGCATGCGGTGTCAGTATCGCGCTCGACCGGCAAGAAAAAGCCGTTGAGAATGGCGTCGACAGCCCCAAGTCGGCGGTGCAATACGTGACCGAGCAGTTGAACTTGCCCGTCATCGCCATTGCCGGCCTGAGCGATCTATTGGAATTCTTGAAGACCACCAGCGACACGCGGGCGACCGCGCATGCCGGTGCGGTGCAGGCTTATCGGGATCGCTACGGGGTCTGATGGGCAAACTCACCTATGTCGTGGCAGTTTGTGTGGCCGCGTTAGCACCGCAGTTGTCGCACGCGCAAGCGCCCGCAGCCAAGCCCAGCGCACAAGCCAAACCCGCCATCTATACCTGCACGACGGCCGATGGCCGGCGCCTCACTTCGGATCGGCCGATTGTCGATTGCAATTCGGTCGAACAGCGCGTCTTGAACGCCGATGGCTCATTGCGCTCGGTGCTACCGCCGGCAATGTCGCCCGAACAACGTGCCGCCCATGAGGCACAGGAACGCAAGTTGGCGGCCGAGCGTGTGGCTCAGGCCGATGCAATCCGGCGCGATCGCAATTTGATGCTGCGCTATCCGAACGAGACGGCCCACCAGCACGCCCGAGAAAGCTCGCTGGATGACGCCAACAAAGCCCGCCACATCTCCGAGCGTCGCGTCAAGGATCTGGCACTCGAGCGCAAGCCCATGCTGGATGAAGCCGAGTTCTACAAGGGCAAGCCCCTGCCGGCCAAACTCAAACAACAGCTTGATGCCAACGACGCTGCGGTCGAGGCGCAAAAGCAGCTGATCGAGAACCAGAAGGCGGAACTTGTGCGTATCAGCGGCCGCTATGACCTTGAGCTGGCGCGCCTGAAGCGCTTGTGGGCCGGAGCCGCACCGGGCAGCTTGGGCAAGGGGCCGACAGATGCTGCGGCATCCGCGCCCCCTTGAAACAACTCAGGTTTCGAGCTTTTTCTTCAGCAACTCATTCACCGCCGTCGGATTCGCCTTGCCCTTGGTGGCTTTCATCGCCTGACCGACCAGCGCATTGAAGGCCTTTTCCTTGCCGGCGCGGAACTCTTCCACCGACTTCGGATTGGCCGCCAGGACTTCGTCCAGGATGCGCTCCAACTCGGTGTTATCGCTCATCTGCTTCAGGCCCATGGATTCGATCAAGGCGTCCACGTTTTGCTCATCGCCGGTCCACAGCGCGTCAAACAATTGGCGCGCGCCATTGTTCGAAATGGTGCCGTCGCTGATGCGCGAGATCAGTTTCGCCAGCGTCGTCGCATTGACCGGGCTGCTGGAGAGCGGCCTGTCTTCGCTATTGAGCCGGCGTGCGAACTCGCCCATCAACCAGTTCGCAACCAGTTTTGGCTGCCCGCAGGCCTTGGCTGCCGCCTCGAAGAAGGCGCCAAAGTCCTTGCTCTGCGTCATCATGGCCGCGTCATAGGCGGGCAGGCCGTAGTCGTTCTGGAAGCGCTTGGCCATAGGCTCGGGCAGCTCGGGCATCTCACCCCGAACCCGCTCAATCCATTCCTTGGAGATCAGCAGCGGCGGCAGGTCCGGGTCAGGGAAATAGCGGTAGTCGGCCGCGTCTTCCTTGCTGCGCATGGACCGCGTTTCGCCCGTATCGGGGTTGAACAGAATCGTGGCCTGCTGGATCGCGCGACCGTCTTCGATCTCGTCGATCTGCCAGTTCACCTCGTAGTCCACCGCCTGCAAGATGTAGCGGAAGCTGTTGAGGTTCTTGATCTCGCGGCGCGTGCCGTAGGGCTCGCCGGGGCGGCGCACCGACACATTGACGTCGCAGCGGAACGAGCCTTCCTGCATATTGCCGTCGCAAATGCCCAGCCACATCACCAGCGCATGCAGGGTCTTGGCGTACTCGGCAGCTTCAGCCGCGCTGCGCATTTCGGGCTCGGAGACGATCTCCAGCAGTGGCGTGCCGGCGCGGTTCAGGTCGATGCCGGTCAAGCCGTGATAGTCCTCGTGCAAGCTCTTGCCGGCGTCTTCTTCGAGGTGGGCGCGGGTCAGGTTGACCACGTGCTTGACGTCACCGACAAAGAACTCCAGCTTGCCGCCTTGCACGACCGGAATCTCGTACTGGCTGATCTGATAACCCTTGGGCAGATCGGGGTAGAAATAGTTCTTGCGCGCGAAGATCGACAGCGGCGCGACCTTGGCGCCGACGGCCAGGCCGAAGCGGATTGCCCGCTCGACCGCGCCACGGTTCAGCACCGGCAGCGTGCCGGGCAG
This sequence comes from uncultured Roseateles sp., assembly GCA_963510335.1. GTDB lineage: Bacteria > Pseudomonadota > Gammaproteobacteria > Burkholderiales > Burkholderiaceae_C > Paucibacter_A. Next base: position 36,936 of record CAUPEV010000003.1, read on the forward strand.
GGCCAGGTCGACCGGCGAAGCCTGCGTGTTCGGCGCGGCGCCAAACGCGGTCGAGGAGCCGCTGAAAATCTTGGACTGGGTCGACAGCTGGACATGGTTCTCCAGGCCGATCACGACTTCGTAGCCACGAATAAGTTTGCTCGTACTGCTCATATTCAGATTCCCGCCGGGGCAGCCAGGTGCCAGTCGGTCGCTTGTTGCAAAGCATGGGCCGCATGCAAGAGCTGACCCTCCTGGAAATAGTTGCCGAGTAACTGCAAGCCTACAGGCATGCCGCCCTCGCCGACGCCAACCGGCACGCTCATACCCGGCAGGCCGGCCAGGGAGCCGGGCAGGGTGAAGATGTCGGCCAGATAGGCCTTGACCGGGTCATCGGCGCCTTCGCCATGCTTCCAGGCGACGGTCGGCGCGACCGGGCCGGCAATCAGATCGCATTGTGTGAAGCAGCGCTGGAAGTCGTCGGCAATCATGCGCCGCAGCTTTTGCGCTTGCAGGTAGTAAGCGTCGTAATAACCGTGAGACAAGACGTAGCTGCCAATCATGATGCGGCGCTTGACTTCGGCCCCGAAACCTTGGGCACGGGTCTTCTTGTACATGTCCAGCAGATCGTCGTACTGAGACGCACGATGGCCGAACTTGACGCCATCAAAGCGGCTCAGGTTCGAGCTGGCCTCGGCCGGGGCAATGATGTAGTACACCGGAATCGCCAACTCGGTACGCGGCAGGCTGACGTCAACCAAGGTGGCGCCGAGCTTTTCCAGTTCCGCCAGACCGGCGCGCACGGCGCCGTTGACGTCGGCCGCCAAGGCCGCCGGGAAGAACTCGATTGGCAGGCCGATGCGCAGGCCCTGCAAAGGCTTGGCGGCAGTCGCGCCCGGGCGGGCCAACAGCATCTGCGCATGGAAGTCTTGCGGCGGGCGCTGCACGCTGGTGGCGTCGCGCTCATCGAAGCCGCTCATCGCCGACAACAAGAGGGCGCAATCCTCGGCCGAGCGGGCCATAGGGCCGGCTTGGTCGAGGCTGGAGGCGAAGGCGATCATGCCGTAACGGCTGCAAACGCCATAGGTGGGCTTGATGCCAGTGATGCCAGTGAAACTGGCCGGCTGGCGGATGGAGCCGCCGGTGTCGGTGCCGGTGGTTGCGGGCACGAGGCGCGCCGCTACGGCAGCGGCCGAGCCGCCCGAGGAGCCGCCCGGCACGCGGTCATGGTCCCAAGGGTTGGCCACTGGCCCAAAAGCCGAGTTTTCGTTCGCCGAGCCCATCGCGAATTCGTCGCAGGTGAGCTTGCCCAGCGAGATCGTGCCGGCTGCGAACAGCCGCTCCAGCACGGTCGCGTCAAACGGGCTGCGGTAGTTGGCCAGGATCTTGGAGCCGGCCGTGGTCGGCATGTCCTTGGTGACGAAGATGTCCTTGTGGGCCAGCGGCACGCCCAGCAGCGCAGCACTGTCACCGGCCGCGCGGCGCGCATCAGCGCCGGCCGCAGCGGCCAGCGCGGCGTCGCTGTCGCTATGCAAGAAGCAACCCAGGCCTTCATGCTGCTTCACCCGCGCCAGCAAATGCTGCGTCAATTCGACGCTGCTGACCTGCTTGGCCGCCAAGGCGCGGCTCAAATCGGCCACGCCCAAATCATGCAATGCTTTATTTGTCGTCGTTGTCATTATTCGATCACCTTGGGCACCAGGAACAGGCCGTCCTCGACGGCGGGCGCGCTGCGCTGATTCAGCTCACGCTGCTGATTGCTCTCGGTCACGACATCTTCGCGCAGGCGCAGGCTCACCTCTTGGACCGCAGACAGCGGCGTGTAGAGCGGCTCGACGCCGCTGGTGTCCACCGCGCTCATTTGCTCGACGATGGAAAAGAAACCATTGAGCTGGCTTAGCAATGCAGCGCTTTCGGCCTCTTGCAGTTCTAAGCGGGCCAAATTGGCAATGCGGCTTACGTCTTGTGGGGTCAGGGCCATGGCAAACCAAACAGGGGTAGTGGCAAAAAACAAAGCCCCAAGTCTAGTAACAAAGGGCTCGCGCGGTACAGAAATAGAGGGCGATCAGTTATTATCTATGCTTATCTCCATGACAACGGGGCTGCGCAAGCTGAGTGGTGCTTTTGAGTGCCTTGAGGCTCAAGCAGCCTCGCTGCATATGGCGAAGCCAAGTTTTCCAGTCTCTACCTCCATCTTCAGGCCCAAGGGCCACCCGATCAACGCTTGTCGAGCGTGATGTGCCGGCGATCTCCAGCCCAAGGGCTCAGATGCCAAGCCCAGCGCCTTAAAAAATACCATGTTCGCCTCTTTGCGCCGCTATTTCTCCACCGACCTCGCCATCGACCTGGGCACCGCCAATACGCTGATTTACGTCCGCGGCAAAGGCATCGTGCTGGATGAGCCCTCGGTCGTTTCGATCCGCCACGAAGGCGGCCCCAACGGCAAGAAAACCATTCAAGCCGTCGGCCGTGAAGCCAAGGCCATGCTGGGCAAGGTGCCCGGCAATATCGAGGCGATCCGCCCGATGAAAGACGGCGTGATTGCCGACTTCACCGTCACCGAGCAGATGCTCAAGCAGTTCATCAAGATGGTGCACGACTCGAAGATGCTGAGGCCCAGCCCGCGCATCATCATCTGCGTGCCTTGCGGCTCGACCCAAGTCGAGCGCCGCGCGATCCGCGAATCCGCGCTCGGCGCCGGCGCCTCGCAAGTGTTTTTGATCGAAGAGCCGATGGCGGCCGCGATCGGTGCCGGCCTGCCCGTCAGCGAGGCCTCCGGCTCGATGGTGGTCGACATCGGCGGCGGCACCACCGAAGTTGGCGTGATCTCGCTCGGCGGCATGGTCTACAAGGGCTCGGTGCGCGTCGGCGGCGACAAGTTCGACGAGGCCATCATCAACTACATCCGCCGCAACTACGGCATGTTGATCGGTGAGCCCACCGCGGAAATGATCAAGAAGACCATCGGCAGCGCCTTCCCCGGCTCCGAGGTCAAGGAAATCGAAGTCAAGGGCCGCAACCTGGCCGAAGGCGTGCCGCGCAGCTTCACGATTTCTTCCAATGAAATCCTGGAAGCGCTGACCGACCCGCTCAACCAAATCGTCTCCGCCGTCAAGAATGCCTTGGAGCAGACGCCCCCCGAGCTGGGCGCTGACATTGCCGAGCGCGGCATGATGCTGACCGGCGGCGGCGCGCTCTTGCGCGATCTGGACCGGCTGCTGGCCGAAGAAACCGGTTTGCCGGTGCTGGTGGCCGAAGATCCACTGACTTGCGTGGTGCGCGGTTGCGGCATGGCGCTGGAGCGCATGGAGCGCCTAGGCTCCATCTTCACCTACGAGTAATGGTGTTGAAGCCTACTGCGCGAAGGACAGACGTCGTTGGGCGGTGCTCGGAATCCTCACGTGCCGCAAGCACGCTCCGGGTCCTGCGCTCCGGCCGTCTAGCCTGACCTCCGCTCGCTACGGCCCGAGAGACCGTCACATTTCTCGATTCGTCCTTTGTGAGCCATGTCCCTCGGCCCTTTTGATCGCGACACACCACCGTTCTTTCGTCAAGGCGCTTCGGCGCTGACGAAGCTGCTGCTGTGCGCGGCGCTGGCTTTGTTTTTGATGGTGGCAGATTCACGCTTCAAGCTGGCGGCGCCGGCCAGAGCGAGTTTGGCCTTGGCCTTGCATCCGCTGCAAAGCCTGCTGCTGGTACCCGTGGATGCCTGGGAATCATTGCAAGACTATTTGCGCGGCACCGAGAGCGCCCGTGACGCCGAGAGCTTGGCTCGCCGCCAATTGGTGCAGCAGGCCGAGCGACTGAGTCGGGCCGAGCAATTGCAGGCCGAGAACCAGCGCCTGCGGGCCTTGCTGGAGCTGCGCCCGGCCGTGCAGGTCAGTTCGGTATCGGCCGAGGTCTTGTACGAAGCGAGCGACCCCTATTCGCGCCGCGTCGTCATAGATCGGGGCAGCCGTCAAGGCGTGCAGCCCGGCGCACCGGTCATCAATGACAAGGGCGTGCTGGGCCAGGTCACGCGGGTTTACGGTCTGAGTGCCGAAGTCACGCTGTTGAACGACAAGGACGCAGCCATTCCGGTCTTGAACTCGCGCACCCAGCAGCGCAATGCGGCCTTCGGGCGCAGCGATGGCAATGGCATGGAGTTGCGCTTCCTGGCCGCCAATGCCGATGTCAAAGAGGGCGATATCCTGGTCACGTCTGGCCTTGATGGCGTCTATCCGCCGGGCCTGCCGGTGGCGCGCGTGGCCGTGGTCGAGCGGCGCGGCGACACCAGCTTTGCCAGTGTCAGCCTGCAGCCGATTGCGCAAGCCGATGCGGCCCGCCATGTGTTGGTGCTCAAGCCGCTGGCCTTGCATGAGGCGGCGCAGGCCGAGGCAGCAGCGGCGGCCGCTGCAGAAGCAGCTTCCGCGGCGGCCGGCAAAATTGCCCGCAAGGCTGCCTCCGCAGGGAATGCCCCGAAGGGAGGGCAAAAACAATGATCATGCCGCGTGGTGCCGGGCAGCTGCTGCTGCCGGCCAATCCCCTCTTCATCGGCCTGAGCCTGATCTTGGCGCTGCTGTTCGATATGGTGCCCGTCGGGCGCAGCCCGGCCATGCCGGACCTGCTCGCCGTCGTGCTGGTGTTCTGGGGCGTGCATCAGCCGCGCCGCATAGGCGTGACCTGGGCTTTTGCCTTTGGTTTGCTGATCGATGTGCACCACGGTGCCTTGCTGGGCCAGCATGCCTTGGCTTACAGCTTGCTCAGCTATGGCGCGGTCAGCCTGCATCGGCGACTGCAAGGCTTCAGCCTGCTCACGCAAGCTCTGCATGTGCTGCCCTTGTTCGCAGCGGCCCATGCCGTGTCGCTCTTGGTGCGCATGGCGGTAGGCGGCATGTGGCCGGGTTGGAGCTTGGGCCTGGCGCCCTTGTTCGAGGCCCTGCTGTGGCCGCTGGCCACCGTTGTGCTGTTGGCGCCGCAGCGGCGTGCGCCGGATCGCGATGCCAACCGGCCGCTGTGAATGTGCCGCTGTGACTCGCGCTTGCCCCTTGATCAGCTTGCCTGAACGGCCACTCAGATGACCGTGATGAAGAATATCCAGCAGGAGCTGGGCGGTTTTCGGCTGCGCTTGGTCGCGGCCGGTCTGTTCGTGCTGCTGTGCTTTGGCCTGTTGACAGCGCGCCTGGTGTTTTTGCAGGTCACCCAGCATGACAACTTGCTCGACCGCGCCGAGTCCAACCGCACCACCATCGTCCCCATCGTGCCCAACCGGGGCTTGATCAAAGACCGCAATGGCGTTGTCTTGGCGAGCAACTATTCGGCCTACACGCTGGAAATCACGCCGTCCAAGGTCACCGATCTGGACGCCACCATCGATGCGCTGGCTCAGGTGATCGAGATCCAGGCGCGCGACCGCAAGCGCCTCAAGCGCCTGATGAGCGAAAGCAAGAACTTCGAGTCGCTGCCGATTCGCACCAAGCTGACCGACACCGAGGTGGCCAAGTTCACCGCGCAGCGCTTTCGCTTCCCCGGTGTCGAGATCAAGGCGCGTTTGTTCCGCAATTACCCGCTGGGCGAGGTCGGCGCGCATCTGCTGGGCTATATCGGCCGCATCAACCAGGCCGAGAAGAAAGCCATGGATGATTGGGAGGAAGAAGACTTCGCCAACTACCGCGGCACCGAATACATCGGCAAGCTCGGCCTAGAGCAGGCCTATGAGCGCGAGTTGCACGGCATCACCGGCTTCGAGCAACTGGAGACCAGCGCGGGAGGCCGCGCCGTGCGACGCCTGGCACACCGCCCGCCGACGCCAGGCAACAACCTGCTGCTGTCGATCGACATACGCCTGCAAGCGATGGTCGAAGAGTTGTACAAAGATCGGCGCGGCGCGCTGGTCGCGATCGACCCACGCAATGGCGAGGTCTTGGCCTTTGTGTCCAAACCGACCTTTGATCCGAATCTGTTCGTGGACGGCATCGACGTGGACAACTGGCGCGAGCTGAACGAGAACATCGACAAGCCGCTGCTGAACCGGGCCATGCGCGGCACTTACCCGCCGGGCTCGACCTTCAAGCCTTTTATGGCGATGGCGGCGTTGAACTCGGGCAAGCGCTCGCCCAGCCTGGTCATTCAGGACAACCTGACCTACAGCTTCGGCGGCCGCACTTTCGGCAGCCCCGAGGTTGACCGGCCCGGCCCCAAGGATATGCGGCTGGCGATTGTCAGTTCGAGCAATGTGTACTTCTACAGCCTGGCCAATGAGATGGGCGTGGACCTGATCCATGACGAGCTGAAGCCCTTTGGTTTCGGTCGCAAGACCGAGATTGATTTGATCGGTGAGCTGACCGGCGATCTGCCCTCCACAGCCTGGAAACGCACACGCTTCAAAAAACCCGAGCAGCAGAAATGGTATGCCGGCGAAACCATTTCGCTGGGCATCGGCCAAGGCTATAACAACTTCACCATGCTGCAATTGGCGGCCGCCACCTCGACCCTGTCCTCCGCAGGTCTGCGCTATAAGCCGCGCCTGGTGCGCGAGATAGAAGATGTGGTCAAGCATGATCACCGCCGGATCGCCAGCGACGCACTGCCGCCACTGCCACTCAAGCCCGAGCAGGTTCAAGTGATTCTCAATGCCATGCATGGTGTGACGGTGGAAGGCACCTCGCGCGCGGTCTTTGCCGGTGCCGGCTACAAAAGCGGCGGCAAGACCGGCACGGCGCAGGCGATTGGCCTGCGTGCCGGCGAGAAGTACAAAGACATCAAGGCAGATGAGCGCAAGCGCGACCATTCTCTGTATGTAGCCTTCGCTCCGATCGAGGCGCCGACGATTGCGGTGGCCGTCATCGTCGAGAACGCCGGCTATGGCTCGACCTCGGCCGCACCGATTGCCCGGCGCCTGTTTGACTATGTGCTGATGGGCCAGTACCCGAGCGAAGAAGACATTGCGTTGACCCAGCAAGGCAAGACCACCGCACCGGTCGGCAAGCCAAGGGTGGCTGCCGATATACCGCTGCCGGGCAGCGCGGCCGACGTAGCGGCAGCAGCAGCTTCGGCCGCTAGCGCTGCTTCGCCTGCGGCTTCATCTGCCGCAGCTTCTTCTGCTCCGGCAGCCAGCTCATCAGCGCCCATGCCTGCCAAAACAGCGTCAGCGTCAGCATTAGCATCAAGGGTTACTGCAGCGGTGGCAGCGCGCCCAGTCGCCCTGCAAGCCGCAGCCAGCGCCCCGCGTGCAGCGCTGTCCCCAGCCGCCTCAGGAGCTTCACGATGAGTGACGTTTTCAATAAACCGAGTTGGTGGCAGCGCATCAAGCCCTGGTTTGCGGGCTTTGATATTCCCTTGCTGCTGGCGATCGCCTGGCTGGCTGGGATTGGCTTGATATCGATGTATTCGGCCGGTTTCGACCATGGCACGCGCTTTGTCGACCATGGCCGCAATATGCTGCTGGCCTTCGGCGTGATGTTCCTGGTGGCACAGCTGCCGCCGCAGCGCATGATGGCGCTGGCGATACCGCTTTACACCGTCGGCATGGCGCTTTTGCTGGCGACGGCGCTGTTCGGCATCAGCAAGAAGGGCGCGACGCGCTGGCTCAATGTCGGCATCGTCATCCAGCCCTCGGAGTTGCTGAAAATCGCCACGCCCTTGATGCTGGCCTGGTGGTTCCAAAAGCGCGAAGGGGCGCTGCGCCTGGCCGATTTCATCGCGGCCTTTGTCTTGCTCTTGCTGCCGGTGGGCCTGGTGGCCAAACAGCCCGACCTGGGCACCGCCATCCTGATCGCGGCGGCCGGCATTTATGTGATCTTTTTTGCCGGCTTGTCCTGGCGCTTGATCTTGCCGGCCTTTGTGCTCGGTGCAGCGGCCGTCACCACCTTGATCATGAGCGAAGAGAAGATTTGTCAGCCCGATGTGACCTGGCCGGTGCTGCGCGAATATCAAAAGAACCGCGTCTGCACCCTGCTGGACCCAACCAAGGATCCGCTGGGCAAAGGCTTTCACATCATCCAGGGCGGCATTGCCATCGGCTCGGGTGGCATCACCGGCAAGGGCTTTATGCAGGGCACGCAAACCCATCTGGAGTTCATCCCCGAGCGCACCACTGACTTCATTTTTGCCGCCTTCGGCGAGGAGTTCGGCCTGCTTGGCGCAATGGCTTTGCTGGCCGGTTTTTCGGCCTTGATATTGCGCGGGCTGATGATCGCGTCAAGCGCGCCGACGATGTTCGCGCGCTTGATGGCGGGCGCGGTGACGATGAGCTTTTTCACCTATGTGTTCGTCAATATGGGCATGGTCAGCGGCATCTTGCCCGTCGTTGGCGTGCCCCTGCCTTTTATCAGTTATGGCGGCACGGCAATGGTGATGCTGGGCATCAGCCTGGGGCTGCTGATGGCGATCGCCAAGAGCCGGCGCTTCAACCAGTCCTGAGCGGCAGAGAACTTTTTACTGCGCGACCGCCATGCGTCGTTGGCTGCTTGGGATGAGCCTGTTCGCAAAGGGCAGGCTCTAGCTTGATTCAAGGGGATGAGCCTGAAAGCGCACCGTGAACCGCGCGCCCGGCCCCTGACCCGACGCATCAATCTGGCCCGGCCGGCGCTGGCGCGTGTCATCAAGGCTGATTTCGGCCTCATGCTGGCCGGCGATCTCGCGCACGATTGCCAAGCCCAAGCCCGAGCCATCCACATCGGTGCCCAACGCGCGGTAAAAAGGCTGAAAGACCTTCTCGCGTTCCGACTCGGGAATGCCTGGCCCGAGGTCCTCCACCTGCAAGACGCTGACCTGACCGAACGGGTCTTCGACCACACGCACGGTGACCGTGCCACCTGGCGGCGTGTAGAGCAGCGCGTTGTCGACCAGATTGCGGATCAGCTCGCGGATCAAGATCGCGTGCCCCAAGACGCGCAGCCCGCATTGCTCCTCGTTCGGGCCTTCGTAGCCGAGGTCGATGCGCTTGTCCAGCGCGCGGGGCACAAAGTCGCGTACCGTCTCGATCGCCAGCTCGGCCAGATTGACCTCGCTGCGCCGCGCCGCATGCTCTTTGTCCTCGGCGCGCGCCATCGCCAAAAGCTGATTGACCATGTGCGCGGCACGCTGGCTGGAGAGTGAAATTTGCTGCAGCGAGCGCTTCAGCTCGGCCGGCTCGCTGCGCCCCTCGTCAATCTCGCGCTGCGCGAATTCGGCCTGCGCGCGCAAGCCAGCCAGCGGCGTCTTGAGCTGATGCGCGGCGTCGGCCAGAAAATGCTTTTGGCTGCTGATCGACTGATCCAGTCGCGCCAGCAAATCATTGATCGCCCGCACCAGCGGCGCCACCTCGTCGGGGATGCGGCGCTCGTCGATAGGGCTCAGGTCGGAGCTGTCGCGCGAGCGGATGCGGCGCTGCAAATCATTCAAAGGCGCGATGCCGCGCGCCAGCGCCAGCCAGACCAGCAAGACCGCCAGCGGCAAGATCACGAACTGCGGCAGGATCACGCCCTTGATGATTTCGTTGGTCAGGCGGGAACGCTTGCCCAGAGTCTCTGCCACCTGCACCAGCATTGTCTTGGTCGAACCGGCCGTGCCTTCAGGTGCCACCCAGATGTAGGCGACGCGGACCTGCTCATTGCCGATTTCGTCATCGCGAAAATGCAGCTCCCAAGGCACGATCACCTCATCATCGGGCGGCACCGGCAGCGACGCATCGCCGCTCAGCAACTCGCCGCGCAGGCCCAGCACTTGATAGAAAACGGTGTCGGTCTCATCGGCCCGCAACAGCGCTGCAGCTTCCGGGGCCAGCGCGTATTTGGAACGCCCGCCGCGCACGGTGGGCGCCGCAGCGGCGACCTGCAAGCCCAGGGTGCGCGCCATTTCGCCCAGCTCGCGGTCATAAGGCTTGCTGGCGATGCCTTGCGCGACCAGCCAGGTCAGCGCCACGCTGATCGGCCAGATCAGCAGCAGTGGTGCCAGCATCCAATCGAGGATCTCGCCAAACAGCGAGCGCTGACCGGAGCTAACCGGCATTGCGAACCACGGCTTGACCGAGCTTTTGAGCAGGCATCAGCAGCCGACTCAGGAGGAGATTTTCTCTAGGCAGTAGCCCAAACCGCGCACGGTGGCGATGCGGATAGGCCCCTGCTCGATCTTCTTGCGCAAGCGGTGGATATAGACCTCGATGGCGTTATTGCTGACTTCTTCGCCCCACTCACACAGGCGCTCCACCAACTGGTCCTTGCTGACCAATCGGCCGGCGCGCTGCAGCAGCACTTCGAGCAGGCTCAGCTCGCGTGCTGACAGCTCGATCATCTGGTCATTGATATAGGCCACGCGCCCGGTCGCATCAAAGCTCAGGGGGCCATGCTTGATGACGCTGGACGCCGTGCCAAGACCGCGCCGGGTCAGCGCCCGCACGCGCGCTTCGAGCTCCTGCAGCGAGAAAGGCTTGGCCATGAAGTCATCGGCGCCAAAGTCCAGGCCTTTGACGCGCTGCTCGACGCTGTCAGCCGCCGTCAAGATCAGCACCGGCATCGAGGAGCCACGCGCGCGAAGCTTGCGCAAGACCTCCAGGCCGTGCAGCTTGGGCAGGCCCAGATCGAGAATCACCAGATCGAACTCATGTGAGGCCAGGGCGGCGTCGGCCTCGCTGCCATTGCTGACTTGATCGACCGCATAGCCGGAGGCGCGCAGCGAACGCAGCAGCGCATCGGCCAGCACTTGATCATCTTCCGCAATCAGGATGCGCATCGGGTGTCTCCGTTCTTGATCTTTGGTGAGCGCATTCTAGGAGGCCGCAGCTTCCGGGGCGAAATGGTGATTGTGCAGCGCGGGTCGGCCAGCCCGCCTCGGCACAGGCAGACTTGCTCAGGCCGGCTTAGGGTTAGCCAGAAATGCCAAGCAGCCCAACATGCAATACATTATGAAAGCGCTTTCAAAGATAACGACGGAGACAAATCAAATGCCAGCCAGAACCGCCTCACTGCAACAGCCGGGGCCGACGCGTCGTGCGCTGCTCGCAGGCGGCGCGGCCGGAGCCTTGCTGGCTTTGGGTACTGCCGACCGGGCATGTGCGAGTGCGAGTGCGAGTGCGGAGGCGGGGGGCGGCGCAAGCATCACGCTGACGATCGCCGCCTTCCCGCTGGTCGACGAAATCGCCCGTGCGGCCATTCCTGCCTGGCAGCGCCTGCACCCGCAGGTGAACATCAAGGTCGTCACGCGCCAATACGCTGACCACCACACCGCCATGACCACGGCGCTGTCTACCGCCGTGCTGCTGCCCGACGTGCTGGCCTTGGAGTCCAGCAAGCTCGGCCGCTTTGCTCAGGGCGGCGGGCTGGAGAACCTGGCACAAGCGCCCTATGACTTGGGCCGCTATCGCCAGCTGCTGGTGCCCTATGCCTTTGATCAAGCGCTGGCGCGCAACGGCGCTGTCGTCGCGGTGCCGACCGATATCGGCCCCGGCACCCTGCTCTATCGCCAAGACATCCTGGCTCGCGCCGGCGTCGATGCCGCTGAGCTAACGCGTTCCTGGGACGGCTATGTTGCCGCCGGCGCCCGCATCAAAAAGCTGACCGGCGCCAATTTGATCGCCCATGTGCAGGAAATCAAAGACATCTTGATCCGCACCGGCATTCAGCCCGGCGAGGGCCTCTATTTCGATCAGAGCTCCCGCGTGCTGGTCACCTCGGAGCGCTTTGTGCGCGCGTTTGAAGTGGCGCTCCAGGTGCGCAGGCAGGGGCTGGATGCGCGCGTCACCGCCTGGTCGAATGAATGGGCCGAGGGTTTCAAACGCGGCACGCTGGCCACCGAGCTGTCGGGTGCCTGGTTGGTCGGCCAATTGAGCAACTGGATCGCGCCGCAAACAGCAGGCTTGTGGCGTGCATCCGAGCTGCCCGAGGGCGCCAACGCCGGCTATGGCGGCGCCTTTTATGCGATGCCGCGCAAGGCCGATCCGGCCCGCAAGCTGCTGGCCTGGCAGTTCATCCAGCTGATGACGCTGGACCGCGAGCGCCAGTTGACCGCCTTCAAAACGCATGATGCCTTCCCGGCCCTGCTGGCCACGCATGAAGACCCGTTTTTTGACGCGCCGGTGGCATTTCTGGGCGGCCAGCCCGCAAGGCAGTTGTGGCGGCGGGCGGCGCGCCGCATCAGCGCCGCGCCGGTGCACAAGCAAGACCCTTTTGCCGATGAAGTGATTGGCACCGAACTCGACAATGTCTTGAACCGTGGCAAGTCGATTCGCAGCGCGCTCGCCGACGCCCATGCCCTGCTTGAGCGGCGCGCCCACCGATGAACTCCAACTCAACTCAGCTCACCATGCCGACTCCCTTCACCCAATTCATTGCCCAACGCCGCTGCTGGACACCCTTGATCGCCGGCCTGGCCCTGGCCGCCTGCGGTTCTGGCGGCGCTGATGTGGCGCCCGCGCCTGCTCAGACGCCGGCACCACCAGCGCAAACGCAAATGCAAACGCTCAGCGTCCCGGCCGGCTACAAGCTGGTCTGGTCCGATGAATTCGACCGAGCCGGCCTGCCGGACCCGGCCAAATGGGTCTATGACACCGGCATGAACAAGCAAGGCTGGCACAACAAGGAGCTGCAGTACTACAGCCATGCGAGGGCGAAGAACTCGGCCGTGCAAGACGGCAAGCTCATCATCACCGCGCGCTTGGAGGCCATGGACAAGCAAGCCGACTGGGGCGGCCAACGCTACAGCTCGGCCCGCTTGATCACCGCGGGCAAAGCCGATTGGACCTACGGCTTCTTCGAGATCCGCGCCAAGCTGCCTTGCGGCAAGGGCAGTTGGCCGGCGATCTGGATGTTGGCCAGCCAGGGCGAATGGCCGGCCGGCGGTGAGCTGGACATCATGGAGCAGATCGGCAATGAGCCCACCAAGGTCTTCAGCACCGTCCACACCACGGCCGGCAGCGGCGCCCATGGCAAAGGCGGCGAGACCCAGGTCGCTGACGCCTGCAGCGCCTTCCATAACTACCAGATGCATTGGACGGCGGAGGGCGTGCGCTTTGGCATCGACGGCAAGCCCCATGCCGTCTACCCCAACCCCAAGACCGGCAAGGCGGCCTGGCCTTTTGACGCGCCGCAGTTCTTGATTCTGAATATCGCTATCGGCGGCGACCTCGGCGGTGCTGTCGATGACGCCGCATTGCCCATACGCATGGAAGTCGAGCATGTGCGCGTCTATCAGCAAGCCCAGTAAGCGGCGCGGCGCGGCGGGCTTCTTGCTCCTGAGCGGACTGCTCACCATGAACCTGCACGCCCAAGCAGCGCCGATCGAGATCAAGCCTCGCGGCAGCCAGATCGCCGGCCCGGCGCAAGAAGACCGCGGCGAGCCCGACTGGCAGGCGCGCATGAACAACTGGCAGCGCGACAGTGCAGGCGCCTTCGAGCCCTGGTTGCAGGCGATGCGGACTTGGCGCCAGCAGCAGCTCAAGGCCATAGGCTATGACGACGCGCAATACCGTCGACCCGAGCTGCTCTGGACACAGCGCAACTTTGTGCAGCCTCAAGCGATGATGGAGGACCGCTATCTCTACGACCCACAAGCGCGGCGCTACACACCAGAGCGTTACCTCGCCGATCTGAATCAGCGTTATGGCGGCATCGACAGCGTGTTGCTGTGGCCGGTCTATCCGAACATCGGCATCGACGACCGCAACCAATGGGATATGTTGCGCGACCTGCCCGGCGGTCTGCCGGCGCTGCGTCAGCTGGTCAAGGACTTGCAAAGCCAGGGCGTGCGCGTCTTGTTCCCCGTACTGCCTTGGGACCAAGGCTCGCGCGATGAGGGCCGGCCCATGCCAGAAGCCATCGCCGCGCTGCTGGCCGAGATCGGCGCCGACGGCATCAATGGCGACACCATGGACGGCCTGCCGCTGGCCTACCGCAAGGCGGCAGATGCGAGCGGCCGCGCGCTGCTGCTACAACCGGAGTTGTCGTTCAAGGACGATGCGATGCTGGCCTTCAACCAGCAGAGCTGGGGCTATTGGGAGACGCCCTTTGTGCCCATGGTCAGCAAGTGGAAGTGGTTGGAGCCGCGCCATCTGATCCATGTCAGCGACCGCTGGGCCACCGACCGCCACAACATCATGCAGGCGGCCTTCTTCAACGGCGCTGGCATCCAGAGCTGGGAGAACATCTGGGGTTGGTGGAACCAATTCACGCCGCGCGATGCCGAGGCACTGCGCCGCATCGCGAACATCTACCGCGCCGTGCCCGAGCTGCTGAACAGCCCTGATTGGGTGCCGCATCTGCCGACGCAGCATTACGGCGTCTACGCGAGCAGCTTTACAGGTGAGGGCCGCACACTGTGGACGCTGGTCAACCGCAATGCCTTTGCGCTCGATGAGGCCATCATCAAGCTGGCCCATCAGCCGGGGCGGCGCTATTTCGATCTGTGGCGCGGTGTGGAGCTAGCGGCCAGGGTCAGCGGTTCCGAGGCTGTGTTGAGCTTCGAGATGGAACCGCTCGGTTACGGTGCGGTGCTCGGGCTGGACGGCGGCGCATTGCCGCCCGATCTTGCGGCATTCTTGACAGCGCAGCAGGCTCGGTCCAGCAAGCCCTTGAGCGCCTACTCCGCCGAATGGAAGCCGCTGCCGCAGGCGATGCTGCCAATAGCCGCTACACAGCCTGCCAGCCAGGCACCTAGCGGCATGGTGACGATCCCCGCCGGCGAGTTTGACTTCCGCGTCACCGGTGTCGAAATCGAGGGCGAGAACCGCCCCGGCATGGATGTGCAATACCCCTGGGAGGCTTTGCCCCGGCGCGCTCATCTGCACCGCATGGCGATCAAGCGTTTCTTCATCGACCGCCACCCGGTCACCAACACCCAGTTCAAGGCCTTCATCGACGCCGCCGACTACCGGCCCGCCGATGCACATAACTTCCTGAAAGCATGGGGCGGGCGCAGCCCAAAGCCGGGCGATGCCCAGCGCCCCGTCACCTGGGTGTCGATTGAAGACGCGCGCGCCTATTGCCAATGGGCCGGCAAGCGCCTGCCGCATGAGTGGGAGTGGCAGTACGCGGCGCAAGGCAGCGATGGCCGGCAATACCCCTGGGGCAATCAATGGCTGGCCGCCGCTGCACCTACGCCCGCCACCGCGCGAGACATGCCGCCGCCCGCCCCGGTGGGCACGCACCCCTTGGGCGCCAGCCCTTTTGGGGTCGAGGACATGGTGGGCCTGGTCTGGCAATGGACCGATGAGTTCGCCGATGAGCACACCCGCGCGGC
Source organism: uncultured Roseateles sp. (assembly GCA_963510335.1). GTDB lineage: Bacteria > Pseudomonadota > Gammaproteobacteria > Burkholderiales > Burkholderiaceae_C > Paucibacter_A. Next base: position 52,104 of record CAUPEV010000003.1, read on the forward strand.
GGTGCTGCGCGGTGGCAGCTACTATCGGCCCCAGGGCTCGCACTGGTACTTTCCGTCGGCCTTAAAGCTGAACGAACATGGCAAATACCTGCTGATGGCGCCGTCCAAAGACCGGGCCGGCACCCTTGGTTTTCGCTGTGTTGTGGATGGGAGTTAGGGCACCTTGTTTTTTGAAAGGCTGACGCCGCTTGATGTTGAAGATGAAATCCGCCCCGGCCTTGTTCTTGGCCCTGGTTTTGCTGAACATAGCGGCCCCTGCGGGCGGCGCTGAAAGCAGTCCATTTCGGTGGCCCAAGGGTGAGCGCGCAGCGGTCAGCCTGGCCTATGACGACGCGTTGAACAGCCAGCTCGACCATGCGATTCCGGCCTTGAACCAGGTCGGCTTGAGGGGCAGCTTTTATCTGATTCTCGGCAGCGAGGTGGTCAGCCAACGCATGAGCGAATGGCGCGCTGCGGCGGCCGCAGGCCATGAACTCGGCAATCACACGCTGTTCCACCAATGCTCGCGCGCTGGCCCCGACCGCGCCTGGGTCAGCGCCGACAACGATCTCGACAAAATCAGCGCCAATCAACTGGCCGCGCAAATTCGCGTCGGCAACACCTTGCTGCGGGCGATAGACGGCAGGGCGGAGCGCAGCTTCACCGCGCCCTGTGGCGACCTGCTGGCCGGTGGCCAGAACTATCTGGGTTTGATCAAGGGCGACTTTGTCGCCATCAAGGCCAAGGTAGGCGGCGTCGTGCCAGATATGGCCCAGCTTGACCCCTATGCGGTCGGCGTTGTCGTCCCGGTAGATGCCAGCGGCGAGCAGCTGATCGCGCTGGTCAAGCAGGCCGCCGAGGCAGGCACGATGATCAACTTCACTTTTCACGGCATCGGTGGCGACCATCTCAGCGTGTCCACGCAGGCCCACGCCGAACTACTCAAATACCTGGCCGCGCACCGGCAGCTTTATTGGACCGATACCTTCTTGAACATCATGAAATATGTGAGATCCACAAAGCTTGAGGCGGGCTTGAAATGAGTTCGCCCGTGGTGCCGTCTGACCGCAGCGTGTGGGCGCCAATCGGCACGATCTGCTTCTACCTGCTCGCCTTCGGCGTCGCCGGCTACGCGGTCTTCGCCTATGGCTTCATGCCCTTGGGGTCTTTGGTCCACCCCGACATGAAGCTCAATTTCAATGCACATCAAGCAGGCATCTACACGCATGTGTTCGCCTCGCTTGTTGCGCTGACCCTGAGTCCGTTTCAGTTCTCTAGCGCGCTACGAAGCAAGCGCCCGCGCTTGCACCGCTTGATGGGCCGCATTTACCTCGTCGTGGGCGTTGCGGCCGGCGGTTTGGCGGGCTTGTATATGGCGGTGTTTGCCTTCGGGGGCTGGGTCGGCAAGATCGGCTTTGCTTGCTTGGCTGTTGCTTGGCTTTTTTCCGGCCTGCGCGCTTTTCAGGCTATTCGCAGCGGCGCGGTCCGAGAGCACCGCCGGTGGGTCGTCCGTAACGTTGCGCTCACATGGGCTGCGGTGAGCTTACGCATCTATTTGCCGCTGTCGATGGCGGCGGGAGTTCCGTTCGAGCTGGCCTATCCAGCCATTGCATGGCTGTGCTGGGTGCCCAATCTCTGGGTCGCTGAGATCGTCTTCAACAAACCCCATGGCAAGGCCATCGCCGCTTAGTTTGAAGCTGGGTCAAACACCCAGGCTGCTGCGGCTCACCGGGCCTGTGGGCGAGGGCCCTGCTTGCGGCTTGACCATTTGGGCCCGGCCCAAGTCGGCAGGGACGTGGCGGCGCCGATGACGACGGCCTGCCGTGCCGGCTCTACCGGTTTTCTACACGGCCTTGAGCCCGGGGCAATCGCCGACACCGCGGGTCAGCCCAGCAAACAAGCATCCGCGCCAAAGCGCAGCGCCGCCGCCGCGTCCACTTCCAGACCGACACGCTGGCCAGCCTGAATACCGCTGTGGCCCGCACCGACCTTGGCGCTGAGCAAGTCCTTGAGGCCGTCGATGCGCAGGTACAAGATCGAGCTGTCGCCCAAATGCTCGGCCAGCTCGACCTCGGCCGCAACGCCTTGATCAGCGGCCACCAGGCTCACATGCTCGGCGCGCAAGCCGACACGCTGAGTTTGCAGGTCAGCAGCGGGGCCCAAGAGCTTTTCCCAGAGGCGCTGATGGGCTGCGCTGGCCGCGCCTGCCACCGGACTGTCAATGAAATTTATGCGCGGCGCGCCTATGAAGGCGGCCACGAACTCATTCGCCGGGCGCTGATACAGCTCCAGCGGCGCGCCGAGTTGTTCGATGCGGCCCTGGTTGAAGACCGCGATGCGGTCGCCCATGGTCATCGCTTCGACCTGGTCATGGGTGACGTAGATCATCGTCGTGCCCAGCTCTTTGTGCAGTCGGGACAACTCGATGCGCATATTGACGCGCAGCGCCGCGTCCAGATTGGACAAGGGCTCATCGAACAAAAAGACCTTGGGCTTGCGCACGATGGCACGGCCAATTGCGACGCGCTGGCGTTGGCCGCCGGAAAGCTCTTTGGGGTAGCGGCCGAGCAGATCGGTGATGCGCAAGACCTCGGCGGTGCGCGCGACTTGGCTCTCGCGCTTGGCCTTGGACTCGCCCGCCATCTTCAGCGCAAAGCCCATGTTCTCGGCCACCGTCATATGCGGGTAGAGCGCATAGCTCTGAAACACCATGGCGGCACCTCGGTCGGCCGGGCGCACATCATTGGCGCGCACGCCGGCAATCTGCAGCTCACCGGCGGTGATTTCCTCAAGGCCCGCGATCATGCGCAAGGTGGTTGATTTTCCGCAGCCGGATGGGCCTACAAAAACCATGAATTCGCCGTCGCGCACCTCCAGGTCTATGCCTTTGATGATCTCGGTCTTGTCGTAGCTTTTACGGATGCCGCGCAGTGAAACCTGTCCCATTTCTTTGACCCTTGTTGTTTCGCCTGCTCGCTCAGGCGGCGGGAGAAGTTTTTTGTTGCGCATGCAAGAAGTCGCGATACCAGAGCGCGCTGTCTTTGAGCGTGCGCTGCTGCGTCTGGTAGTCGACATGCACGATGCCGAAGCGCTTCTCGTAGCCCGAGGCCCATTCGAAGTTATCCATCAGGCTCCAGACCATATAGCCGCCCATATCGACGCCCTGGCGCATCGCCTCCGCCACCGCGTCGATGTGACGCGCCAGATAGTCGAGGCGATCCTGGTCATGCACCTTTCCGTTGACCATTTGGTCTTTGAAGGCGCCGCCGTTTTCGGTCACGAACAGCGGCGGCACCGGGTAGTCGCGCTTGAGTCGCAAAAGCAGCTCGGTCAGCCCTTCGGGATAGACCTCCCATCCCATGTCGGTGACCGGCAGGCCGGTGCTGCCGGCCTTGTAACTCTTGTCGGCGCTGACGACCGAGTGCGAGTAATAGTTGACGCCGAGGAAGTCCATCGGCGCCGTCATCAATTGCAGGTCACCGGCTTCGATCTGGGGGGCGTCATCGCCCAGGTCGGCCAGCACATCGGCCGGATAGGCACCCTTGAAAAGCGGGTCCAGATACCAGCGCAGCAGGCGGCCGTCTTCCAAGCTGGCCTGCGCGCGGTCAGCCGCGGAGTCGGTGGCGGCGTGCATAGGCGCCAGATTCAAGACGATGCCCAGCTTGGCGCTAACGCCTTGCTCGCGCAGCGCCCGCAGCGCCAGGCCGTGACTGAGCAGCAGGTGATGCGAGACTTGCGCGGCGGTCTTGCGGCTCTTGATGCCGGGCGCGAAGATGCCGGTTTCGTGGCCCAGCACCGCCACCACCCAGGGCTCGTTATGCGTGGCGATCGAGGCCAGGCGGTCGCCCAGGCGAGCGTTGATGCCGAGCGCATAGTCGACAAAGCGCTGCGTGGTGTCGCGGTTGGCCCAGCCGCCGGTGGCTTGCAAGGCGTCCGGCAGATCCCAGTGGTTGAGCGTCAGATGAGGCTGCAGGCCGCGCGCCAGCAGACCGTCGACGATGCGCTCGTAGAAGTCCAGGCCTTTCTCGTTCCAGGCACCGCTGCCAGTGGGCTGCACGCGCGGCCAGGAGACCGAGAAGCGGTAGGCATTGACGCCCAAGGCGGCAATCATGTCCAGATCTTCGGCCCAGCGTTGGTAATGCTGGCAGGCGATGTCGCCATTGCTGGCGTCGGCGATCGCGCCGGGTTTTGCACAAAAGCTGTCCCAGATCGAGGGGCCTTTGCCGTCGGCGGCACTGGCGCCTTCGATCTGGAAAGCGCTGGTGGCCACGCCCCAGACAAAGTCGGGCGGGAAGACAGACGAGTTCTTGCTATTGCTCATGGGCAGAGGAGGCAGGAGAGAAGAGGGTTTCAAGCGCACTAGGTCTACTTGACGGCGCCGACGGTCAGGCCGGAAATCAGCTGTCTGGAAGACATGACGAACAGCACGATCAAGGGCAGCGTGGCGATGGCCGAGCCGGTCATCAGCGCACCCCATTCGGTGTCGACCGGGCTTTGCAGGCTGCGCAGCGCCAGCGGCAGCGTGTACATATCCGGCGAGCGCATCACGATCAGTGGGCCGATGAAGTTATTCCAGGAGGCGATGAAGGTGATCAGGCCCAGCGTGCCCAGCGCTGGTTTGAGCAGCGGCAGGACGATGCGAAAGAAGATGCCGAACTCGCCGCAGCCGTCCATGCGCGCCGCCTCGACCAGATCGCGCGGGATCGAGGTCAAGGCGAACTGCCGCATCAGGAAGATGCCGAAGGCGCTGGCCGCGCCGGGGATGTAGAGCGCGCGCGGCTGATCGATCCAGCCCAGCATGTCCATGATCATGAAGGTCGGGATCATGTTCATAAAGGTCGGCAGCAGCATCGTGCCCATCACCAGACCGAACAGCGCCTTCTTGTAACGGAACTCGAACATCGCGAAGGCATAACCGCCCATGGCGCAGAACAGCAGGGTCAGCAGCGTTGAGGCCAGGCCGACGTAGATGCTCCAGCCCAGATTGCGCCAAAAGGGAATGCGCTTGGTCAGGATGGCCAGGTTGTTGAGAAAGTCATCGCCGAAGAACATCGGCGGCGGCATGCTGAAGATCTCGCCGCGCGAATGGGTGGCGAACACGAACATGAAATAAAAGGGCGCCAGCATGATCAGCATGCCGAGGCCGACCAAGCCGTAGGCGGCCCAGGGTGCGAGTTGGTGTTTGGAGTTATGCATCTGAGTTGCCTTCAGCCGCCGCGCTGGCGAAAAGCTCGGTTGGTCAGCCAGGTCAGCAGGCCCACCAGCAGAAAGAGCAACCAGGACATCGCGCTGGCCGCACCAAAATCATGGAAGTCAAAAGCCATGCGGTAGAGATCGATGGCCGTCGTCATGCCGGCCTGGTCGGTGCCGCCACGGCCATTGGTCAGGATGAAGGGCTCCTCGAACAGCTGCAGGCCGCCGATCACGCTCAGCGTGACGCCGAAGAAAATCATCGGCTTCAGGCTCGGCAGGGTGATGTGCCAGAACTGTTGCAGGCGGCCGGCGCCGTCCATGCGGGCGGCTTCCATGATGTCAGCAGGGATGGTCTGCAGCGCGGCCAGATAGAGCACCACATTGAAGCCGACATAGCGCCAGAACACGATCATCGCAATCGCGGGTTTCAGCGCATCCGGGTTGTTGAGCCAGTCGATCGCCGCAGCCGGCATCAGCCAGCCGACACCGGGCAGCTCGCGTAAGGCCGCGATGACGCCATTGATCAGGCCGTAGTCGGTCGAGAACAGCGAGCTGAACAGGATCGCAATCGCCACCGTCGAGGTGATGTAGGGCATGAAGTAGGCGCCGACCACGCCGTTGCGCAGGCGCTTGAACGAGGCATGGATGAAGCAGGCCAGCGGGATCGCCACCAGATGCTGGGGCACGCCCGAGGCCAGGGCCAGCCAGGTGGTGTTCTTCAGCGACTTCCAGAACCATTCATCCCGCAGCGCGAAGGCGAAGTTGTCGAGGCCAACGAAAGTCATCGCGGTCAGGCCGCTGGTCGGCTCCCAGGTCTGAAAGGCCAGGTAGAGCGAAAAGGCCAGCGGGAACATGCCGAAGATCAGGAACAACAGCACGAAAGGTGCCAAGAACACATAGGGCGCCCAGCGTGGTGGCAAGCGCAGGAAGGCAGGTAGCTTCATCGTGAGGGTTCTGACGCTTTACTTAACGGGTGGCGCGCTGCTTCAGCAGGCGTTCGGCATCGGCCAGCGCGGTGCGGATGTCTTTGCCGCGCTCCAGCACCTTGTCGAGTTCGGTGTCTATGACTTCCTCGGCAAACGCGTCTTGCTTGTGCACATCCACCGCCTTGATACGGCGAGCCGCGTCGCGCCAGCCGATCCGCGCGGTCTGACCGCCCAGGAAAGCAATCGGCTGCTCGAAGAAGGGGTCGTCATGCGCTTCCAGCAAGGCCGGGAAGGCGTCTTGGGCCTTGAAGGCGCGCAGCTGTATCTCGCGGTTCAGGGTCAGGAACTGAATCAGGTCCCAAGCCAAGGCCTTGTTGGCCGGGTCGGCCTTGCGCGGCATTGCAAAGAAAGTGCCGCCGTAGGCCGCAAATGCGCCTTCGGGCAGTTGCGCGGCACGCCACAGGCCGGCGGTATTGGGTGCTAACCATGTATTCAAGTGGCCGGCCAGCCAGGCGCCGGTCAATTGGGTGGCAATGCTGCCGCGCTTGAAGCCCTCGGTCCAGTCGGCCGACCAAGCCAATACTCTTGCGTCCAGCTTGTGCTGGCGCACCTCGCGGGCCAACTCAAACGCGCGCACAAAGCGCGGTGAGGCAACCAGCACGCGCGATTGGCTGTCAAAGTAGAGCCCTTCGCCGGGCTGTATGCCGGTGCGGATCAGGATGTTCTTGATATCGCGCGCATGGGCCAAGAGGAAGCCGCCGCTGCTGGCCTTGATCTTGATGCCGGCCGCGACATAGCTGTCCCAGCTTTGCGTGAGCTCAGCCTCGCTGACGCCGGCCTTGGCCAGGACATCTTTGCGGTAGAGCAAGGTGCCGGGGCCGATATCGGTCGGCACCGCCACCACCTCGCCGCGCCGGTTGCTCGCCTGCTGGTAGGCATAGGGCACGAAGCGGGGCTTGAACCTGGCGATGTCGTAGGGCGGGCGCGTCAAATCCTCCAGGCCGTAACCGGGTGAAAAGCGCCCCAGATAACCGACCTCCAGCGCCATCACATCGGGCAAATAGACCGCCGTCGACAAAGCGGTGGTCATGGCGGTGTGGTGGTCGGCAAACTGGCGGCTGACCACCTTGACCTCAACCTGAGGGTGCAGGCGCTGCCAGGCGGGTATTGCGGCGCGAACGATCTCATCCACCGCCGGATAGGCGGCCACCACCAACTGCTGCTGCGCCGCCGCGCTGAGCGGTAGCGCCAGGCTGAGCAGCCCGAGCAGCATTGACAGCGCTGTCAACTTTGGCTGCATCAGCCAGTGATCCAGCCAGGCGCGCCGGCTGGCACGCTTGTGAGTATTCATCGCCTGCTTGTCTCCGCCTTGAACCGGCCTTGATGGGCGATTCGGTCTGTAATTGTTGATTCGAGGCGCTTTATGAAAGCGCTTTCAGAATGTAATTCAGGCCGCTTCGACTGTCAACAAAGGGTAAATCCTGAGGCTGCTCTGGGCCGAGCCTTGAACGAATTGAACGGCCTTCAGCCCGCAGCGAGTGCACGCGTGGAGCCACGCACGATCAAGCGCGGTTCGGACAGGGCCGCCTCGGGCGTTTCACCGGCCAGCAATTGCAGCAGCGAGTTGGCCGCCAAGCTGCCCAGCTCATAGGCCGGGTGATGGATGGTGCTGAGTGGTGGCACCGAATGCGCGGCGCCCGCCAAGTCGTCAAACCCGACCAAGGACACGTCATCCGGCACATGCAAGCCATGTCTGTGCAGGGCCAGGGCCGCGCCAAACGCCATTTGGTCGTTGGCCGCGAAGATCGCTGTGAAAGGCTGGCGGCTGCTGATCAACTGCTCCACGGCCAGCAGGCCGCTTTCCTCTTGATACTGGCCTTGAACAACCAGGCCCGGCCGGTAGGGCAGGCCGGCGGCTTCCAGCGCGGCACGGTAGCCACGCAGGCGCTCCAAGGCGTCGGGGTGTATCACCGGGCCGGCAATGAAGGCGATATCGCGGTGCCCCAGCGCCAGCAGATGCTCGGTCGCGAGCCGCGCACCCTCGAAGTTGTTGAAATCCAGCGAAAACAAGCCGGGTGCCGACAGGCTGCGGCCGGTCACGACCACCGGCAGGGCTTTGGCCAGCGTCCTCAAGGCCTCATCGCTGAGGCGGCCGGTCAGCACGATGAAGCCGTCCACCCGCCTGGAGCGCAGCACTTCAATGCAGCGCGCTTCCTCCTTGGCGTTCCAATGGCCGCTGACAAAAAGCGGGCTGTAGCCGACCTTGTTCAGCGCCTCTTCGATGCCGCGCAGCGCGATGCCATAGAACGGGCTGTCGATAGCCTGCGTGATCACGCCGACGCTGAGCGTGCGCCCACCCGCCAGGCCGCGCGCCATTGGGTTGGGCACAAAGCCCAACTCGGCAATCGCCTGATCTACCGCCGCGCGCTTGTCGGCGCTGACCACCGCCGTGCCGTTCAAGATCCGCGACACCGTGCTGGGCGACACGCCGCAAGCGGCCGCCACCATGCCCAGCGTCACCTTGGGGTCATGGGCGACCGCTGCGCTGCGCTTGGTCGTGCTGGTTTTCTTCTCGCTACTCTTCATGGCCTGCGGTCGATGGTGAGCCCGCAGTTTAAGGGCTGCGCCAATAGTTGGCCCTCTCAAATATGGCCGCCCCAATCGGGCCCTTCACTGTTTGCGCAATGCCTGAGCCAACTGCGCAGACCGCACTGGGTTCATGAGCCGCATCGCCATCGGCAGCTGGGTGCCGGACGCGACCAGGTCGGCGCCGTCGATCAGCAACTGCTTCAACTGCGCCACCGTCAACGCTGGCCATTGGCTCAGCAGCTTGGCCGCCACATTGCTGACCTCGGGCGCGGCCATGCTGGTGCCCGACATGACCATGGTTTGGCCGCCTGGTATCACGCTGACGCTTGCATCACCCAGCGCATACAGATGCACGGCCTCGCCAAAATTGCTGAAACCGGTGATATGCCCCGCGCGGTCGACTGCGCCCACCGCCAGCAAATTGGCCGCGCCCAAGCTGGCCGGCAAAAAACGGGAGGCGGCCGGGCCCAAATCGCTGTTCTCATTGCCCGCACCGGCCACGAACAAGGTGTCCGGGCAGGCCGTCATCAGCGCCAGCATCTGCTGGCGCAAAGCCCGCTCCTGCTCGGCTTGCATGCCTATGCCGGGCAGGCCCCAGCTCATATTGACGATGCGAATTTTGTTGTCGCGGACAAAGGCCGCGATCTGCTCAAGCTGCCTTTGCAAGGCGCCGCGCTTGGCGATAAAAGCGGGCGTGAAGAACTCCGAACCCGAATGAATGGCCAACAGTTCGGCATGGGGGTTACCGGCCATTGCGATGCCGGCGACATGGGTGCCGTGCAGGCGGAGACCAGCCGGCTCCAGTTGCATCGACAGCTGCATAAGCGCCTGCGCCCTTGCGAGCGGATCGTTCTGATGTCGATTCAACAGCTGCATGTACTGGGCGTTGTATGCCTCTCTCGCGGCGCTGTTGCGGCCACTTTTCAGGTCCTCAAGACCCTTCACCAGCAGCCAAGCCTCTTGCCGATTCAGGCCCGGCAAGACCGGATCGACGATACAAAACTCGTTCGCGTCCTCGGTCAGCATCAAACAGGCCTTGGCCGGGTGATTGAAGGCGCTCAGCTCCACCCCGTCGGGCTCCCAAATAGCCATGCGCACCGGGTGGGCCGGTCGCTCGGGCAGGGTTTTGGCACGCGCCGCCCAAAAATCTTCGCCGGCCGGCTGCGCCGCCAGGAAGCGCGCAATGCCCTTTTCGAAAACTGCTGCGCGGGGCTGCAGCAGCTCAGCATTGAAGCGGGCGTTAATGATCATTTCCGCCAGTGCCAGATCGTCGGGGCGCATGGCGTTGCCGCGCTTGAAGGTGTCGTAGGAATGAGTCCAGCCAATGGCGAGGCTTTCAATCGGAAAAAATTGCCAGCCCGACGCCATGGCATTGAGACTTGCTTTGGCCGCCGGCCAAGACTGCGCCTTGAGGCGCTGCTGCAGCTCGGCGTCCCACTGGGCTTCGCTCCACGCGCTTTTGCCTCCATCGCCACTTTTCTGCGCCGCCGCCAACAACTGCTCGACCCACAGCAGACCCGAGCGCAGTTCCAGTTTGGCGCTGCCGGCACGAGCTTGTTCGATGAGCTGCAGCGCCTCATCGGGCCGCCCGCGCAGCAGCGCCAGCCGCGTCCGCAAGGCCGTGATGGCGCCACGTTGAGCGCCGTTATGAGGGTTGGCCGCCGCCTGCTTGTCTATCAGCTGGCGCTCCGTCCAATCCAAGAGCGGCGCCAGATCGGCCAGTGGCGCGGTCAGATAGTGGCTCGGCGGCATCTTGAGGCCAACATCGGCCGCGCCCGGTCCCCAAGTCCTGAACGCCATGAGAACCAGCGCCGCCAACGCGGCGGTGACGGCGACAGCGGCGGCCGCAAAAGTAAGGCCGCGCCAGGCAAAGCGTTCAGACTTGATTTTCAGCACAGGCATCGCTCACTCGCGCAGCTTTGAGAGCCGGCATTGTGGCCGATGCGGCGCTCCGCTGAGCGCCTGCGCTAAGCAGTTACTTGCTCTGAGCTTGACGCTTGCGCTGACCGACTGCACCCAGCAGCCCCAAGCCAGCCAAGAGCATCGCGTAGCTGCCAGGCTCGGGCACGGCGGCGGCGATGCTGCCGAGGGTCAGGTCATTGCCGGCGACCCAGGTGAACTCTCCATTGGGCTGCAAGGCGCTGACCTGGAAATACTCCAGATGACTGGTCGAGACAAAGCCGTAGAAGCTGTCAGGCCTGGCGTTCTCCATCAGCACGTTCAGCTCCTCGCCGTCGGAGTCAATCGCATTGACACGGATGGTTTGGCCGGCTTTGAACTCGCCCATCTCATTGCTGCCGAAGAAGAAGCCGCCGGCCGCGTTGACCTTGTCCGAGAAATAGCCATAGGTCAGGTAGTCGGCTGCCACATTGGTCGAGAGCCACAGATCGCTGCTGCTGCCAGCGGCGTACAAGCCGGTCCAATCGCCCGTCTCCGCAACCGCCCAGGCCGCGTAGTAATGCTCGCCGGCTTGGCCCTCGACAAAGCTGCCCATATCGGCCCAGGGCATGCTTTCATAGTTGTCTACGCCGGGCGCGCTGATGGCGGCCATATAAGCAGCTTGGGAGTCGAAAAATGTCAGTGAGGCCTTGGCCTGGCCTGCGCTTGCGAGGATGGCCGCCACGGCCAGTGCGCGAATTGCGAAACGATGGATGTGCATGGAATGTCCTAGAGATTTGAGTGCCGGTCAGCAAATGGTTCGCTGGCCGGCAGAGTTGCTTGCTTGTCTGTTTACTTGATACCGCAGCGGCCCATCAGGGCGCCCGCCTTGACCTTGGCCGCGAACTCGATGGGGAAGGCCGCCGCGACGGTGTTGCCGCCTTCGCAAACAAAGGCCTGTTTCAAGTCCACATACCAGGTGGCGCCAACGCCGGCCAAACCGCCAACAATGGTGGAGCCTTGACCGCTGATGGCACCTGGGTTGTCCATGCCGTACTTCTCGGCTTCGACCACGCCTTGCTTGCGGAAGAAGTCATTCAAGCCGATCCAGCCCACATCCTCAACCCACATAAAGCCTGCGAAGCTGGTGAAGAAGCTGCCGACACGCGAGATCAGCACCCGGCCGTCGTCGCTGATACCGCTGATGCTATTGCCCGGCAGACCGAAGTTGGCCTCCACCCAGGCCGGACCTTCCACCTTGCAGTGGTCAATGCCGTCCCAGCTTGAGAACGGGAAGTCGGTGCAGTACTTAGGCCCGCTGATATTGCGGAAAGCGCCGGCATCGGTGCCCTGCAAAGCGTTCCACAAGACCACGCCCTTGGCGGTGTCCAGCGGAACGCGGCTGCCGTCGGCATTGATGACTTCCGCTGTCGCCGCGCCGGTCAAGGCCGTCAGATCGATTGCATCGCCTTCATTGATCCAGGCAAAGGCGTTGGTGAAATTTCCCTGCCCAACCACCACCGCCCCATTGCCGGCCACCGCGGAGGCGCGTACCCAAGGCAAGAAGGGCAGATTCATTCCATTCATGCTGAGCGCTCGGCCACCCTTGTCGGCCGTCCACAAATAGGGGTGGATGTCCAGACCGGTATTGGTATCCCAGTTGAAAGCGTCGCAAGAACCATCGGCCAAGGTCTTGGTGCTGCCGGCCACCGCCGCGCTGCCGCTGCTGTTGAGGCCCCAGCCGTAGCTGCTGGAATAGCCACCCTGGCCGCCCAGGCCGCAGCTATCGCTCAAGGCGCCCAAGGGGGTTAGGGCTTGGGTGTCAATGTTGTAGAGCGCCATCTGCTTGATCAGAAAGGGCTCACCGCCCCAGGGGTCGACTTGCCATTGACCGTCGAAGTTCGCCTCCACCATCATCTGGCTGCCGTCATGGGTGATGGAACTATTGCCCGATGAATTCAGGTTCAGTTCTTGCGGCAGCAGGCTTAAGCCCGTTTTGGCATCCCAATAGAAAGGCAGTGTGCCGCCCACTTGGCCGCCAGCACGATGGCCGTTGGCCGACAAACTGGTCAGGTAGCCCGAGGTCAAGAAGCTGTACTGCACGCCGTCGGTGTGGCCATTGAAGATCAAATCGGCGGTCTTGGTGACACCGGCTTCGACCTTGATGGCATTCACCATGCAGGGCGTGTCGGCGGCCGGATCATTGGTCTCGCCCTGGTTCCAGTACTCGGCTTGCGACATCAGCATGGTCGGCTGCGTCGGGTAGCCGCCGCGCGTGATCTCCTCGGTGTAGATCTGATAGCTCTCGCCCGCCTTCAGATTGTTGATGCGGAAGCGCCCGTCGGGGCCGAGCTGGCCTTGGGTCTGGTCGCCCGACATCACCGAGACCGCATCCCCCAGTGGATCCTTGACGTTACGCGCAATGATGTTGATGCCGCTGAAGCCGGTGTGGCCATCCTTCAGCATCAGCGTGCCGGAGATGGAGCCGGTCTTGCTGAGGTAGTCGGCGGTGGGGTAGAGGTTGGAGATGCTGGCGATGTCATCAGGCCGGTCCACCGTGCTCATCTCGTAGCCGGCCGACCTGCCCTTGGCGACATTGTGCGAGTCGATGAAGGGGAACATCGTCTCGATATGCTTGGGGTCGATATGGCTGGTGTTCGGGCCATAGAGCCAATGGTGGACCGGTGCCACGCAGCCCTTGACGCCGGGGTAGAGGTCGCGCTCATAGCCGGTCTGGCTCAGATAGGCCAGTTGCCCATTGGTCTGCGAGTGCGAGAGATTGATCGCGTGGCCGAACTCATGCGTAAAGATGCCGGCATAACGCGTTCCGTTGACGTCAGCCGGCGGCTGGCTGCGCTGGCCGGGCGGCGGTGATTCATGGCTGACCATATAGCCATTCATCACGGCGGTGGCCTTGACGATGGTCTCGGGGTAGCCGTCGCCGTCGCGGTCTTCGGCGATCTCGGGCATCGCGATACCCAGCACCTGATCACGCGGCACGCCGAAGAACTCCTCCAGCACCTTGCCGTCAGCGTCATAGATGACGTAGAAGCCACCCTCGTTGTACTTGCCGTAGACCAGCGCGGCGGTGGCACCATCCTTCACGTCGACGCCGATGCTGGGCACCTGGCTGAAGGGCGTGAACTTGGCCGGGTCGGTTTCGGCGCGCCAGGTCGAAGTGGCGACCGAGCTCCATTGCTTGAGGCCAAAGGCGGTGATGTTATTGGCCTGCGCTTCGCTCAGGAACACGCTGTCATCGTTCTTGCGGCTGAACACGCCAATGTCGGTATAGACCTTGATCGGGCCCTGCGAGGTGTCCCAGCGCAGCGGCTGCAGATTGGCCGGGTTGTTGTTCAGGTAGAGCGGGCCGGCGGCTTGCGCGCCCGCGGCAGCCAAGGCCACACAGGCGGCCAGGGTGGAGAGTTTGAAGTTCTTGTTCATCAGCGCATGGCTCCGGTGGCAATCCAGTTGTTCTTCACTGCGCGGCTGACCAGGCCTTGCAGCACGTTCACGTCCACTGCGCCCGAGGTCTTGCTCAACATATTGGTCTCAGCCGTACGCAAGAGGCCGCGGGTGACGACCTGAACACCCTCGAACAGGCCGACGTTGTTGAAGCTGTTGGTGGCCTTGCTGCCATTGATGCTGAACTTGCCCTGGGTCAGGCCCACCGGGGTGCTCAGGCCGGTTTTGGCGGCCGGCTTGTTCATGAAGGTCATCACCCGCTCGCCGACGGCCCAGGTCGGCATCCCTTCGATCTTGGCCGGCAGCAGGTAGCGGCCGTCATCCATCTTGCGGGCTTTCAACAAGCCAAACTGGCGGAAGGTGTAGCTGCTCTTGGGGGCCAGATTCTGCTTGGCGCTGCCGGCGACCTTGAGCGTTACTTCGGTGTAGGGCACGCCGTCCTGGATGCCGTCTTTGACCGAGATGACTTCGCCGCTGACGATGACGTCGGCCTTGGCGATCATTTGACTGAGATTTTGCGCCGGCAACTGCGTTGCCTGAACAGCAGGCGCGCAGGCCAGCAGGGCGGCCAGCAAGGCATGGCGGGGTCGCAGAGCCGCTGTCGGCTCAGGGCCAGTACGCGCCGATAGGGAAGAGAACTTCATCGAATCTGACTCCTTGAAAGTCTGGGTGATTGCCTGGCAAACATGGCTGCCCGGCGGTTCAGAAGGTTCTGATGGCATGCAGCGTATCGACTCGAACCCCTCTCGCATCCCCCCCGCGAAGGGTGGCGCGGGAATACCTTGAATGGGTAAACCCGAGGCGTTTACAGGGCTCTGTGCCGGCCTGGAGGGCACCATAGACGCGCTCGATTAGCTAGCGATTAGGCCGAGGTGAGGCCAAGATTAAGCGTCGGTGCGGGCAGCCTCGGGCTTGGGTCCGGCGAGCTTTTACACTTGGCCCATGAAGTTTTATCTAGATGATGCGGAGCTGACGGCCCTGGAGGCTGAGGTGCAGGCAGCCGCAGCCCAGCAGCGCGCCGCGCTCTTGGTTGAACTCGCCTGGCATTTGAGGCAGCGCGATAGCCGGCGCGCGACCGGGCTGCTCGCCGAGGCCGAGCAGCTGCCAGAGCCATTGCCTTGCAACGTGCAGCTGCGCGCCGCGCTGACTGCTTGTGAAATCGCCACGCTGTTTTGCCGCCTCGACGCCGCCGAAGCGCATCTATTGCGCGCCCAAGCCTTGCTCGACGACGCAGACGATGCCCAGGCGCGGGGAGACGCTCAACTGGCCGAAGCCCTGTTGGCCAAGGTGCAGCTGCACTACGAGCGCGAACAACAGGCCTACCGGCGGGCCATCGAGCTGTACGACGGCGCTGCCGATGCTCAACGCCTGAACATTGCCAAAGCCTGGCATTGCTACGAGCAGGCTTTCAACAATTCGGGCGCCACGCTGGCTGTCGAGCGGCCGGCCGACACGGCGGCGCTGGCCTGGTGGACCGGTGCCTTGGCCCTGACGCAAAGCCGGCGGGTGCCGATCGAGGCCGCCGAACTCTATTTACAAGCCAACGAACTTGCACAAGCGACGGGGCAGTTGCGTTTGGCGATTGTGTGCACCCTCAACGCGGCCTCGACCTTGCAAGGCCTGGGTGACTTTGATGAGGCGTCCAGCTGCTTTGCCAACGCGGTGACGTTGGCCAATCGCTGCGCCTGGCCGATTCTGGTCGGCGCCAGCAAGACCGGCGTGGGCCGTCTGTTGCGCGAGCTAGGGCAGTTGCGCGACAGCCGCGCCGTGCTGACTGCGGCGCAGCTGTCCTTGGCGGCCGCACCGGCCGGCCACAACGCAGCCAATGCAAGCGGTGAGCTGGCACAAACCCTGCTCGCGCTGGGCTTGGCGGTGGAGGCGGTGCAACCGATCGCCGAGGCGATGCGCATCTACCGGCGCGCCGGAGCCAACAGCAGCATCGCCTTGAACCTGATTTTCCAGGCCCGCATTTTGGCCGCTGCGGGCCAAGCCGATGCCGCGCTGGCCGCGCTGGCTGAATCCGAACAATTGATCGAAACCCTCGGCCTGCCCGCGCTGGGCGTGGCCGTCAACGACGCCTTGGCCGAGGTACACCGGCGCCACAAAAAGCTGCCGGCGCCGCTCAATATGACGGCACCTAACGCCGCCATTCATTATGCTGAGGCGACCTTGCAAAGTGGCGCCCTGATCGACAGCTGGCAGGCGCCGGCAGCGCTGTTTATTGCGCTTGCCGATGACTGGGAGGCCGCCGGCGACATCGGCCGCGCTTACACGTATGCACGCATGGCGCTGGCGGCCAAGGCGCGGGAGGCGGCCTTGACCTTGGATCACCCGCTCGCTGTCTTGCGCCTGCGTTTGCAGCCGGCCCATGAAGAAGAGTCCGAGCCGGCTCGGGACGAGCTTGGTGGCATGCTGCCCCCCGCTTCCGAAAAGCTGCTGACGCCGAAGGAGCGCGAAATTTTGGCGCTGCTGGCGCGCAACTATTCCAACAAGGAGATCGCCAATGCGATGCTGGTCAGCAGCGAGACCGTCAAATGGCATCTGAAGGCGCTCTACAGCAAGCTAGAAGCGGCCTCGCGCAAGCATGCGGTGTCACGGGCGCGCACCATGGGCATGTTGGGGCGGAGTTGAGCGCTATTCCGCAGCTCCGCCGGCTTGCTGTTGAAGATCCAGCGCGCCTACATTCGTGGCGGTGCCATGTGGCTTGTGCCGGACAAGACCGGCGCGAAGCGGGCGATTGAAATCACCGGCGAGTTGGCCGAGTTGATCCAGCGAATCAACGGCTGATCGCGCGCATGTATGAGCGCCTGCTTGATCCAAGACCCCGAAGGTAAAGGTGGGACGCGGAATGTGCCTGCTCGGCTCAGGCCGATCAGTCATCCTCCGTGCCCTCCCGGGCACTGCGGACCATCGCTGCGCGATGTCCTGTGACAGCCACTGGCTGTCACAGAGCGAACCACATCGGTGGCTCTCACCCACCTGTCAAACCCCCAAACGAAAATGGCTCCCACAAGGGGAGCCATTTTCGTTTGGTGGCCTGGGGCGCTATCATATGATGCTCGTAAACAACGATGAACACTAGCATCGCGTTTTTCAGATTCAAAACCTACCCTCAAAGTTACCCTCAAATGGTGCCCTATACCCCCTGCCATACAAGCAACAAAAACTACACCAAGTTGACGCCTGCCTGTCGAAGCGTTGCCACCTTCCAACCCATAGATCGCTGTGTGAAATAGACATCTGGTTTAGGAAGCTTCCCGTCCCTGATCCAGCGGCGCAGAGTGTCGGGGCTGACCCCCAGCAATTCTCGAAGGTCTGCCCGCCAAATCACGCGGTCTTCCGGCGCAACAGTGAAGATCATAGTCATCCCCCAAATTGAGCTGTCCACCTCATCAGCTGATGCGCAATGTCAGGCTCGGACCTATGAAATTTCTAGCCATCCCCTAAAAACTGCGGGAACAGCGGGAACACGGGAACAGCACCCCGCTAACCCGCATGAATGCTCGCTTTGTCTGTTCCCGTTCGCAAGTCAACCCCGTTCCCGTTACAAAGCAAGACGGGAACAATTTCCTGACTGATTCGCAGATTCGGAAAATCGCAACGCGGTCAGAAACTGCTAACTGGCACTCTAACCGGTAGATTTTGGCGCACCCAGTTGGTAGCAGCAAGAGCACGCATCCCGTCCGCATGAACGTTGGGATTACCATCCAACGCACGCAATGTACAAATTATGAAAACTTGCAATGCCTGCTTTGGCGCAGGCTCCAAGGCTCGTGAATACACCCTCGCCTGCAAGGCCCAGTCACCTGCACCCGAGCCTTGTGGAAAACTCTTGCGGTGCATACGTACAGGAGCCCATTTACCACCATGCTCAATTTGAGCTGCCTCGTAACCATCAACTCCGACTTCGCCCTTCATTGGCACCTTGCCGCTAAACGCTTCACCTTCCAAAGTGCCGAAGCCAAGTTCCACGTGCGCTCGCACATATTCAGCACCAGCGTCTGGATCGAGCGGCGGAGCGTACACCGCTGTAATCACAGCCTCTCCGCAAAATTTACCGTCAACGCGCAGCGCTTCGGGTATGGGGTATGGGGCCTTCCGCCAAGCTAGGCCACCCACCAACTGGGCATCAAACACCAGCGTAAAACTATCTTGACTGTCATACAGGCTAGTCATGATATCGATCGGCAAGCCCGCGCCAAAATAGCGCTTCTCCAATGGAGAATAAGGTGGGGATGCCAACTGGGCCGAGTGAATCAACAAAGCCTTCACAAGCGCCGGGCGCGGCACGAGTTGACTATGCCCCTCCAATCCTTGCCACAGATGCGCGGCAAGCGCCGATGCCACCGGCGCGGCAAAGCTTGTCCCAAAGCTCGAAGCAACTTCGTTACCGGCGAGCAGTACACGTAGGCTAGCTGGACCAACGTTCCAAGGAGTATGGACGCCTCCACCCACATGCACAATGTCTGGCTTCGGTGTAAACGCTGGCCCCGGACCTCGCCGACTGTAGGGCGTCGGCTCCCCTGCGCCAGTTAATGCTGTCGGGTCCGTCACGTGTCCCACGGAGCCAACCGTCAACGATAGTACCGAGTCAGCCGGGCTAGAAATTCTGTCGTCCAACAAACTTCCATCTGGCCAAGTTCGGCGCGGCTCTTTCACATAATTGCCCGCAGCCACGATAAACAAAACGTCAAACTTTTCGCTGAGCCCGTCTAGCGTCTTACCGAATTCACTAAAAACTTGATCATCGCAACTGCTTGACGCTCCAAGCGAAAGATTCCAAATTTTGATATCTGGCCGCTTTGATAACGCTTCCTCCAGTCGCATCGCCAGATCTGTCATGGGGCTGCCATTTGCTCCCTCATCCAACGCGCAAACATCATAGACAAGCGTACCAATGACTGGTAGATCAGGATGCCCGCCGTTAAGCGCATGTGCGCCAGCGACTAACGAAGCAACGTTCGTACCATGCTGATAAGCAGTATCGGGCGGTAAGACGTAGGTGTCTCGTCCCACCACCCAGCCATTCAAATGACTTGCAGATGGACTAACTCCAGTATCAAACACTGCTACTACAGGCATGTCGGCGCGTGGAGTTCCAAGCAACGCCGGCGCCGCTGCAGGCATGGAAATGCTAGAAGTCGCTGCCGCTTTGAAGTGCGGTTCGGGAAGCAATCGTCGCACTCCAGGATGACTTAGCAGCACATTCAACGCTTCTTCTGAAGCATTTGACAATTTAGTCAGTCGCAACAAGTGCCATCCACGTTGGTGATTTGGCAGAACACGGTAATGAAGGCCTAATCGACCAAGCAATTCTCGGATTGAACTGAAAACTGTTTGATTTGCCCAATCAGATTGATATCGAAAAACTCGCAGCAACGCGGATTCACGCTCTCGCAAAGCAAGTGTGCCCTCGGGATTGCGTCTCACGCGAGACCAAGGTTCGATCCGCTGGATCACGCTTACGTTTGCCCGAATAGCTTGAATGTCCCGCTCAAGAATGAGCCTGTGTAACGCATTGAAGCCAGGGCCGTGCGCGGCCACAAGCATTTCCTCAACCTTTTCATGCCCTGCATGAATGAGGGCTGCTTCGTCTACCAGTTGAAGAGGGCGATGTGACTTTGCAATCCCATCTGGGTGCAACTTGAAAACAAGGCCTCCGAGCGAACCCGGGTGCATGCCCATATCAGAGGACAATGCCCCCCAAGCCTGATTCAGACTTTCAGCAAGCCCAAGACGATGTTGAAACAGCCCCTCTGCATCAAATATCTTGGGCGGCCCACCACCACCACCAGCGTTCCGCAAGTCTTCGGGAGAAAAGGAAATATGCTGAAACGGAGAGTCAGTTTGCGGCGTTAGCCGTCCGCCGTCCGAATCACCGTTCTTAGTGCGATTCTGTTTCTTTTTGGTTGCCATCGTTGATGTTCTCCCTGTTGAACTTAAGCATATTCTCTACTTTGCGAATTGTTGTGTTGTAGAGCTTTGCAAGGGTACGCAACGAAAAACGTCGAGTGTCCCAGTCTCGTAGCCACCGCACTTCGGCGGCTTCAGTGCTAAGTGACAACCCGCGAGCAAGTGCAAGCGCCAGAGCAAGGCGGCGAAACAGTTCATCTTCGTCTACTTGTGAAAGGCCCGATAAGACTGCACCGCGCTTCACATCTAGGCAGACTTGCTGAATTAGCGCGCCCGATGCACCGTCTGATCGAGCAGCCAATTCGTTCAAGTCCAACGACGGGGGAGCATAGCAACCAAGTTGCTGTTGCCACATGACGCTACGCATTTGCTCATCTGGCATAGGCATCGGAACTTGGAAACTAAATCGCCGCCAAACGGCAGCATCAAGTAATCTTTCGTGATTCGTAGCTGCAAGCAAAATCGTGCTGTCAGGCAGCGCATCAATGTTTTGAAGCAGCGCGATTACTACACGCTGCAATTCGCCTACGTCACGTTCATTGCCACGAGCCCCTGCGAGGGCGTCGAATTCGTCAAGGAATAGGACACCGGGCGACTGTTGCGCATATTCGAACACTCTACGCAGATTTCTGCTGGTTTGGCCCAATAAGCTGCTGACTAGGGTATCGCATCGCACAGTAAGTAACGGCACTTTCAACTCGGCCGCAATCCAAGTCGCAAGTCTAGTCTTACCAGTACCTGGCGCACCATAAACCAGAAGTCGATTCGGCAGCGCGGCGCCAGCGGCAACCAGTGCGTCATGATGCAGTACGCCGGCGAGGAAGTCATTCACCCTGCCACGAATGGCACTAGGCAACACCAAGTTCAAATCACTGTGTATTGGCCGACTGACATCGACTGTATGCAGCCGGCTTTCGCCATCTACAGGCAGGTTGCCATAGCTAAAACCACGTGTGCCATCCTGAGCCGAAGCACGCGCCTGCGGAGCCCGTGCCAGACGCGCACGAATTTGCGTGGCCTGCTTACGTTCGCCAGACTGCTCCAATTTGTCGGCAAGCAATCCCGCGTAGTTCGCGGCCATACTGGCATTGGCCTTCAGGGCGCCATCCAGTATCTTAAGAATTTCCGACAGGTATTCCACCGTTAAGCAAGAAAAGTGATTTGTGTCGCAGTTTACAGGCCATCTGTCACTAAAAACTCTATCTTCGTCGCAAATTTTTGCAAATTCGTCTCGGCACAAAAGTTAGTCACGGCCGCTCGCAAGTAGAAGTGCCAGCAAGGATGCCCGCATGGTGCCCAAATCCAAGGACAAAGAAATCACGCGCCGGCGACGCTCCGACTGGGCCGCTACCAGAACGCTAAATTTCATCGGCAAATATGCTCGGCTTTATGTGATAGACCGGGGCCAAGCCCATACCGGGCAGGCGCTGCTTATTCGTCGCTCGGTCTTTTTCATGGATCAGATGCCCGCGCCGCTTCAGCAGCGCCGCCACCGCCCCAGCATCGAAGCCCTTGGCCACCTCCTGGCGGAAGGCCTCAGGCAAAACCATGAACTCGACCAGGGCCGAAAGCCGCTCACTCGAT
>CAUPEV010000004.1:0-54748 GCA_963510335.1 uncultured Roseateles sp.
GAAATATGAGTACTTCGCCGTTCCCTGGCAGCTTGCCGGTTGCTGCATGGCAATCAACCAAGCCTGATCATGTGATGCGCTAACACTCTCAAACCTGCCGAGCGCCAACTCATTGATGATGCGGTTGCGGACGTTATAGCTTGCATCCATGATTGAAACGCTTGGCCCAAGC
Source organism: uncultured Roseateles sp. (assembly GCA_963510335.1). Taxonomy (GTDB): domain Bacteria; phylum Pseudomonadota; class Gammaproteobacteria; order Burkholderiales; family Burkholderiaceae_C; genus Paucibacter_A. Next base: position 173 of record CAUPEV010000004.1, read on the forward strand.
AAGTTGCGTTCTTCCCTCAACCATGTTTTCAACATCGGTTTCATGCGTTGCAAGTGGTCTTTTGCCACGGTCTTGGCCGCACTCAGCAAGCTGGAGTCAACGCTCAATTCGTCCGGCAGTTCGAAAACACTTTGCAGATACGAGAGTAAAAGTGCTGCGGCGGCATCTTCGTCCGCAGTAGCGGAGCCATTGACTGGGGCCGCTACCGCGCCAATCATGGAAAGTGTCAACAGGACGGCAATAAATGCGCGGCTCATCTTCAAGTGCTCTCTCCCTCGTTAGTTATGTCTGCCTGGCCGAATTCTGATTCAGCGCAAGGGTATTCGCCATTGGCGCTAACGCGAATGTTAAGGTGAAGCCGAAGGACGCGCAGATTGCAGAGAGACAGGCCAGTGGGTCCTATCGGTACCCAAGCGGCTTCGCTACTTTCTTTCGCAGCGGGACGGAGCGGCACTCAACACCGCCTTGCGCATCTTCCTGCGCGTCATTCAGAACAGCCTGATCACGCGCTGCCCTGGTGCTGCCACAGTTGACGCGGCAGCATTGCGCATCGGTGCAGTGGCCTTTATTCACCGGTTCGGCTCCAGCCTGAACACTCATGTGCACTTCCACGTCTGCGTCATTGACGGCGTATTCGAAGTGGCAGCAGACACGGCCAATGAAGATCCTGCCGCGCCAGAGGTCAATCTTGGCACGCCGGCACTTCGTTTTTACCCGGCCAGTGAGCCCGACCATGCCGCCATTGCCCAGGTGCAGGCCAGCACTCGCAAGCGCTTCCTGCGCGCCTTTGTCACCCAAAAAAGTGGGGTCAGGTTCATTTAAATGGACCAGAGCGAGCCATCTTGAATCCCTTTTACGTGTTCGCCTGGCAAGTTTGGTCAGCCGAAGGGTCAAATTTGGGCTTGGCGGAAGTCGGCTCTGGGCACGCTGCTCTGACACTGACGCTGAAGTACCGAGCGACTCCTATGGGCACCGTGCCGGCGCCCGCTCTACGCATCCGAGTGACAAGAACTGGCCGGGACCGTGGGGGCCGCATCATTGCCCGTAAGCCGACGTTGACCAAAACGGTCGGCGAACCAAACGTCAGCTATGCGGCGCTTTTTCGAACTGTTGGCCTGGAGCAGGCCCGAACATTTCGAGGGCACTGACTGCGTAGCAACTCGGTGCCCGGAGCTGACGTTTACAACGAAGCGACAGCCCATTCAAACAGTTTGGCCGACCCCACATTCAAGACTCGACCAGCGCCTGCTCAGAGGCTTTGTGCAAGACGGGAGACCTGACCCTCAGGCTACTCGCTAGGCTTTGCAGCGCGGCGACAACACCCGCGCGCACCAAGGGGGGTCATCGACTAACAACAGCTTCATGCAGCGCACTCAAGCAGCCGGCGCAGGGGCTGGGTAGGTCCCGAGACCAGGTCTTGGGTCCAAGGTCCGATTGCGCGCCAACGCCGGTGTTCGGACACTGGCTCACCTCTACAGGACACGTTCACATGAACCACTCTGCCTCAGCCCAATTCCGTCGTTTGCCACTTAACCTGGCCCTCGCGGCTGGCATTGCACTGCTCGGCGCCAACAAATACCGTTCATCCAGGGAAAAAACAATGCAAAAACTGATCAAGAAGCCTCTGAAGGCAGCGGCGCTGCTAGGCGCCTTGAGCGTGGTGGGTACCGCGCATGCGGTGGCTGTGCACGATCAAGGCATATGGACGCGCTCTTTGCAAGCGCGTGACCTGGACGGCAACCTTGCCAACGGCCCGGAGGCTTTCTACGACACCACGCTGAACATCACTTGGCTGGCCAACGTCAACCAAAATGTATTCATGGACTGGAATGCCGCCAAAACTTGGGCGGCTAATTTAAACGTCAACGGCGTGACCGGTTGGCGCTTGCCCACCATCATTGACACCGGAGCACCCGGTTGCCAATACAGCGAGGCCGGTGGCACCGATTGTGGCCACAACGTCCAGACGAAGAGTGGCCTGCCCACCAAGTACCAAGCCGGCCAGACGGTCTACAGCGAGATGGCGCATCTGTTCTTCGTCACACTCGGCAACAACGCCTTCTATGCCCCCGGCACGGGAGGAGCATTCCAAAGTGATTGGGGTCTGACGAATACCGGCGATTTCAAGAATCTGGAGGTTAACTACTACTGGTCCGGTACGGAGTACGCGCCGGATTCAAGCCTCGCGTGGTACTTCAGTACCTTCTGGGGCAACCAGAACTACGACCACAAGTTCTTAAAAGTGAACGCGCTGGCTGTGCACCCCGGAGATGTGACCGCTGTGCCGGAGCCACAAACCTGGGCCTTGACACTGCTGGGCTTGACCGGGGTGCTATTGGCACGTCGTCGGCGGGCAGTTTGAGGCTTTGACGCTTCGAGCCCTTCGCGTCTTTTGAGGGGTTTGGTGGGAACAGCATCTTCCGATTTATAAGGCCGCACTGGATTTCAGGGTGCCGATGGAAAAGCTGGTGGGCGGCTTCAGCCTTTGTCGCAAGTTCATGCGGGCCACTGTGTTCGGCTGTGCCGACTCGGGAGAGTTGGCATACCTGCTTAACGCTTGACGATGGGCGTGAAGCTTGGCGGCGAATGCCCGGTATGGGCACCGAGTTGCCAGGCAGTCAGTGCCCTCGAAATGTCCCAGCCTGCGTCAAGCCGACAGTTCGAAAAAGCGCCGCATAGATGACCTTCGGTTCGCCGACTGTTTTGGTCAACGTCGGCTTACTGGCGATGATACGGCCTCACGATCCCGGCCTGCTCCTGTCATTCGGATGGGCATTGGGCACGGCGGCGGGGTGGCCAAAGCGGGACGTCTCGATAACGTTGAACAAGTGCTCAACGACTCGCTAAACGGCGAGTGTTAACGATTCCGGTGGATGCCACGGTTTTTTGTGGCCGGAACGAATCCAATTGGCTGGTTGGTTGTGCTAATTACGATATTCGTACTTTACTTTTAGACCAGCACTTTGTCTGCCATTCGGATTGATATAGCGAGCTTTATAAAGGTTAGAAATACTAATAATTAATTCTGTATCACTAGCCCAGCGCACCTCAAGCCCAGTTTCTTCCGGGCGACCATCAAAGGTAAACAAATTTTTTGCGGCTAACTGGGGATTGTCACTTTTAATGTTAACTCCGCCAAAAAAGTCCGTTGTGGCTCCGCCGCAATCACCAATAGATATTTCGGCTATTTGCTTGCCATTAGGAGAAGGTACAGACCTTACTACTTCATGGTAACAAGTAGATTCACAGCCTTTGAGGGCAAGTGAAAAAACAGCCCAGAGGACTAATAGTATCCAAAAGGAATAGCCACCAAAATTAAATAGAAATTTCTTAACCGAAGATTGCATCAACGCCCCATGTACAACTAACGAATGAAAGGGACTTCCCCATCCCGAACTAGCTGCAGCACCAAAATTATCGACAAATGTCGTACTTGTTACAAAGTCGCTCGCCACGAAATTTCAGCATTGCGGGGTCAAATCCGACCCTATTTGTCGCAGTCTAGCCATTAGGTCGGCGAGTAGCCGCTCAAGTTGACAGTTTCGCGCACCCTACCGACGCCGAAGACGAAAAAGGCGAGCGGCACCTATGGGCACCGAGTTGCTACGCGGGCAGTGACCTCGAAATGTCCGGGCCTGCTCCAAGCCGACAGTTCGAACAGGCGCCGCAAAGCTGACGTTCGGTTCGCCGACCGTTTTGGCCAACGTCGGCTTACGGGCGATGGCCTGACCCACCGCTCCCAACCAGTACTTGTCGTTCGGATGCCGAACCGCTTGGCATCCCGCAGACCACCTGCTCAACCTAGGAAGAAGGCGCGGGCAAGAGCAGATTGCAGCTCCCGCTTCGCTGCAACGAGGCTATGCTTGACCGACGCCCGTGCGTACCACCTTGGAAAAAGACTGAGCCCAATCAGATGGACTTGAGGAAATTTCGGGCCGGTCCAAATTTTTACCTTGGCGCTCCAGTTGTGCTATTGCTGGGCGCAGCTATTTGGCAAATCTGAAAATGAACGATCACGTAAATTCTGCCCATGCCGAGAACAACTCAAGTATGAATTTGCTTGATCGAAAGAGTTTCGACCTTGTCGCCGCAATGGCCGAAACGAGGGCGAAACAATTGGCGGAACCCTTGTCGTTTTTTGAAACCTACATATATAGCGCTACTTCAATCGGCAATTCCTTTGGGTGGGATCGTTTTGAAGATTTGGTCATTGAATGCGCGAAAATAGTCTCGAAAAATGTGCTCGTCCCAGGAGCCAAACATACCCGTTGCGGGCCGGTAGCATTTATGACTTTATTGCCTGGTATCCATATTGACGAAGCAGTTAGCATCGCTTTGCTGGTTCGAGATGGGCTTGTGCGAACCTTTGATGCAACTCCAGAGGGGGCAGGATCGACTGTCAACATCGGTATCGCTTGCTGCCCATTTAGCTCAGACTGGACTATTTGGGAATTAATCAACCTAGCATCTGACAGGGTTCAGGGCGCGCACAACAATGGGGCCAACTCGGTACTTGCTTGTGACAACGAACCTTTTGGCAACGCGAGGTATGCCGACTGGCCTCATTTTCCTTAGCTTGTTGGCGCCGACCCATATGGGTTTTTGAGGGAGGGCGAGTGGCTGGAATGGGCACAAACCAGGTGCAGCGGTGCAAAAAGCGAACCGCAAACAACGCCGCAAAGCGGTATTGTCCGACTCCCCTCACGCCATGATGTTCGCCCCGCCGTCGATATAGACGGTGTTGCCCGAGATGTGGCGCGCATAGCGGGTCGCCATATAGGCGCAGGCGTAACCCACGTCCATGATGTCCACCAACTCACCCAGTGGCGCGCGCTGCTCGGTGTCGTGCAGCAAGGCCTCGAAGTCCTTCAGCCCCGAGGCGGCGCGGGTCTTCAGCGGCCCCGGCGAGATTGCATGCACGCGAATACCCTGGTGGCCCAACTCAAAAGCCAGGTAGCGGCAGGCCGCCTCCAGCGCCGCCTTGACCGGGCCCATCACGTTGTAATTGGCCACCACCTTGTTGGCACCGTGATAGCTCATCGCAAACATGGAGCCACCATCCGTCATCAAGGGCGCGGCCAACTTGGCCATGCGGATGAAGGAATGGCAAGACACATCCATCGCCTTGCCAAAGCCCTCGGCCGAGCAGCTCAGCAGACCGCCTTGCAAGTCCTCCTTGGGCGCGAAGGCGATCGAATGCAAAACGATGTCGAGCTTGCCCCAGCGCGCGTCAATTTGCTCGAACACGGCTTCCAGCTGGCCCGGCTGCGTCACGTCCAGCGGCAGGCACAGCGGAGCTTCGATAGCTCGCGCCAGCGGCTCGACATGGGGGCGTGCCTTTTCGTTCAAATAGGTCACGGCAACTTCGGCGCCCAAATCCTTGAAGGCCTGCGCGCAGCCCCAGGCGATAGAGGCCTCGTTGGCGATGCCGACGACCAAGGCCTTTTTGCCGGCCAGCGGCTGGTTGAGGCCAGCCGGTTCATGCGTGCTGCTATTCATCATTGCATTCCTCTTTGTGACTCAGAAGCGCCAGACAGTGGCGCGCGATGGTGAGTTCTTCATTGGTGGGGATGACCCAGGCAGCGCAGCGGCTGCCGGGCGTGCTGATGCGCGGGCCGCCGGCCAGATTGGCGGCCTCGTCCAGCTCGACGCCGAGCCAGGCGGCGGCGCGGCAGATGGCCGCGCGCACCGGTGCGCTGTGCTCGCCAATGCCGGCGGTGAAAACGATGGCGTCCAGCCCGCCCAGGGCGGCGGCCAATGAGCCCAACTCCCGACCGATGCGGTACACGAACAGCTCGATCGCCTCGACCGCACGCGGGTCTTTGCTCTCGCTCAAGGCGCGCATATCGCTGGAAATGCCAGACACGCCCAGCAGTCCCGACTCCTTGTACAGCAGGCGCTCGACCGCGCGCGCGTCCATCTTCAGCTCATCCATCAGGTAGAGCAGCACGCCGGGGTCGAGGCTGCCGCAGCGGCTGCCCATCATCAATCCGTCCACGGCGGTGAAGCCCATCGAGCTGGCGACGCTCTTGCAGGCTTGCATCGCGCACATGCTGGCGCCATTGCCCAAGTGCAGCACGACGGTCTTGCCGGCCGCAGCCCGTGCGTCATAGGCCGGCAACTCGCCGGCAATGTACTCATAGCTCAGGCCGTGAAAGCCATAACGCCGCACGCCCTTGGCGGTGATCGACTGCGGCAACGCAAAGGCCTGCGAGACGGCCGGCGCCGTGCGGTGAAAGGCGGTGTCGAAGCAGGCCACTTGCGGCAGGCCCGGCAAGCGCTGCGCGATCAAGCGAATCGCCAGCAAATTGTGCGGTTGGTGCAGCGGCGCCAGCGGCAGCAGCGACTGCAAATAACTGAGCAGTTCAGGGGTGACCAGCTCAGGCGCGGCATGCGTGAGGCCACCATGCACGACCCGGTGGCCGACGCCGATCAAGCGCATGCCGCCCCCGTTATGCTCGCGCAGCCATTGGGTCAGGAAGTCGATCGCGCCGCTGTGACCCAAGGGGCCGGGTGCAGGGGCTGGCGCCGGGCCGGGCCAGCGCTGCTCGCCGAGCAGCTCGCCCTGGGCGTTCTTGGCCCAGAAATGCGCGGCCTGGCCCAGCTCCTCGATGGCGCCGCTGGCCAGCAGATGCAGTTGCGCGTCGGCATCGACCCGGTAGACGCTGAATTTCAGGCTTGATGAGCCGGCGTTCAGCACCAACAGCGCGTCGTGGCTGCTGCCATGGGCCAGTTTCATAGCGCCGCCCCTGCCTGCTCCTGCATCGCCTTGTTGTGCCGCGCCAGCAGGATCGCCACCGCGCAGGAGGCCAAACGCGTCAGCAAGGAATCGGCGCGGCTGGTCAGGATGATGGGCACACGCGCGCCCAGCACGATGCCGGCGGCGTCGGCGTCGGCCAGAAAGGACAAGCTCTTGGCCAGCATATTGCCGGCCTCCAGATTGGGCACCACCAGGATGTCGGCATTGCCGGCCACCGGGCCACCGATCTTCTTGATCGCGGCGGCCTCGGGGCTGATCGCGTTGTCCAGCGCCAAGGGGCCGTCCAGCACGCCGCCGGTGATCTGGCCGCGGTCGGCCATCTTGCACAGGGCGGCCGCCTCAATCGTCGAGGGCACCTTGGGGTTGACTGTTTCCATCGCCGACAGAATCGCCACCTTGGGGCAGGCGATGCCCAGCGAGTGCGCCAGCACGATTGCGTTTTGTACGATGTCGACCTTGTCCTCCAGCGTCGGTGCGATATTGATGGCGGCGTCGGTGATGAACAAGGCGCTGGTGTGGTGGGGCACGTCCATGACGAAGCAGTGGCTCAGGCGCCGCTCGGTGCGCAGGCCGGTGTCGCGTTTAACCACGGCGGCCATCAACTCGTCGGTGTGCAGGCTGCCCTTCATCAGCAGCTCGGCGCGGCCGCTGCGCACCAAGGCCACGGCGGCCTCGGCGGCGGCGTGGCTGAACGGAGCGTCGACGATCTCATAGCTTGAGATGTCCAGATCGGCGGCGCGTGCAGCGGCTTGTATGCGCTCACGCGGGCCGACCAAAATGGGCGTTATGAGCCCCAACTTGGCCGCGTCGATCGCACCGGCCAATGAGGCCGCATCGACCGGGTGAGCCACGGCGGTCAGCGCGGGTGGCAGTTCTTTGACGGCGGCGACCAGGCGCTCGTATTTCTCGCGTGGCTTGTTTTCATTCATGAGGCGTTGCTCCGTTGTCGGGGCTCAAGTTCAAGGCTTGGGCAATTTGTTCCAGGCGCTGCGCATGCGCCGCGCTCAGCGGTCCCTGAGCGTGAGCAATCTTGCGCACCAAGGCAAAGGCGCTACGGGCTTGGTTCGGCTCGGGCAGCAGGCGCGGCAGCGCGGCCAGCGCCCGCTCGCGGTCCAGCAGCAGAGCCAGATGCTGCGTCTTGGCGGAGCGCTTCAGATCGGCCAGCGTGAGCCTTGTCTCGCCGGCTGCATGGGCTTCTTGCAGCAGCAGCTGCATCATACGCAGCGGGCGCTCGTCGATGCCGGAGCCGTCCGAAGCGATGTGAATCAGCATGCGCATGCCGGCGTCGAGCGCGCTGCCCTCCTCGATGCTGGCCCGCGCGGGGCGAGGGCTCGCAGGCAAGTCCGGCGATGGGTCTTGCGGCTCATCGGACACCGCCAAGACCGATCGCAACAGCGGCGAGTTGTAGATCGCCATGAAGAGCTGCTCCTGCGCAGCGTCCCGGCTGTCGCGATAGGCGTCCAGGCTTTGCGTGATCCAGGCCGAACCGGTTTGCTCGGCCTGCACAAAGGGGTTGTCGGCAGCGACCGGCCGGCGCTGCTGCCGCACCACGCTGGCCATAAGCTTGACCGGCCACAGCGCCGGGTTCTTGTCAGACAGCAGCCAGCGCTCCATGCGCGCCGGATTCAGCTTGCGGGCCAGCTTGGCAGTCGGTTCATTGGCCACCGCCTGCACCGCCGGCGAGATAAATTTGTCGTAATTGGCCTGGTTGATTTCGGCCACGCGGCGCGCCACATCAAAGGCCTGCTCGTCTTCACGGCCGTCGTCCAGCGCCAAAATGTCGCTGACTTCACGCGGGTGGAAGGTCGACAGATAACGTCCGTCGGTCAGCTCCAAGTGGCTCATCTCGGGCGTTGTGTCCTCGATCGTCATTTCATACAGGCCGGGCGGCAGCATGTCGATCAGGTCCAGCGCGGCGGCAATTTCGGTGGTTTCCTTTTTGGCCACGCCGGCCGACACAAAAATACCCAAATGGCCGACCCGCTCATGCAGGCAGTAAACAATGGTCTGCTCATGGGCGCGGATTTCATCGCGGTTCTGGTAGAGGTCGGCGATCCAGTTCAGCGCCTGCTGCGGCGGCGTGATGTTGTCGCCCCAGGACGCGAACACGATGATGGGCGCGCGGATCTTGCGCAGGTCGATATGCAGCGCGCCATCGGCGGTTTGCACGCCGCCGCGCGCGAGCCGGTTGCCGACGAACAGGTTCTGCACGATCCAGTCCATCTCGGCCTTGTTCATCAGGTAATGGCCGCCCCACCAGCGCTCGAAGTCCAAGAAGCGCTCGCGCTCGGTGTCGACCTGCGAATACAGGCCATAGAGCTTGCCCCAGTGGGTGTTGGCAGGGTTGAGCTTCTCGAAGTTGCTGACCAGATGCGCACCGTCGAACTTGCCATTGCCCAGGTCACCCGTCAACGATGCCAGCCAAGAGCCGCCCATCAAGCCGCCCGAGTAACGCATCGGGTGCTTGCCCTCGACGCCGGCCCAGTAAGACACCGGCGCGCCGGCCAGCAGGATAGGCCCCACCGCCTCGGGCTGCGCGGCCGCCAGCAACATCAAGGCCCAGCCGCCCTGGCAGTTGCCGATCACAAAGGGCTTGCCGTTCGCCTCCGGGTGCAGCGCCCCTACATGTTCCAGAAACCTGAGCTCGGCGCGCGCCACCGCTTCTATCGTTTGACCGGGCATAGGCTCGGGGAAGAAGCTGAAAAAGTAGCAGGGGTGGCCGGCCTTCAGCGCGATGCCGATCTCGCTATCGGGCTTGAAGCCGCCAATGCCGGGGCCATGGCCGGCGCGGGGGTCGATGACGACAAAGGGCCGCTTGGCGGGATCGGTCGGCAGTTCGGGCGGCGGCGTGATGCGCACCAGCGCGTAGTTGGCCGGCAGCTCGAAGTCGCGCGCGTCCATGACTGTCTCAAAGTCGAACACCAGCACCGGCGGCTTGCCCGACTTGGCGTGCTCGGCGTAGACATTGCCGCGCTCGCGCAGCACATCCAGGGTCAGTACCGACCGTTGCCAGGCGTCTACCCAGTAAGTTAGCGCATGCTTCAACGGCAAATGTTCGGCCCAAGCCGGGGCCATGGCGGCGAAAAAGGTCTGATTGAACATCGGGACTCCAGTCTTGCGGCCAGCGAGAAATTTGAGATTCGTGCGCATTATTGTGCAGCGCAGCAAAATAATCATCCAGCTTTTTTGTTGCGTCCGTGTGTCGGCGGGCCCGTCTTGAAAACGTCATGGGGTGCGCGAGGAGGCGGCCGGCATCGCCCAAAGGTTGCGCCAAACGCTACCGCCGGCAGCAGATGCTGCGACTCACCATGCGGCCACGCCGCAAATGCATGGGCGACCCTAGGATGGCGCCATCTCCAGTTCGCAATGCGCAGCGCCCCAGATGAAAACACGCCCACAACGCCCTGCCCCGCTAAGTTGGGCCGCCCCTGCAACAGCTTCTGCAGCTTCAGCAGCCGCCGTTTTCTTGCTGAGTGCCTGCGGCAGCGTGGCGCCGATTGCCATGACCGCGCCACTAGGCTTCCAGGGGCAAAGCGAGAGCTGGGCAGCAGGCCATCGCAGCGCCGCCAGCGGCTTGTTCGCGGACGAATCGTTCGATCTGGGCCCCTACCGTGTGGCCGAGGTCAGGCGCGACGCCTTGAGCAGCAACACCAGCTTCAGCCTGGGGCCGCTCACATGGAGCAAAACATCCAATGGCTTTTCCTTTGTGCTAACGGGCGGGCATGAGCGTCTGCTCGGGCGCTGCGAGCGCAAAGAGGGCGAAACCCAGCTACCGGTGTGGAACAACCAGATTCCAGTGCAAGCCAGCTTCGGGCTGAAGTGCGACTGCCAAGGGCAAGAAACGCGCGCAGAGCTGAAGGTGGCCAGCGCTTCCAGCTGGCAAATCGAGGATGCATGGTTGCCCGACCGGATCCAGCTGAAGGTCAATGGCCAGAGCTTCAAGGCCAGCCCCTTTGACCACCGCGGCGAGACGATGAGCGATGGTCGCGCCTTTGTCGGTTTCCGCTTTGATGGGCCGGCAGGCCCGGCGGCCGCCGTGGGCCTGTTTTCGCCGGGCCAGGTATGGCTGCACCAGACCTTGCCGGCCTCGCAAAGAGCCGCGATGAGCTGCGCGCTTGCGGGGCTGCTTTTAAATGCCGGGTCGTGAAAGAACCGGTTTTTGATACTTCACGAGGCGTGTTTCGATACCTGCAGCATGGTTTGGCTTGAACTTATCCTGGGTGCTACATTGCACGCACATCCGCGATGCCGTTGTTAAACGAAGTTAGGTGCCACAGCGATAAACGGTCATTCACCACAAGTGCAGATTGTTCTGGGAGCCGACGATGAACGCAAGATCTATAGCCATGGGCCTACTTTCGATCGCCCTCGCGGCCTGCGGAGGCGGTACAGACAGTGATGAAGCCAAAACGCCGGACCCGAAGAAATATTCCTTCAGTGTAGGAAATTCAGACAGCGTGGAGTGGCCCATTGGAGAACCCAGGACCATCGCGGTGCCCTCCGGTCAACGAATCTTTGTGACTACGGCGGCCCCCGTAACTTGGAGCATCAAGCACTCGGGCGGCAGCACCCAGGGCTTTGGCAACACGGTGCTGACCCAAGGCGTAGCCGTCGTCGAAGAGACGACGAGCAACCCCAGCCGAAACTGGGTTGCAAGCATCTCAGGCAAGACCCCGTCCTTTACGACACAGGCATTTGAGCTGGTCATCGAGACCCAGCCCAAAACAGTCCTTGCATTCTTTGTTGCCCAATAGTCGCGCTGCCCAGACCCTGGGGGTTCGGCCTGCGGTCGAGCTGAGACAAGGCCGCCGCCATTGCTCACCTCGTTCCGCAAGCCTTTTTCAATGACATCAATCATGACGAATTGCAAAGATCTACTCGCTTTGGTTCTGCTGCCAGCCCTGTGCATGCTGCTGACGGCCTGCTCGACGACCGCACCCTTGGTGACGCCGCAAGACTTTGCCGGCCAGAGCCAAGTGCTGCCGGCGGCGAACCGCAGCCGCATGACCGGCCTGCTGGTGGATGAGTCCTTCAATCTAGGCCCCTACCGCGTCACCGGCATCGAAGGCAAGTCGGGCGGCTCAGCCAGCTCGACCACCATCAACGGTGTCAAGACGGAGAGCAAACGCAGTGGCTTCAACTACCGTGTGGTGGGTGGACCCACCGGCCAGACCGAATTATTGGGCCGCTGCGAAAGCCGCTCTCAGGGGGTCAGCAAATCGGCCCATGGTGCCGACCAAGAGCAGGCGCGCAGCTTGTTCAGCTGCGTGTGCAGGGGCGGCAATCAGCCCGAAGCGATGCTCAGCATCGCCGGCGATCAGTCGCGGCAAGGTCGCAGCAGCTCGACCTCGCTGAGCCTGTCCATCAGCGTAGACGGGCAGGCCTACCGGCTTGGGCGTTATGGCGAACAAGGCCAGTTGATCCCCGCCGATGAGCCTTTTTATGGCTACCGGGTGGACGGCCCGAAAGGCGCGGTGGCCGCGCTGGGCCTGAGCTTCCCCGGCACCGTCTGGCTGCATGAGCGCCTGCCTTCCGCGCAGCAAGAACCTATGGTTTGCGCCTTAGCCGGCTTGATGTTGCACCGCGGGCCGCAATAAGTTCAGCGCTGCCCTTGGCTGGCTAGGCAGGCTTTGCCGGCGGGCGCCTCAATAGCAAAACCAGCAGCGTCAGCAGGCACAAGCCGGCCCCAGCATAAAACGTCGCCTCGGCGCCCCAGCCGTCCCACAGCAGTCCGGCCAGCGCGCTGGCCAGCAGCATGGCGACGCCGCTGAGCAAGTTGAAAAAGCCATAGGCCGTGCCGCGCAAATGCGCCGGCGCGGTATCGGCCACCATGGTGGCGAGCAGACCTTGAGTCAGACCCATGTGCACGCCCCAGAGCAGCACGCCGCCGAGCAAGGCCGTTAGCTGCGTGCTGCTGGCCAGCAACAAGTCCGCCGCCAACAAGACCAGCAGGCCCAGGCCCAAGAGCGCTTTGTGACTGATGCGGTCCGCCAGCTTGCCGAAAGGGTAGGCGCTGGCCGCATAGACCAGATTCATCGCCACCATCACCAAGGGGATCAGCGCCAAGGACAAGCCGCTCTGCTGCGCCCGCAGCACCAAAAAGGCTTCGCTGAAGCGCGCCAGCGTGAACAAGCCACCGATCGCAACCACCCACCAATAGGCCGGCGTGAGCTGGCGCAGATTGGCCCGGCTGATCGGGTTGTGGCGCTTCTCGCTTGCGACGGGCTTGGGTTCGTGGACACCAAAAGCCAGCAAGGCGACCGCCATCACGCCGGGAATCACCGCCACCCAGAACACGGCCCGAAAGTCATCCGCCCACAGCAGCATCAAGCCCACCGCCAACAGCGGCCCCAGCACCGCGCCGATCGAGTCGAGCGACTGCCGCAGGCCAAAAGCCGCGCCTCGCAGCGCCGGCGGTGCGAGGTCAGCCACCAGTGCGTCGCGCGGCGCGCCGCGAATGCCTTTGCCGACCCGATCGGTCAGGCGCGCGGCGACGATCCAGCCGACGCCGCTGGCCAGCGCAAAAATCGGCTTGGTCGCCGCCCCCAGGCCGTAACCCAATAAGGCCAAGCCCTTGCGGCGCCCCAGATAGTCACTCAAGACGCCGGAGAAGACCTTGACGATCAAGGCGGTGGCCTCGGCCGCACCCTCGATCAGCCCGACCGTGAAGGCCGAAGCGCCCAGGCTGCCGACCATGAACAGCGGCAACAGGCTGTGGATCATTTCGGACGAGACATCCATCAAGAGGCTGACGAAGCCCAGCATCCAGATCGCAGCGGGCAGTTGCGAACGCGCTGTCGTTTGCAACGCTGGATCAGTTTTTTTCTGCATTTTTTTGTCCAGCTTCAGCGAGCGGCGCCTTAGCCAGCCACGCGGGGCTTGGCGAAGGGAATCGAGAACTCGCAAGGCCCGGGCAGCTCACCCCGCAGCCATGCGGCGATGGCTTGGATCTGCGAGCGGTCCGACAGCATAGGCGTGTGACCGGTGGCCGGGATATGCGCCAGGCTCAGGTCTTGCAAGCGCTGCATGCGGCCTAGGGTGGCGGCCTGCAATGCATCGGATTCCATGCCGTGCAGCAGCAACACAGGGCATTGCAGGCGGCGAAAGCTGTCCCACTGGTCAAGCGCTTGCTTGGCCTCGAGGCGGTAGGCCTGCATGGCACGCGGGTCGACCCGGTAGATGCGGCCGCCGTTCTCGTCTGACCAGCGGGTCTGGTGCCAGGCCAGGAATTGGCGCACGTCGTCCCCGACCGGCCCATCATTCTTTTGCGCCGCACCGACCCGCCGCATGATGTCCTCGGGCGAGCGAAAAACATAGAAACGCGCCAAGGTCTCTGCACGGTATTGACGCCGGGCAGCCGGCATATGCGGCCCGACATCATTGAGAATGAGCCGACTGATCAGACCGGCATTGCGCGCTGCCAGCGCCATCGCAACCGTGCCGCCCATCGAAGAGCCAAGCAAGGCCAGCGGCCGGCCCCCCAGATGCGCAATCATCTGGCGCAGCTGTTCGACATAGCTCGCGCGCCGGTACTCCTGCTCGTCGGCCAGCCAGCCGGAGCGGCCGCGCCCGAGCCAGTCCATGCAAATCACACGCCAAGGCAGCTGTGGATCACGGGCAAGATCGGCGGCCAGAAAGCTGAAACGCATGGCGGTGTTGGCAACCCCGCCGCAGCACAGCAGCACGGGAGCCTCGCGTGGGCCCCAGTCGGTGTAGAACACCGGCGTGCTGTACGGGCGGCGCAGCCGCCGCGGCACGCCGGACTGCAGCGTTAGGGGCTGCTGATAGTCAAAACTCCCAAGCCGATAGCAGCCGGCAAAGCGCTCGTCCAACGCTCGCGCGGCCGAGGTCCAAGCTTGCCAGTGGTGCCATCCTTGGCCAGGCTCAGCGCCATCAAGCCGCATCGCCGCCCCCCGATTTCGGCTCTTGCTCGCGCTCACGTTCGCGTTGCCGCAGCACATCGATCATCACGTTGAAGGTACGCGCTAGCCGGCCAATTTCATCCTGTGACTTGACCGTCACGGTGGCGCGGTCGAAGTCGCCCTGCTGCAAGGCCTCGGCCGCTCGCGTCAGCGCATGGATGGGCCGCACGATGCCGCGTGCAAACAGCAAGGCCAGGCCCAGAAACAGCAGGCCGATCAGCAGCACGCTGAGCGAGAGATGGACAAACAAACGCTGCAGCGGCGCCTCGAAAAGCGCACGGTCTTCACTGACGACGACGGTCCAGTCATGCCCTTGCACCGGCGCGAAGCCGGCAATCTCGGCGCGCTCACTGAGACCTCGGCTCAGCTCCACATGGCCCATCGCGCGCCCGGCAATGGCGTTTGCCAAAACGGGCATGTCCAGGCTTTCAATGCGGTCGCGCCGAAAGCGCTGGTCGGCTTGAATTTCGGCCAGCACGCCGGCGCTCAGCGGCTGCAGGCTGCGGTAAAGCAGCTCGGCGCGCGGGTGCTGAATCACGACGCCGTCGCCGTCGATCAGCATGCCGACGCGGCGCTCGCCGTCTTGCACCTCGGCGAGGATGCGGCCGAAGCTGGCCGCATGCAGGCGCAGCACCACCACGCCGATGACCTCGCGGCTTTGATTGAACACCGGCTCGGCATAGAACATCCCCGGCGCACCCGCCGCCGCGCCAACCACGATGCCGGTCGCAAAGGGCTTGCCGCGCAGCGCCGATTTGAAATACTCACGGAATGCAAAGTTACGCCCCATCAGCGGCGCCTCACTGGTGACCCGCACATCGCCCTGCTTGTCCAAGACCATGATCAGATGAATATCACGGTTAGCCGCAGCCAACCGCCCCAGCTTGCGTGTCAGTGCTTGTTCTTGCTTGTCATCGGGTCGATTCAGAAAGCGCTCGAAGTCTTCATCGGTGCCGAGCGATCGAGCCAGATGCTGGCTATCGCCTATCAGCTGCGCCATGCGCCCCGCCGTGCTACGCGCGAGCAACTCCAGATTGCGCAGCTCGCTGCTGGCGACGGCGTCCAGACTGCTGTTCAGGTTGTAGAGGCCGGTGATCAACATCGGCGCCAAGGCCGTCACCACCATGGCCAAGGCGATCTTCACGGCCAGCGGCCAAGCGTCCGGCTTGAACAGGCGACATAACCCGCGCCGCAAGCGCAGCAAACCCTGACGCGGCCCTTGAACCAAGGCCTGCGCGGCCTCCTTACCGCCCTGCAAGACTTCACCGGAACGCAAGGCATCGCGCAAGCTGAGCGAATGCAGCTCGCCGGCAAACAGCTTGGCCTGCCATTCGGCCACATCGCGCGGCCGGCCGTTCGGGTCCGGCGTCAGCGCCCAGTCCACCGCCTGCAAAAAACTCTCGCTGAAACGCCCGCGCCCAAGCTCCTCGGCCGACGGCATCAAAGGCCGGCCGCCCTTCAACTGCACCTGGGCCTGCGCCTGGACCCAACGTTGCTCGGCATCCGGCGGCCGCTTGCCGCTGATCATCCAGTACAGCGTGGCGCCCAGCGCATAGATATCGGTCCAGGGGCCTTGCTCGCCGAGGCCATATTGCTCGATAGGCGCATAGCCGGGCGTGACCACCACCGCATCCTGATCCTTGAGCGTCAGCGTGCGGCCGGCAGAGCCGAAGTCCAGCAGCACCAAGCGGCCATCCGCCTTGCGCAATTGCAGGTTGTCGGGCTTGATGTCGCGGTGCAGAAAGCCGGCCGCATGCACCACCGAGAGTCCGTCCAGCAAGGGCAGCAGCAGACGGGCCAATTTGCGTTCACCAAGCGTCTGGTGGCGCGGCCACCAACTCTTCAACGACTCGCCGCGCTCGTACTCCAGCACCATATAGGCGGTGTCATGGGCTTCGAAAAAGCGCGCCACGCGCACGATATTCGGATGGCGAAAACTCGCCAACGTGCGCGCCTCGACGAGAAAACTCTCCAGCCCCTGTTGATAACGCTCCCGGTGCACGCTGGCATTCGGTGAAACATTGCGGGTCGAGGAACGAAAGGCAATTTCCTCGGGCAGGTATTCCTTGACGGCGGTGAGCGCGTCCAGATGCACATCGGTGGCCAGATAGGTGATGCCGAAGCCGCCCTGGCCGAGCACCGCGTCGATGCGGTACTCATGCAGGCGAAAGCCAATCGGCAGAGCAATCGCTTGCCCTTTGGGCAGTGGCGGCAATCTGGGCGGGGCCGATGGCATGCCCGCTGCAGGCTGGGGCGGGAGCGAAGGCCGAACCACCGTAGCGTCCGGGTCTGCCGCACCCAAGCCCGGTCGAATCACGGTGCGATCGGCGTCATCATCGTCGGCATCATGGTCGCCGGACTGGCGGGAGCTTGGCTGTGCGCCCATGGCAGGGTTTGATTGGTAGGCAAAAGATCCGAGCGTGGGGTCAAGTCTTGCTGGCCCATCTTAATGCCCGCCTTACTTGCCTGTCCTGCTTGCCTGTCCTGCTTGCCAGTCCTGCTTGCCAGCTTGGTCGGCCACCTACAAGGCGCCGTCGCTCCAAAGCTCGATTCCCAAGACCTTGAACATGCCCGCATGATTCAGCCAGCGGCGCAGCTGCAGCTGCAGCAGGTCGCCTTCGACCGTCAGCCGGGCGTCGCGGGCCTGCAGCCAGTCGATGCGCGCAATGCTGCCGACCTGCATGCGCAGCTCGGCTAACTGTTCGGCTTGGCGGGCTTCGCGCAGGCGCAGCTCGGTGGCGCGGTACTGCTGCTGCAGGCGCTCGCGTTCGATCAACTGAGATTCGACTTCGGTCAGGCTCTTGTACAGCGTGTCGCGCAGGCTTAGCGCAGCGATCTCCAGCTCGCTTTGCGCGCCGGCCTGGCTCAGCTCCAGGCGCCGCCAGTCGATCAAGGGCACGGTCAGGCTGGCGGCCAGCGAGGCCACCGGCTGCTTGAGCCAGTCATACCATTCGCTGCCGCCGCCGCTGGAGGCTGTGGCGCTGAAGCTCAGGCGCGGATAGCGCTCGGCCTGCGCCACACGTAGCCGCGCCAGCGCCGCGTCGACGGCCAGCCGGGCGCGCTGCACATCGGGCCGGCCGGCGAGCAGCTCGGCCGGTGCGTCCAAGCGCCAGGCCGGCGGCGCCTGTACTGGCACTTGCGGCTGTTGCAGCAGCGGGCCGGGCGGCGGCTGGTCCAGCAGCAGAGCCAGCTGCATGCTTTGCAGCTGGCGGTCGGCTTGCAAATCGCTGAGTCGCACTTGCGCCGCTTGCAGCGTCGCGGCGGCCTTGTCAACCTCGATCGGCAGCATCTTGCCTTCGCGCACCCGCAGGCTGGTGATTTGCAGCGCCTCCTCGGCATGACGCGCCGCCTCGGCGATCAGCGGCAGCTGGGCGGCGTTGGCGGCCAAGGTCCAGTAGCGCTCGGCGACCTGGCTCAGGATCAGCGCCTTGGCGGCCACGATATCGGTGCGCGCGCTGTCGGCCTGCGCCACTTGGGCACGGTCGGCATCGGCCAGCCGGCCCCAGAGGTCGACCTCATAGGCCACACCGCCGGTCAGGCCGAAGCTGCGCTGCCAATCGCTGCTGCGGTCCAGCGGCCTGCCGCTATTGCTGCTCAGGCTGAGGCTGGGTTGCAGACGCAGATCGGCCTGCGCGGCGTTCAGCTTGGCCTGCTGCCAGCGCAGCGCGGCCTTGGCGATATCGCGGTTGGCCACCAGCGCCTGCTGCTGCAGCGCGGTCAGCTCCGGCGCCAGCCAGGGCGCGGCGCTGAAGGCCAAATCGGCCTCGGCCGGGGCGGCCAACCAGCGGGTGGGCAGGTCGCTGACTGGGGTGGGCAGCTGTGGCGGCGTGCTGCAGCCGACCAAGGCCATCAAGATGGCGAGAACGATCAAGCCCGGTTTATGGTTTTGCATTGAATTACTCACGGGCTAACGCATCGACCGGGCTCAAAGCTGCCGCACGGCGTGCCGGCAGGGTGCCGAAAAGAAGACCGACGGCGCTGGAGACGGCGAAGGCCACAGCCAAGGCCGCCCAACTGACCCGCACCTCCAGCTTCGTCTGGACCGCATTGATGCCTTGCGCGCCCAGCCAGCTCAAGGCCACGCCCACCAAGCCGCCCAGGCAGCACAGCACCACCGCTTCGATCAGAAACTGCAGGCGCACATCGCCCTGGCGGGCACCGACGGCCATGCGGATGCCGATTTCGCGCGTGCGCTCCGACACCGACACCAGCATGATGTTCATCACGCCAACGCCGCCGACCAGCAGCGCGATCGCACCGACGCCGGCAAACAGCGCGGCCATCGCGGCGGTCACGTTCTGGATTTTTTGGAACTCCTCTTCGGCATTCCAGCTGTCAAAGTCTTCCACGCCATGCAGCGCCTTCAGGCGGTGAATGACCTGCTCACGCACCTGGGCAGGCGGCACAGTGAAATCCAGCATCACGTTGAAGCTGTCGGTGTCCAGCCTGGGATCGAGCTTGCGCGTGAAAGTGCTCAGCGGCAGCAGCACCTGGCCGCCGGAAAAGTTCAGGCTGATGCCGCCGCCGTCCGGCTCGACCACACCGATCACCGTCATCGGCAGAGCTGCGCCGGCGGCCATAGGCTGGCCGGGTACTTCAGCGCTCACCAGCCCCGCAGCCGCCATCGGGCTGAGCAACAAGGTCTGGCCGAGCGCGGGCTGGCCCGGCTTGAACAGCGACTTGCGGGCTTTGCCGTCTATCACCACGGCTTGCGTGCGGCTGACTTGATCGAGCTCATTGAAGTAGCGGCCTTCGACCAGCTTGAGCTTGCGCGCGGCCAGCGATTGCGCGTCGGCGCCCACCGCCGTCACGGAGACATCACGCGCACGGTGACGCGCGGTCAGCTCCATCTCGCGCACCACATTGACGTCCTTGACACCGGGCAGCGCGCGGATCGCATCCAGCTCGGAGGGTCGAAACGAGCGCGCCACGGCGCCCGGCGGCAGGTTTGAATTGCCGCGCCAGACCGGGATGCGGCCGGACAAAAAGCCGCGCACATCTTTCTCGATCGAGCCGCGCGCCGCATCGGTCAGCGCCAGGATGCTGACCACCGAGGCGATGCCTATGCTGATGCCCAGCATGCTGAGCGCCGTGCGCAGCCGGTTGCCGCGTAGCGCCAACCAAGCCGTCAGAATCGCCTCGCGCCACTGCACTTGCAAGCGCCGCAAGCCGCCGGACTGCTCGGTGCCGGCCAGCTCGGCGGGCGCGTCGGCGGGCAGGCTGTGCCCGGCGGGCGTGCCGCTGTCCTTCAGCACGCGGCCATCCTTGAGCTCGATCACGCGCCGCGCATGGGCGGCGACGCTGGGGTCATGGGTCACCAGGATGATGGTGTGGCCCTTGGCATTGAGCTCACCGAGCAGGCTGAGCATCTCGGCGCCGCTGGCCGAATCGAGCGCGCCGGTCGGCTCGTCGGCCAGGATGATCTGGCCGCCATTCATCAGGGCGCGCGCGATGCTGACGCGCTGCTGCTGGCCGCCGCTGAGCGCATTGGGGCGGTGGTGCAGGCGCTCGGCCAGGCCCAGCCGCGTCAGCAAGGCTTCGGCACGCTTGGATCGCGCGCTATTGCCCAAGCCGGCATAGACCGCCGGCAGCGCCGCGTTGCCGCGTGCGTCCAGATGCGGCAAGAGGTGATAGCGCTGAAAGATGAAACCAAAGCGCTCGCGCCGCAGTGCCGCCAACTCGTCCGCGCCGAGCTGGCTGGCGTCCTGCCCGCCAATATGGAAGCTGCCATGCGTCGGGTTGTCCAGGCAACCCAGCACATTCATCAAAGTGCTCTTGCCCGAGCCCGACTGGCCGACGATGGCGACATACTCGCCCGCCTCAATGGCCAAGCTGATGCCGTCCAGCGCCGGTACATCGATGTCGCCATGCTGGTAATGGCGGGCGACGCCGATCAGCTCGATCAGCGCCATCAGTTCGAGGCCGCAGTCGCTGAAGCTGTAGAAGCCGCTGAAGCTGCGGCTTCCGCAGACGGCGGCGCCAGCAAGACTTTTTCGCCGACCTTGAGCCCCTCCAGCACCTGCGCTCTGGCGCCGTCTTGCAGGCCGACGCGCACCTGGCGCGGCGTCTGCTTGTTGGCGGCGTCCAGCACTTGCACGGTGAAGCGGCCATCTTTGCCGCGCTCACCCAGCGCCACGATGGGCAAGGTCGGCACCTGCAGCGCCTTGCCGGTGACGATGTCGACCTGCACCGTCATATCGGAGAACAGCTTGCGCTGCTGGTTGTCGACTTCAAACAGCACGTTGTAGAACACCGCATTGGCCGCCCGCTCGGGGATAGGTTGGATCACCCTGACCTTACCCTCATAACGCTGATCTTCACCGGCCAGGGTGGCGAAGCGCGCGGCCTGACCGGCGCGCACCGATTGGATGTCGGACTCGGGCACGCGCGTGCGCACCGTGATGGTGTCCAGATTGGCCAGGGTCATCATCACCGGCGGCAGCTGGATCGCAATCACTGTCTGGCCCTCCTGGACCGGCAGATTGACCACCGTGCCGTCCATAGGCGCGCTGATGCGGGTATAGCCCAGCGCCAATTGCTTCTTGGCCAGATCGGCCTGCAGGCGCGCCAAGGTGGCGGTCTGGCCGCGCACATCGGCCTCCCACTTGGCCAGATCGGTATCGGCTCGCTCGGCCTCGGTCGGCGCGGTGGCGCTGCCTTGCAGCAAGCGCTGCTGGCGCACGACCTCGCGGCGCGCGGCCGCCAGATCGATCAGGCGGCTGTCCAGCGCGGCACGCTGTTGCGCCAGGGCCGCCTCGGCCTGCGCCACATCGCTGCGCGCCAGCTCCGGGTCAAGACTGACCAGTAAATCGCCCTTTCTGACGTTCTGGCCCAGCTCGACATGCAGTTTTTGCACCTGGCCGCTGACCTGCGCACCGACATCGACCTTCAGCTTGGCCTGCAAGACACCGGCCGCTTGCACGGTTTGCGTCACATCGGCCAGCGTGACCAAGCCGGATGGCGGTGGCGCGGCTTCGGCCGTGGGATGAGAGAGCTTCCAAGCAATGGCCGCGCCGACGCAGAGCAAGGCGGCAATCAGCCAAGCGCGCCAGCGGCGCAACCAGCCACCGAAGCTGGCCTTCTGTTTTGTAATCTTCAAACGTTTGTCTCCGCCCGCCCCTGGCGAGCGTGGCGCAATATACCTAGGGCGGCGCGTTTGGCGGAGTGTGAATCGTCATGGTGAGCGCGGCTGCGTGACTCAACGGTTTGTCGGCGTGCCCTGGTGAAACATCATCTGCCAACCGCCCGGCTCCAGCCGCCAAATCGAAGCGCGCTGGGTGTGATGTTCAAGCCCGCCATCTGGCGCTAGATGCGCAGATCTGTAGCTCAGCAAGTAGACCTGATCGCTCAATGCCGTGAGTTGGAAGTCCTGCGCATGCACGATCACGAGCTGCGTCTCGCTTGTCAGTTGGGCCAAGATTTCGGCCCTGGTGTAGCTGCGGCCAGAGCGGCCGAACTCGCGAAACTCGGGGTGCAGCAGTTCCGCCAGCCGCCCGATATCGGCCCTGGTCTTGGGTTGATGCAATTCGCACTCAAGCGCTTGCAAGCTTTGCTGAACCGAAGCGAGGGAAGGTTTCGTGTGCATCAGGCAGCATAGCTGCACTGACTCTCGTCTGGCGCGGCCACTAGCGAGACAAAAAAGCCCGCTTGCGGCGGGCTCTTTTTCCTGCTTAGCCGACCGAGCCTTCGTCGGCGGCGGCGAGCACTTCGCCGGGTTTAAGGTGGCTGCGCGGCTCATGCTTTTCCAGCACGCCGGCAATCGCGCGCTTGAGCTTGCGCATCGCGCCTTCAATGGCTTGATGGGCGCTGCCGGCGCTCTCCTTGACGATCACGGGCTCCAGGCCGGTCAGGCGGGCTTCGAGCGTGCAATGGATGTCGTCGTCTGCGTTCTTGGCATGGCCATTGACATCCGAGAGATGGGCTTCGACCCTTGTGACGCGCTCACCGAAGCGGTCCAGCGCGTCTTTGGCGACACTCTTCAAGTGATCGGCCATTTGTTGGCTGGCATGAATATTCGAGTCGGAATGAAGCAAAACTTGCATGAGTGCTTGCCTTTCTGGTGAACGAGCGAACAAAGGTATCAAAGCATGGCGAGGCAGATCTTGAACCCTCCCACCCGGCGCCGGGCTCCGACAGGCAAACTCTACATGGCGACGATTGGCAAGATTCCAAGAGCGGGCCGGCGCGTGCGGCTCAATGACGCTCAGTTTTCTGTCGCACGATTAAAGACCAGCCAAATTTCGGGCTCCCGGAAACTGTCGAAGTTGCCGCTGACCAGCTTGAAGCCGGCGCTTTCGAAATAGCGCACCACGCTGGCGCCATCATCCTTGATATTGGTCCCGAGCTCGTACTTGGCACCATGGGCCTCATCGTTCCAGTCACCCATATCCGGATAGGGCAGCACGATAAAGAGCGCGCCAGCGGGCTGCAATATGCGGTGAAACTCGGCCAAGACCTTGGCCGGCTCGTAAGCGTGCTCGAGCGAGTGAGACGAATAGACGATATCGACCGAGCCGTCCTCGAAATTGGCAAGATCATGCATATCGCATGAAATGATCGGGTAGCCGCTTTGCCCGGCCATCTCCAATTTGGAGGGGTTGAGTTCAACACCAATGACGTCGGTGAAGCCCATTTGCTTGAAGTAGCGCAGCCCCACGCCGTCGCCACAGGCAATGTCGGCGATGCGAAGGTCGCGCGGAATATCGGCAAACACCGCATTCAAATAGCGCTGCTGGCCCTGCTCCCACTTGGGTACGGTGATCTCATGCGAGGCCCATTTATCGGTCTGGAACTGCACATAGGTTTGGTAGTCCGGAACGATGTCTTGATAGGTCTTGACCGCCGGCGTTGGAGTTGAGCTCATACGGGTTTCCATCTTGGCCACACAGAACTGCACGGTAGCGCGCCGGCCGCGCCCAGAAATGCCGAAAAGACGGCAAGCCCGAGCCCTTCTTTGGGCGCAGCGCCGGATCAGAGGCCGGACTCCAGCGGCTCAGTTTCAGCGGCGCCGGCAGCGAACTTCAGTGCAGCGTTGGCAGGCAATCGGTGTGACGGCGCATCGGCGGCGAGGCTTGCACTTCGCCCGCCGACTCTTTGACGCAGGCCTTGCCGGCAGCGCTGGCCGGCGCCGAGGGCTGAGCTTGCCGGGCCGACTCGGTCGCAGGGCCGCTTGCCTCGACGGGCTTGTCGCGCAGCTGCATATAGGCCGCCAGCAGGCGGTCGCTATAGAGCAGCCAGGCACTTTGCAGACCAAGCAGGTCTTCATCCATCTGGCGCCGCGCGGCTTCCGTCAAAGGCATCTTGTCGGCCTGAATGCGGCTGAGTAGTTCCTGCGCCTGCCACATCGCCACCTCAATCGGACGATTGACCGCGCGGCGCATCAAACGCAGGGTACTGTCGCGCGTGCGCACCGTTCCCAGCAAGCTGCTGACCACCTTGTCATAGTTGGTGCTCTCGGCCAATGAATCGGCCTGCCAGCGCGCATTCGCCAGCTCGGCCAGCATCGCAGCCGTCCAGGGATCGCCGGAGAGCTTCAACAAGGACGCGATCTCATCTCGCGCAAAGATGCACTCGGCACCAGTGCGGGCAAAGTCGGCGCGCTGATTCAAGAGCGCATAAACGATCTCGATGCGGGCATCAATCGGTATATGGATGTTCCGCGTGTTTTGCGACTTGGGCGATTTGGGCGATGAGTCGGACATGAAATCTCCTGGCTGACACTGTGGCCGCCTGCTGCGACCATGGGGAGAATGTTAAAAAAGCGAGCCTGTTTCAGCCATGTCCGAAGGCGCCATCGGTTTGTCAATTCGGGACAATCGACAGCACCGGGATTCGACCCGGCTAAGATCAACGTTATCAAGCGCCAGATTTGGAGCCAGCAAAGCGTGCCAATTCATTCTCGACAACGCGACGGCATCGCCAGTGGCCTCTTGTTGCCGCTGCACCAGACCCTGTTGCAGCGCGGCTTGGACGCCAATGCCTTGCTGCAGCGCGCCAACATCACGCCCAGCCAATTGCTTGATCAGCGCGCCCGCATCAGCCAAAGCAATTCGGTTCAGTTCTGGCGTCTGGCGGAAGCGGCTTGTGGCCATGACCCGGCATTGGCGGTGGAGATTGCCGGGCAGTTCAACTTGCGCGCACTCGGTATGCTTGGCATGGCTTGGTTGGCCAGCACCAGCCTGCGCGAAGCGACCCGGCGCTTGGTGCGTTACTACGACTTGGTCAGCACGATTGCGGTCTTGCGCACGCAGACCGAGCAGGACTTGGTCTGGCTGCAATACCACGCCAGCCCTGCCGTGCTCGCGCTGACCCACGACTGCTGGGCGGGCGTCGTCGGCAAGATGTGTAGATCGGCCTACACGGGTGCGAGCCATCAGCCTTTCGTCCCCGCCGCCGTGCGCCTGGGTCACCCTCGCAACGCGGGCACCGAGCTGCTGGCGGCCAGCCTGGACTGCGATATTGAGGTCGATGCCATATGCACCGCAGTCGCCTTTTCGGCTGCGCAGCTGGACGCGCCACTGCCGGGCGGGCATCCTGGCATGGCGCTGAGCGCGGAGAAGATTTTGGCCGCCACCCTGGCCGAGTTGAGCACCGGGGCTACCAACAGCCAGGTGCGCGCTCATTTGTTGACCATGCTGCCTTCTGGACAGGTTTCACTTGCGGCGGTGGCCGAGCGCATGCACATGACCGAGCGCACCTTGCAGCGCCGGCTGGAAGTGGAGCAATTCGGATTTGCCGAGTTGCTGCAGCAGACGCGCCTGGAGCTGGCACAAAACCTTTTGCGCGACCCCGCGCATGATGTGCAAGACGTCGCCTTCATCCTTGGCTTTGCCGAAATTTCCAGTTTTACCCGCGCCTTCAGGCGCTGGACCGGCCGCGCACCCAGCAGCTGGCGCGAGCAGCAAGCGCTGGCCTCAATGCATTGAGCCGCCATCGGCGCTAGACCCCTTGTTGGTTTGTGACGCGAGCCCGGAACGCGCGCCTCCGTACACCCCGCAGGCCAGCCCTAGGGATCTTGGGCCAAGCCCGCCACCAAATGGTCAATCCAAACGCGCAGCTTGGGCGCCACAAATCGGTTCGAGGGGTAGAGCAACCAGGCCATGCCGGCATAGTCGGTGAGATGTTCCCAGTCGGCCAGTACCGGCACCAATGCACCGGCCGCTAGCGCGGCGCGGGCCGTGAACTCAGGCAGGCTGGCGATGCCCAGATGATGCAAAGCGCCCTCCAGGCGCAGTTCGCTATGGTTGGCCACATAACGCCCATTCACCTTGACCGAGGCGCTCTCGCTGGCGCGGCGAAAGCGCCAATGGCGATCGCGCTCGTCTTCACCCAGGTAGAGACAGCTGTGCGCGGCCAAGTCGCGCGGATGGGTCGGTGTTCCGCGCAAGCTCAGGTATTGCGGGCTGGCACAGAGCATATGGCGCAAGCGCAGCAAGGGCCGCCCGGCCAAGCCCGGCGGCGGGGTGTCGCCGACACGGATCGCCAGATCTATGGCCTCCTCGTACAGGTCAACGCTGCGGTCGGTCACGACAAGTTGCACATCGACTTGGGGATATTGCGCCAAGAAGCCTGGCACCAGCGGGTGGATCAGCTGGCGAGCGATCGCCTTGGGGCAGCTGACACGCAAAAGCCCGCTGGGCTGCGCCGAAGCCGTGTCGCTCAGCGCCATCACTTCGCGGGCGGCTGCCAGCATCAGTTGGCAGCGCGCATAGGCGGCCATGCCGGCTTCGGTCAAACGCAGTTTGCGGGTGCTGCGCTCCAGCAGACGCACCCGCAGCGCGGCCTCCAATCTGGCCACCTGGCGACTCACCGCCGACGGGCTGAGCCCGGCTTGGCGCGCCGCCGCCGAGAAGCTGCCGGCCTCCACCACACAGGCAAACATGGCCATGTCCGGGAGACTCTCAAACGAGGAGGTGATGCTTTTTGCGCGCAAGTGCTGCTCCATTTCAATGGATTATCACCAGTCGCGCGGATCAAACTTTCCTCCCGCCGAGGCCTGCGCTGCGAACCATGCAGCCGGCCAAGTGACGCTAATTTTTACAGCTAGGCATGAGATTTGGCATGCGGCAAGGCGGCGCTCAAGCTTGCGTTCATGCCGGCGTTCAAGGTGGCCGGCAAATACTCCTGCTGCAGGAAGAGCGGTCGCCTTTTGGCCTCCATAAATATGCGACCCAGGTACTCACCCAGCAAACCAATGCTCAGCAACTGCAAGCCACCCAGGAACAGGATGGACACAATCAAGGTCGGGAAGCCTTGTACCGGGTCACCAAACACCAGCGTCTTGAACAGATAGACCACGGTCGTCAGCAGCGCCAGCGCGGCGGCCACCGCGCCCATCACCGAAGCCAGGCGCAAGGGCTTGACCGAGAAGGATGTAATTCCCTCACCCGCCAATGACCACAGGCGGCGATAGTTTTGGCTGGCTTCGCCGGCCGCCCTAGCCCGCCGGTCATACATCAAGGTGACCTGCGGAAAACCAACCCAGGCGAACAGGCCCTTCATATAGCGTTGCCGTTCGTCCATCGAGTTCAATGCATCGACGACACGCCGGCTCATCAAGCGAAAGTCGCCCACATCCTCGGGGATGTCTATTTCTCCGAGCCGGTTCAAGAGGCGATAAAACAGATGCGCGCTATAGCGCTTGAACCAGCTTTCGCCGGCACGCTCGCGCCTGCGCATCAACACCATATCAGCGCCCAGCTGCCATTGTTCGAGCATCGCCGGGATCAGCTCCGGCGGGTCCTGCAGATCGGCATCGATGACGATGACCGCATCGCCCGTAGCGGCCTGCAGCCCGGCCGTCAAGGCGATCTCTTTGCCGAAGTTGCGCGACAAGCAAAGCAGTGCGACCGAAGGGTCGGTCTGGCGCAGCGCCCGGATCAGCTGCGCGCTGTCGTCGCTGCTGCCGTCGTCGACATACAGCACCTCCAGCCTGGCGCCCCAAGCCGACAGTGCGGCCCGCAGGCGGCGATGGAATTCGGGCAGCACCGCGGCCTCATTGAACATAGGCACCACGACACTGATGCGCGCCTGCTCAGGTGAAGTGAGCGGCGACCCGCGGCCTGTTATCGAAAGGTCCATTGCCGGTTTACTCCATAGCCGCCGAGCACGACGGCCGTCGTTGCCAGCGCCTGTGCGCCGAGGTAGTGCAGGCCGACATCGCTGCCGATTTGCACGATGGCTGCGTTGGCCAGCGCCGCGGCAGCGGCCACCAACAGAAATCGAGGCAAGGCGCTGCGATGCGAAACGCTGCTTGCCACAAAGGTGAATTTGCGATTGCCGGCATAGGCAACGCCGGCACCCAGCAAGGCCCCGAGCGCGCTGGCCCATGCCGGCGGCGCAGCCAAGCCTTCGACCAACAAAGCCAACAAAGCCCAATGGGCGGCGGTGGCGGTGGCGCCGACGATCAGATAGGGAATCAAGCTCACGACATCTATTCCTGGGCAATGCTGATCAAGGCAAAGGCCCGAGGGCTTCGCCCAAGGAATTGGGCGGCTCGCGAAACAGACATTGCTCCTTGTTGCAAGCCAGCGCCGCGCCGCGTAAAGCAGAATCTCTAGGCAATTTCTGAACGCTAAAGGCCGGCGCCCCGAGCGACCCCGACATGCCCCCGTAGAGCCGGCCGGCGGTGTAGAAATAGGCGGAATAGTTGGGCTTTTGGGCGTAGACCAAGGCGCAGTCTTGTCGCCGGCAGGCCTGCTGGTAGGCCTGTATCAGCATCAAGTCGGAATGCTTGGCGGCCTCTTGCGGCAACTTGAAGACAAATGCCCAGGCGTAGACCAGCCACAGCGCCATGGCGAGCGCGTAACTGCTCTTGCGCAAGGCCCAAGAGTTCGGGCAAGCCATAAGGGCCAAAATGGCCAGACCCGGTAGCGCCGTCAGCGCATAGGTCCAGATCAGGTTGCGAGCAAACGAAAACAGCAGCAGCGGTGCCAGGCTGATGCACAGGGCATAACAAGCCAGCTCGACGCCACCCGTTTGATCCTGCGGCACTGGCCCGGCCGAGCGAAACTGAGCTTGCAGCGATCCGGCCCCTTGGCGCAGCCTCAGATAGGGCAGGCGCAGCAGCAGGATCAAGGCCGCCGGCAAGGCGGCCACGATCGCATAAGGCCAGATCATGCCCAGAGGCTGAATATGCGCGGAGCCATAGCGGTCACCGCTCCAACCCGGCTGCAAGAAGCGCATCACATGCTCGCCCAGCACGAAGTACTCAAGAAAGCCAGGCGTCTTCATTTCTGCCGCCACATACCAAGGCAAGGCCACGCCCAAGCAAACCAGCCAGACCCAGACATCGCTAGCCAAGACTCGAATCTCTGGCCAATGGCGGCGCCATGCGGCATGCATAAAGATCGGCAACAAGGCCAGCACCACCGCTGCGGGACCCTTGGTCAACAGCGCCAGGCCGACGCCAAAGGCCAGGCAAAGCGCTGCAAAGCGCCGCCGCTTTCCTGCCGAGCGCAACATTTGCCACCAGGCCGCGTGCACCAATATGACCACCGCGCCCAAGGTGGCATCGGTCATCACCGCCCCCGCGCTGACAAAGAACAAGGGGCAGAGCGCCAGCAGCACCAGAACCGCCAGCGTCTGCGTCAAATTCAGCGTGCCTCGCAAGAGCCAAGCCAGCGCTGCCAGACTCATCCCGCTCCATAGCAGTGCGGGCAGGCGCGCCGCCCAGGCACTGACGCCTAACAAGCTCATGGACAAGGCTTGAGCCCAGGTCGACAAGGGCGGCTTGCCCCAAAACACTTCGGTCGGCGTGATGTGCGGGCTGACCCAATCATTCAAGGCAAGCATGAGCCGCGCAATCTCGGCGTAACGGGCCTCGGTGTGGTCGGTCAGAGGCAGCGTTGGCAGTGTCAACAGGCGCAGCAAGAAAATCACCGCCAGCAAGCACAACCATGGGCGGCTTTGGCCTGCGGCCAAAACAGAGTCATCGCTGGGCTTGATCGGCAAGGCTGAGTCCATGCTGGGTGTCGTCAATTGCGTCGTACGCGGCATCATGCATGCGCTTGTGTGACAGCATTTGATTGCGCTCAAGCCAGACGCATGTCAGCAAGCCAAAGCTGCCTCTTGGCGTCGACGCTTGTGCCGCCCACGCTGCGCGCAGGGCGCCGGTGCTCGGGCGCAGGTCATGCCCCAATCACGCAGGCCCGCAGTCCCTGCTCGCCGGTGACTCGTGCGCTCAAGGCACAAGTGCTGTTCGAGGGCGGCGGCTTATCAAGACTTCAGCGCATCCGAATAATCCTGCTTCTACTTGCCATTGCCAAAGAATCAATGATGTCCAGCTTGACCCTGCCACACACGCACCCGCGGCTGCTGCGCCTGTCCGACCTGATGCTTTTGCTGGTGGCCATGGTTTGGGGCAGCAGCTATGGCGTGGCCAAGGGTGCTTTGGCCTTTTATCCCGTCTTGGGTTTCTTGGCCCTGCGATTCCTGATCACCTTTGCGCTGCTGCTGCCGGCCTTGGCGCAGGCCGACGCGGAACAGCGGCGCGATGCCTTGCGCAGCGGTTTACCCTTGGGTGCTCTGATGCTGGCAATCTTTCTGGCTGAAACCTATGGCGTCGCCTTGACGCAGGCCAGCAATGCCGCCTTCTTGATCAGCTTGTGCGTGGTGTTCACGCCTTTCGTCGAATGGGGCTTGCTGGGGCGGCGGCCAGCGCGCTCGCTGTTCGGCTTTGCGGCCGTCTCGCTGCTGGGCGCGGCAATGCTAAGTGGCGGCTTCAATGCCGGCATCGGCTTGGGCGACGGCTTGATGTTGGCTGCCGCGCTTTTGCGCGCTGTCACCGTTTGCATGACAAGCAAACTGACCCGCCACCGCCGCGCGCCGGCCTTGGCGCTGACGGCGGTGCAGGCCGGCGTGATCGGCCTGGGCAGTTTGATCCTCGCGCTGTTTTCGCCCACCGGCTTGCCGGCCTTGCCCAGCGACGCGTCCTTTTGGTCGGCGACCGTCTATCTCGTGGTGGGCTGCACCGTGTTCGCTTTCTTTGCGCAGAACTGGGCCCTCAAGCACAGCTCACCCAGCCGCGTGTCCTTGTTGATGGGCAGCGAGCCGGCTTTTGGTGCGCTGTTCGCGGTGCTGTGGTTGGGTGAGTCGCTGAGCCGACTGGCTTGGACGGGCGGCGCGCTGATCGTGCTGGCGGCGCTGTGGACCAGTGCCAGGCGGGTCTGAGCTAAGCTGCCGCCTATGCCGACTCTTGCCCCCGCCAGCGCGCAAGCGCTGAAGCCCAGTCAAAAAGCCACTGCCGTCAAACTGCGCGCCGGCCTCACGCTTGAGCAAGGTTTTGCACAGATCGCTCGCAATTGCTTGGCCCATATGCGCGCCAACGAGGCAGGCGTTCAGGCCAGCGAGCAAGCTGAATACATCCATCAGATGCGCGTGGGCTTGCGGCGCCTGCGCTCGGCCCTGAGCTTGTTCAAGCCTTGGATCACCTTGCCGCCTGAACTCGTTGAGGAGCTGGCCTGGCTGGGCCAGGCACTCGGGGCGGCGCGCGACGCCGAAGTCCTGGCTGGCACGACCCTGCCCGCTTGGCTGCTGGCCTGCTCTGGCGCTGAGGATTTGAGCGGGCTGCAAAAAGCCGCGGCCGGGCTTGCGCAGCGGCGCCGCCGCGAGGCCGTCAAAGCCGTCAGTTCCGAGCGCTATCTGAAGCTGATGGCGCGCTTGGGCAATTGGCTCAGGGCAAAGCGCTGGCGGCTTGATTCGCCCGACCCAGAAGGCCTTGGCGCGGCGCTCGATACGGCCGCCAAGCATATGTTGAAAAAGCGCAGCAAGAAGTTGCGGGAGCGGCTGCAGAGCTTGCAAGACCAAGCCACGGCCGAACACCGGCACCGCCTGCGCATAGCCGTCAAGAAATTGCGTTATGCCAGCGAATTCTTTAGCACCATCGCCGGCGCCAAAGTTGCCGCCCGCTTGAATCAGCTGAGCGCCTTGCAGGACTTACTGGGCCAGCTCAATGACGCCGAAGTGGGCCGCCACCTCTTGCTGGAAATGGGCCGGGCGCATCCTGGCCCGGCCGCCTTTGTGCGCGGCCTGATGTGGGCACAGTCACAGCAGCGGATTGAAAGCCTCGCTCCACTGCTGCAGGCACTTGGCCCCAAGCGGCCCGGCTCTTAGACCTGCTTGCGGCGACGCGCTTGCACGCCCAGCAAACCCAGGCCCAAGGCCATCAAGCCATAGGTCGACGGCTCGGGCACCGGCGCCAGCGCCGACAACACGATCAGCTGCGACTTCGGATCGGCCCCACCCAAGCCGGTCTGGTCCTGCTCGGCCACCAGATAGATATTGCCGAGCTGGTCGACGGTCACGCCTTCGATGCCGGTGTTGTGCAAGACAGTGCTGAGATCGAAGCTGCTCAAAACCAGACCCGCGCGGTCCACTTCCAGCAGCTTGCGCGAGCCCAGGCTCAGCACCAGCAGATTGTCGGCGCCAGCGCCGCCCGCCAAGGCATCCACCGAAGACAGGGTTTGCACGTCCGACAAGCTGCTCAGGCCCAGCAAGTCCGGGTTGAACAGATTTGTCATGTTCACCGTCTTGCTGTCAAAGTTCAGCGTGCCGTTCAGCACGTCTTGCGG
This sequence comes from uncultured Roseateles sp., assembly GCA_963510335.1. Taxonomy (GTDB): domain Bacteria; phylum Pseudomonadota; class Gammaproteobacteria; order Burkholderiales; family Burkholderiaceae_C; genus Paucibacter_A. The sequence goes on from CAUPEV010000004.1 coordinate 32,425, forward strand.
CGACTCTTGCTTGACGGTGATGAAGCTGCCGCCGTTGCGGGCGTCATAGCTGATGCCTTCGAGGCCGCTATTGCCCACGCTGGCGTTGCTGATCGACACCGACTTGTTGGCCAGCGTCGCGATGCCCTTGTCGGCATAGCTGAAGCGGTAGGCATCATAGAGCCGCTCTTCGGTGACCACCAGCACGCCGCCACCCAGATAGGTCAGGCCTTCGGTGTCGTGCTTGCTGCTGCCGGTGCCGGCCCAGTTGAAGGCCATGCTGCCGACGGTCTGGCCGGTGAGCGAGATTTCGACCACGCCGGTGCCTTCATCGCCGACATAGAACAGCGTGCCGCGGTCGCGCGCGTAAGTGACGGCCGAGGCTTCCAGGCCCGACACTTGGCCCGCCTGGGTACTGCCCAGATCCAAGGCATATGTGCTCTTGACGCTGTAGTTGCCCAAGTTGAGGGAGTTGGCGGCGTTGGCGAAGGCGGGGGCCATCAAGGGAGCGGCGAGGGCGAGGGCGAGGATCAGACGGTTGAGTTTCATGGTGTGCGAGCTGAGGAGGACCAGAAAAAGCCCAGGGAGCGGGCACTCTGTGCGTCAGATTGGCGCCAAAGCGGCGCCAGTGTGGCGGCGCAATGTGACAGTTCTGCGGGGCTTGTCATCAAGCATTGGCTCGGTTTGCTGCCGACCCCCTGAATGCGGGGGCGCTGCGGCAGGCTCAGCGCAAGTCTGGCGGATACCCTGAGCTAGCCGTGTCTTGCTGCAGTGCACAATAGCGCTATTGCAATTCAGCCAGGGACCAGCGAATGCGCCGCGTTGTTTTCAATCAAAAAGGTGGTGTCGGCAAGTCCACCATCACCAGCAATCTCGCGGCCATTGCCGCTCAACAGGGCCGGCGCACGCTGCTGGTCGACCTCGACCGTCAGGGCAATTCCAGCCGCTATCTGCTCGGCGAGGCTGCCGACGATGCCGCTCCCGGCGCGGCCGAGTTCTTCGAAACCACGCTGAAGTTCAGCGTTCGCAACCCCAAGACCAGCGACTTCATCGTCGAGACCCCCTGGGAGAACCTGCACCTGATGCCAGCCAGCCCTTTGCTGGACGAGTTGCACAGCAAGCTGGAGAGCCGCTACAAGATCTACAAGCTGCGCGAGGCGCTGGTGGAACTCAGCGACGACTACGACGAAATCTGGATAGACACGCCGCCTTCGCTGAACTTCTACACCCGCTCGGCGCTGATCGCTGCCGAAACCTGCTTGATTCCGTTCGACTGCGACGAATTCGCGCGCCGCGCGCTCTACGAGTTGCTGGACAACGTCAAGGAAATCCAGGCCGACCACAATGCCGAATTGGAAGTCGAGGGCATCATCGTCAATCAGTTCCAAGCCCGCGCCGCGCTACCGCAGCGCACCGTGCAGGCGCTTATCGACGAAGGCCTGCCGGTGCTGGCGCCCTATCTCAGCGCCAGCGTCAAGGTCAAAGAATCACATGAGCTGGCGCGTCCGATGATCCATCTGGACCCGCGCCACAAGCTGACGCAAGAGTTCGTGGCGCTGTATGAGGCGCTGCGTCAGGGCTAGGCCGCGCACAGCAGCGAAATAGCCGACCTTCACCCGGCTTAGCTTGCAATTTTCAGGCGCTTGCGCCTGCTAGGATCAAAAGACGCATTCGCAAGCCCGCAATGCGTCGCAGGTGCCATGGTGCGGCGCCACATCCGAGAGTAGCTGAACTTGAAGATGCCCAGGGGCCAAAAGCGCTTGTTGCTGATGCTGTTGAGTATGGCGGCAGCACTGCCCTTGCTGGCTTGGGCCTATCTGCAATGGGCCACACCGCAGGCCGAGGCCAAGGCCTTTGCCAATTTGGAGGCGATTGCCCAGCTGAAGACGGAGCAAGTCGAGTCTTGGCTGGGTGAGCGGCTCAGCGACGGGCGCGCCTTGATGAGCAATGGCAGCCTGATCGACGAGGTGCTGAGCTTGAAGAGCGCCAACACCGAGGCCAATCGGCAACATGTAGAGCAGCAGCTTCTTGCCATTCAGCAAGCCTATGGCTACGCCGCCGTTGCGCTATTCAGCAGCTCGGGTGAGGCTGTGCTGAGTACCGGCGAAGCCTTGCAGGCGAACGCGCCGGACGGCGCCTTGGTGCGCCAAGCCGTGCAGACCGGCGAGCTTCAACTCGGCGAGCTCGGGCCTGACAAGCAGGGCCGCATGCGCATGGATTTGCTGGTGCCGCTGATCCATCACCATGACGGCGTACAGCTGGCCGCAGGCGCGGTGCTGCTGCGCATTGATCCACAGCAGTTTTTATTTCCCTATATGCAGCGCTGGCCGGTGGTCAGCGACAGTGGCCAAACCCTGCTGCTGCGCCGCGATGGCGATTCGGCGCTGTTTTTGAACAGCCCCCAGCACCGGCCGGCAGGCTCGGAACCTTTGCGCCTGCCTTTGAGCCAAAGCGAGCGACCGGCCGCGCAAGCGCTAAGTGCCAAGGGGCCAGGCACGACAAAAGGGCTGGACCATAGGCAGATCGCCGTGTTGGGCGCCTACCGACAAGTGCGGGGCAGCTCGTGGACCTTGCTCGCCAAAATGAGCCGCGAGGAGGTCTTGCAGCCGGTGCGCGAGGGCTTGTTCTGGGGCGGATTGATGGGCTTGCTGGCAATGTCCTCGCTGTTGGCGGCGGTCGTTCAGATGCAGCGTGCGCAACAGCGCGAGCAGGACTTGGCCTTGCTGCTCAAGCAAGGCGAGGCCGACCAGCAGATCCAGCAATTCTTTGAGCTGCCCTTTATCGGCATGGCCAGCTCGCAGCCCGCATCCAAGACCCTGGGTCACTTCAACGACTATTTGTGTGAATTGCTGGGCTACTCGCGCCCGGAGCTGGAACGCATGAATTGGGCCGAGATCACGCACCCGCAAGACCTGGCCGAGGAGCTGCCGCTGTTCGAGCGCGTTTTGCGCGGCGAGGCCGAGGGCTATCGCCTGCACAAGCGCTACTTCCGCAAAGACGGCCATATCGTTCACGCCGACGTCAATGTGAAATGCCTGCGCGCCGAAGATGGCAGCGTCAGTCTCTTTCTGGCCACCGTGCAAGACATCAGCGACAGCATCTACGCCGCCGAGAAGATCCAACGCCAAGCCGATCTGTACGCGGCCTTGTACGAGTCCAACCAGGCAATTTTGCACAGCCAGGACGAGCACCTTCTTTTCGAGCGCATCTGCCGCAGCGCAGTGACTTTGGGTCGCCTCAGAACCGCCTGGATTGGTTTCGTGGATCCGCTCACTTTGCAAGTTAAGCCGCAAGCGCGTTTTGGCGCCGCTGTCGACTATATGGACCAGGTACCGGTCAGCGTAGACCCGCTGGCAGCGGGCGGCCAAGGCACTTCCGGACCGGCGATCCGGGAGGATGCGCCATGCTGGGTGCAAGACTTCATCCATGACCCGCGCACCCAGCCCTGGCTTGAACTGGGACTGGCCAATGGCTGGGGGGCGAGTGCCTCGCTGCCGCTGCACCGCGACGGGCGCGCCTGCGGCGTGTTGGTGCTGACCGCTGCCGAGGTTGATGCCTTCGATGCCGACACGCGCCAGCTGCTGCTGGCCATGGCGGGCGAAGTGGACTATGCGCTGGCCAACTTCGAGCGCGAGCGCCAGCGTGCTTTTGCCGAAGCCGAATTGCGCCGCTCCGAGCGGCGCTTTGCCACCGCCTGTCAGTCCAGCCCGCTTGCGGCGGCCATCACGACGCGGAAGGAAGGTCGCATCCTGCAAGTCAACCGCAACTTCGAGCGTGAGCTGGGATGGACGGCCGAACAAGTGCTGGGCCGCAGCTCCACCGAGCTGGGCATCTGGCAGCGCGAATCGCAGCGCCAGGAATGGATGCAATTGATACGCGAGCAGGGTCGCTTGATTGGTTACGAGACACAGTGGCGCACCAGCAAGGGGGAGCTGCGCACCATCAGCCTGTCGGGCGAAGTCACCGAGCTGGACGAGCAGCCCTGCGTGCTGGCCTTTGTGATCGACGTGACCGAGCAAAAAGCCAACGAGCAGCGCCTGCGCATGCTGTCGATGGCGATCGAGCAAAGCCCGGAGAGCATCGTCATCACCGACTTGGATACGCGTATCGAATATGTGAACCAGGCCTTTGTCGATTCCTCAGGTTATAGCCGCGAGGAGCTGCTGGGTCAGAAGCCTTCGATTCTGAAATCGGGCCACACGCCCGACGCCGTCTATGCCGGCCTGTGGGCAGCTTTGAATCAGGGCCAGATCTGGAAGGGCGAGTTGTCCAACCGCCGCAAGGACGGCAGCGAGTATGCCGAGTTCGCCATCATCACGCCGATCTACCAGGCCGACGGCAAGCTCACGCATTACGTGGCGCTGAAGGAAGACATCACCGAGCGCAAACGCATCGGCGAAGAGCTGAACCGGCATCGCCACCATCTGGAGGAGCTGGTGGTGGACCGCACCAGCGAGCTAGCGCTGGCGCGGCAGACCGCCGAGGCGGCCAATCTGGCCAAGAGCAGCTTTCTGGCCCATATGAGCCACGAGATCCGCACGCCGATGAACGCCATCATCGGCCTGACCCATCTGCTGCGCCGCGACGAGCCGAGGCCCGGCCAGTTGTTGCGCTTGAAGAAGATTGACGTGGCGGCCGCCCATCTGCTGGCCACCATCAACGACATCCTGGACGTCAGCAAGATCGAAGCCGGCCGCCTGACCTTGGAAGAGCGCGATTTTCACCTCGATGCCCTGCTCGACCAGGTCTACTCGATGATGGCCGACCAGGCTCATGCCAAGAGCTTGCAACTGAGCATGGAGAGGGGCGAGGGCACCCCCGACTGGCTGCGCGGCGACCAGACCCGGCTGCGCCAAGCCTTGTTGAACTTTGTCGGCAATGCGCTCAAGTTCACCGACCAAGGCCGGATCACGGTGCGTGTGCAGTTGGCCCAAGCCGAGCAAGCCGCGCCGGACAAATCCGTGTTGCTGCGCTTTGAAGTGCAAGACAGCGGCATCGGCATTCCCGCTCAAGAGCTGGGCTCGCTGTTTCAGGCCTTTCAACAGGCCGACAGTTCCATCACCCGCAAATACGGTGGCACCGGCCTGGGCCTGACCATCACCCAGCTACTGGCTCATCTGATGGGCGGCGAGGCCGGCGTGCAAAGTGAGCTTGGCCTTGGCAGCACCTTTTGGTTTACCGCCCGGCTCGCGCTCGGTGAGCCGCAGCTGGCGCTACCCACTTTGGGCGCTGCCAGCGAGCTGGAGCAGGCCTTGCGCGCAAAGCATGGCGGCGCACGCATCTTGTTGGTGGACGATGTGGAGATCAATTTGGAGCTGGGCCGCTTGTTGCTGGAGGGCTGCGGGCTCAGCGTGGACATGGCCAGCAACGGCCGTGAGGCGGTCGAACGCGTGGCCGGCTCCGACTATGCCTTGGTGCTGATGGACATGCAGATGCCCGTGATGGATGGGCTGAGCGCAACGCGCGCGATCCGTCGCATGCCTGAGCGATTGAATCTGCCGGTCTTGGCGATGACGGCCAATGTGTTCGAAGAAGACCGGCAAAGCTGCTTCGATGCCGGCATGAATGACTTTGTATCCAAACCGGTAGAGCCACGCCAACTCTATGCGGCGCTCTTGAAGTGGCTGCCGGCCAAGGGCTTGGCCGACGCGCCGGCGGGGTCGAAGGCAGCGCAGGATGAGGCTATGCAGCTTGCGCCGCTGGCATCGGCCCCGTCAAACGCCAAGCTGAGCCCAGCCCTGCAGGCATTGGGCGAACTCGCGGGCCTGGATCACCAACATGGCTTGCAGGTCTGGCGCGACGCGCAGCTCTACGGCCGCCACCTCCAGCTCTTTGCCAACGAACATGGTGAGCTGCTGTCACGTTTGCAAACCGACCGCGCCAATGCTGCGGCCTTGCTGCACAAGGTCAAGGGCTCGGCCGGCAATTTGGGCCTGACCGAGCTGGCCAGGCTGTGTGGCGAGGCCGAGAGCAAGCTGCTGGCCGACGCTGCCGCCGAACTCTCATGGGCGGCATTGCAAACCGCTTTGGCGCAGGCGCGTCACTCGATCGAGCGCTTTGGCGTGGCCCTGGACCTCAATTTGAGTGCCAGTGCGCAAGCCAGCGCGCCCACTCAGGCCAGGTCGTCTAGCTTGGCTGCGCCTGAGTCGGCACAAGGGCGGGCGCAATTGCAGGACCAGCTGAAAGACTTGCTCGAGAAGCTTGATGCGGATACGCCGGAATTGGTCGAGCCGCTGCTGGAACAGCTGGCCGAGCTGCTGCCGCCGCAACACTTGCAGCCCATCCGGGCTGCAGTAGAGTCGTTTGACTTCAGGGCGGCAGAAGTGGCCACCCGGCAGCTCGTCGCCCAACTGAACCTTGCCTAGGAAATACGCATGTCGAACTCGCCGCTGTTGATCGTCGATGACGACCCGAGCAATCTGGCCGTGCTGCGGCAGATCCTGTCGCCACATTACCCCTTGGTGTTCGCTCGCAGCGGCCCGGACGCCCTTGCCGCCGCGCACAAACATGCGCCTGCGCTGGTGCTGTTGGATGTGCAAATGCCCGGTATGGACGGCTATAGCGTGTGCCGCCAACTGAAAGACAACGCGGCCACACAGTCCATCCCGGTGATCTTTGTCACTTCATTGTCCGAGGTCGGCGATGAGGCGCGCGGCTTTGCCGCCGGCGCGGTCGACTACATCATCAAGCCGGTCTCGGCCCCCATCGTGCTGGCACGGGTGAAGATCCATTTGTCGCTGGTCGGCGTGGCGCAGCTGGAGCAGGCCTATCACGACGCCATTTATATGCTGGCCGCCGCCGCTCACTTGAAGGACAAAGACACCGGCGCCCATATCTGGCGCATGGGTGCCTATGCCGGCGCGATCGCCAGCGCCTCCGGCTGGAGCCGAGCTGAGCGCCGTCTGCTGGAGCTGGCCGCACCGATGCATGACACGGGCAAGATCGGCATTCCCGAAACGGTGTTGTGCAAGCCGGGCCGGCTCGACGCGGCCGAATTCGCCTTGATGCAGACGCATGCGCAAATCGGCTTTGAGGTGCTCTGCATGAGCCAAGCGCCGGTGTTCAAGATGGCCGCCGAGATCGCCCTGTGCCATCACGAGAAATGGGACGGCAGCGGCTACCCCAACGGCCTCAAGGGCATGGCCATCCCCGAGGCCGCGCGCATCACCGCGATTGCCGATGTGTTCGACGCACTGGGCATGCGCCGACCCTATAAAGAAGCTTGGCCCATGGAGCGCGTACTCGCGACTGTTTTAGAAGGTTCGGGCAAGCATTTCGACCCCAGGCTGGTCGAGGTCTTCATGTCCATACTGCCGCAGATTCAGGTGATCAAGAGCGAATGGGACGAGCGCGAGGCAACCGGCCCGCTGACCATGCCCGGCGACTTGTAGCTTCAGCCGGCTGGCCGCCGGTTCAAGGCTGAGCCGGCGCCACCCGGTTGCGGCCCAGATGTTTGGCCTCAAAGAGCTTCGCATCGGCCGCATTGATCAAATCTTCCAGACGCAAGGCCTCGCCGCGCTCGGCCACGCCAATGCTGGCTGTGAGCGCGGGCGCTACGTTATTGAGCGCCGGCCGGCTTTGTTCGATCGCCTCACGCAAACGTTCCGCCAGAGCCAAGGCCTGAGTCAGGTCGGTCTCGGGCATCAAGAGTACAAATTCCTCGCCGCCCCAACGCGCCAGCACATCGCCGGCGCGACAGCCCTGATCGAGCAGGCGCGCGACCGTCACCAAGGCTTTATCACCGGCGGCGTGGCCGCGTTCATCGTTGATCTGTTTGAAGTGGTCCAGGTCCAGCATGATCAAACTGAGTGGGCGGCCGCTACGCAGCGCAGTACTCCAGGGCGCTGCCGCCTGCTCCAGAAAGGCGCGCCGATTGCGCAGCTGGGTCAGCGGGTCCAAGCGCGCCATCTGCTCGGCTCGCAACGCCGCGTCTTGCTGCTGGCGCACCCAATAGGCCAGCGCCAAGGCCAGCAGGCTGGCTTCCAGGATGAAGCCAATCTCCAGCGCGTGGAAGGTCCAGAGTTTGAAGGGCAGGACGCTCCAGGTCGACAAGGCCGTGACCAAGGTGCCCACCATGCCGCACAGCGCGGCGACCAAAAAGTACAAGCCTGCCTGCCGACCGCGCCGCAGCGTCAGCAGCCCCAAGCCCACCATGATGAGGGTGAAGATGGCCACAAAGTAAAACGCCAGTTGCACTGCGACATAGTGCCAGCCCTTGAACAGCGCCAAGCCCATACAAAGCAAGCCCGCCAGGCACAGCACTTGGACCGCTCGCAAGGCTCTTGGCGCATGTTCTGCCAAGGCCAGAAAGCGCGCCGCAAACAGCAGGCCCGTGCATCCGAACAGCAGCATCAAGACCACAATGACATAACGCTGAAAAAGAACGCCACCAGTCCAAAACCAAGCGTAACCATGGCCGGTGTAGGCCAGATTCATCGCCACCAGCGTGGCCAGATAGAGCCCGTAGTAGAGATAGCTGCGCTGGCGCAGGCCGGCAAACAGCAAGAGGTTGTAGCTGCACAGCGCGAGCAAAAAGCCGTACACAAAGCCATAGAAATAGCCCGTTTGCACTTGCCGCCGCGCGAGCTGTTCGGGCCTCAGCAGTTCCAGCGGCAAGACCATGGGGTCGACCGAGGCGACGCGCAAGAACAACTCGCTCGCGCCCGGCGGCACATCGAGCGGCAAGACAAAGCCGACCGCCGGGGTCAGGCCTGGCGCGCCCGCCTGCTCATCGCCGCTGTGCGCCTGCGCTATCAATTGCCCAGCTTGCAATTGATACAGCGCGATGCTGTCCAGCCAGGTGGTGCCGGCAACCAGGCGCATCGCCTGTGCCTGCTCGCCGGGGCTGTGCAGCGCCAGCCGCAGCCAGACCGGCGGTGCGCCGATGCCGAAATTCAGCACTTGCTGCTGCCCGGCCTGGAACTTGCCGGCTCGGTGCAAGGCCTGAGCCTGCGCCAGGTTCAGCGGCTGCGCCGGCGTCTCGATGAAAAGCTCGGCTTGCAGGCCGAGCGAGCCACCGGGCAGATCCGTCAAACGCAAGGGATCTGCGCCCACCCGCCCTGCGGGCAGCAGCAAGATCAGCAGCGTCAAAAACATCAAGCGCATCAGCATGGCGCGCGAACCGCCGCCCAAGGAAGCGGCTCGCCAACACAGCGCCCAGGGACTGAAGAACACAGCGATGCAATGGCTTGAGCTCACCCGCTCAGTCTAAGCCGACACAGGCCCGCAGCAAGGAAGAAAAGCTCGCATGAGCAGGCGCAATTCGGGCCGCGTTCAAGATTGCCCAGGCCCCGCCGATACTGCATATTGCACCCAGCGGCCCGTCGTTTGAAGCAGCGCACTGCTGCCCTCGCGCATCAGCTTGAAAGTTCGGCTTGGCAGGGGCTTCAGCTTGAAAGGCAATGATGATTGAACAACATCAGCAAGCGGCCGTCAGCCGGCCGATCAAGAGGGCCGGGCTGGCCTTGTCGCTGCTGACTTGCGCGATTGGCGCTCAGGCCGGCCGCCCCTTGTCCAGCGACGACGCAGGCACCGCCGACCCCGGCAGTTGCTCGCTGGAGAGCTGGGGTGAGAAAGCCGGCAGCGAACGCGCTCTGGTGCTGGCTCCCGCTTGCGGCGTCGCCGAAGGCTGGGAAATAGGCTTCGATTACACCCACCCCCATCCGCGCGACGAGCTGCGCGGCGAGGCCGGTCTGGCCGTCAAATGGGTGCCCAAGAGCTGGGCTGTGTTGACGCCGGCCGGTCAGATCAACTTCGGGCTCAAGGTCGGCGTGGGCTACGAACATCCCGCCGACAGCGGCTGGCGCCGCAATGGGCAAGGCTTGCTGGGGCTGGCGACACTGGTGGTCAATGAAGGCTTCGCGGTGCACGCGAATCTGGGTCCGCAGCAAGACCGCGCCAGCGCTCAGACCGCCACGGCCTTGAATCTGGCCATGGTCTGGGTGCCGCATCCGGCCGGTCTGTTGTTCGCCGAAGTGCAAACCAATGACAGACGCAGCTTGATGGGCAACACCATGCGCACCGTCGGCGGGCTTTGGTGGCTGACGCCCGACAAGCTCGGAATCAGCCTGACCGCAAGCCAACAAGCCGGCAACAGCCAAACCTTGTGGACGCTGGGTTTTGGTTGGTATGGACTCAATGCCTGGACCGCAAGCCCTTGATTCACATCTGGATTTTCGTGACATTTTGCTCAAACAAGGGCCGACCCGCCCCCTCGGCCAAGGGTGGCGTCGCGCGCTTTTTGGCCTTAAGCTGACAACACAAATTCGGGCACTGGATGTGCCGCTCCAAGCCAAAGGTACTCATCATGAAATGCACTCTCAGCTCTATCGCCCTGCTCAGCCTGAGCCTGATCGCCGCTGCCGCTCAAGCCGCCAGCCCCGCGGCCAATGAATCGGCCGAAGGTCAAGCCTTGCGCGGCGAGTGCGCCAGCAAGTACAGCGCCCACTACGCGCAGGCCGACCAGGCCAAGCCTGCGGACGCGGCCGACTACACTTTTGTGTACCACAAGGGTCAGTACAAGGGCGAGCATGTCGCCGGCCAGAGCCTGGACTGCACCGAGCAGCAATACGCCTCGTTCCTGGGCACGGTTGATATGAACCGCGTGATGAATGCCTATCCCACCGCCGCCGGCCGCCCCAGCATCAAGGCGCCGCGTCTGCCGCGCACACCTAGCGCCGGCAAATAAAACCCGGCAAGCGGGCCGCTAGAACAGACGCCGGCCGATGGCGCGGGCTGTTCTAGCGAGCGAGTGAAGCAAGCCGAAATAGCGCTGTCCGCTCAGATCGGCTCCTCAGCGCCGCCCATCAAAGCGGGCCGTCAACCCGCATCGAGTAATCAACCGCCCGCACATCCTTGGTCAGTCGACCGATCGAGATGCGGTCGACGCCGGTGGCGGCAATCCAGCGCAGCTGGTCGAGTGCCACGCCGCCCGACACCTCCAACAAGGCCCGTCCTGCGCTGATAGCCACCGCCTCACGCATCATGGGCTCGGTGAATTCGTCCAAGAGCACGCTGAGCGCACCTGCATCCAAGGCCTCCTGCAGCTCGGCCAAAGATTCGACCTCGACCTGGATACTCACACCAGAATTCAAGGCTTGTGCCGATCGCAAGGCCGCGCTGACGCCGCCGGCCGCCGCAATATGGTTTTCCTTGATCAAGATGCCGTCATACAGCGCTAGCCGCTGATTGGCGCCACCACCCGTCCGAACCGCGTATTTCTGCGCCAGCCGCAAGCCCGGCAGTGTCTTGCGGGTGTCGAGTACGACGCAGCCGCTAGGATTCGTGCTGGCGCCGGCAATCGCTTTGACATGCGCCTGCGTCAGCGTCGCAGTGGCCGACAGCAGCTGCAAAAAGTTCAAAGCCGGCCGCTCGGCCGAAAGCAAGAGGCGGCCATCGGCCTCGATGCGGCAAACCACGCTGTCGGCCGCCATCTCGGCGCCTTCGGCGTACAGCCATTCGATGCGACTTGAGGCGTCGAGCGCGGCAAACACGCCCTCGAACCAATCGCGCCCGCACAGCACGGCCTGCTCGCGCACCCGCACATGGGCCTTGACGCGGCGGCCGGCCGGTACCAGTTGCGCAGTCCAGTCGCAAACTCCGATGTCCTCGAACAAGGCATCGCGGATATTGCGCTGGCGCGCCTCAGAAAGGGTTTCGTTGTGGTCGAACATGGCTAGGCGGCGGCTGAACAAAGCGCTAGTCTAGCCAAGCAAAGCCTCAGCCGATTCGACGCTTGCGCGAAGCGCCCAGACCCAGCAAACCCAAAGCCATCAAAAGCCAGCTTGAAACCTCGGGCACGGCGGACACCGAAAAACTGCCTGGGTTGGCAAGATCGTGTCGCGCCACGGTCTCCCAGCGCTGTTCGATCTGACCGTTGACGAGCACGCCATAGCTGTCAAATGCGATGTCGGCAGACAGGCGACTGGCTAGGTTGTCGCCAATCGAAGAAGCTGCCCACAGGCCGGTATTGATTGCCCCGCGGTAATCATCTGCCTTGTCACCGGGCTGAACCTGCTTGAACAGATTGACCGGTTCGGCCAGCGCAGCCGCAGTCAGATTGAAGGACTTGCCGGCCGCGTCAAAGCCTACGGGATAGCTGACTTGGTCGACCGCTTGGCCGGCCTTGTTGAACAACCAGATCGAGTCGTTCTTGCCCAGATTCGACTTGCCGCCGAAGGAGTAGACCTTCACAGCGGCGCTCAGCCCCCAGTGGGTGCGGAAAGCATTGACATCGACGACTTCGGTCAACAAGGCCGACTCACCTGCCGCCAAGCTACCGAAGGCGTTGCCAAAGGCGATGGGGTCATTGGTCTTGTCATCGTTGTAAGTCCAACCGCTGACGTCGACACTGCTGCTCCCGAGATTGGTGATCTCGAAGAATTCGCGCTTTTCGCCTTTGGTCTTGTAGTTCAGTTCACCGTTTGCCTTGAGTTCCACCGTCGCAAGGCCGCTGCCTTCGAACATCAATTCGGTGATCCGGACTTGGGCTTGAGCGGCCGTAGCGGCGAGCAGCAAGAAAGAGACGATCAGGGTAGCGCGCAGCGCAAAAGTGCAAGGGGGTTGCATGACAAGGCATTCACGAAAGAGACCGAGGACCGGAACTCAGCAGGGCTGGATTTTCGGGGACGCCGCAGTGTCGAGTCGGCCCATGACGCGCCAGTGACAGCAATTCCGCGCTGCGTCTTAGGTCTGGCGCCGCGGTGCCGCCCCCTATTCGGCGGGGCCGATATGCAAAACCAGCTTCGGCAGGCCGGCAATCTCTCCAGTGATCACATCGCCCGGCAAGACCGGCCCGACGCCATCGGGCGTGCCGGTGTAGATCAGGTCGCCCGGTTGCAAGTGATAGAGCTGGGACAGATTGGCAACAATCTCGGCCACATTCCAGATCATGTCGGCCAGGTCGCCGCGCTGCTTCTCGACGCCGTTGACCGACAAAGTGATGGCGCCCGCACCCATGGCCCCGGTCTCGCTGGCCCGCACCAGCTCGGTGATGATGGCCGATTGATCAAAGCCTTTGGCGGTGTCCCAGGGCCGGCCGTTCGCTTTGGCATCGGCTTGCAGATCACGCCGCGTCATGTCCAGGCCGGCGGCATAGCCCCACACCGCCGCGCGCGCCACCTCGGGCGTGACTTTGAAGACCGGCGCACCGAGGGCCACCACCAATTCCATCTCGTAATGGTAGTTCTTGGTGGCGGGCGGGTAGGCCACCGTGCTGCCGGACGGCACCAAGGCGCTGGCCGGCTTGCTGAAGTAGAAGGGCGGCTCGCGGTCGGGGTCAGAGCCCATTTCACGGGCATGTGCAGCATAGTTGCGGCCGACACAGAAGATCCGCGCAACGGCGTAGCGGGCCGAGGTGCCTCGCACACCTACGCTGGGCTGAGGGGCCGGGGGGAAGATGTAATCGCTCATACACACCACTGAAAAAGAAGGTTCGCGCAGCATACGACTGTTCGCTCGGTTTGGTCGCCAGGCCGAAATGGTTTAGGGTAGCGCCCATGCCAAGAATTTTGCCCCTTCGCTTCGGCTCGATTTGCCATCGCCTCATGCCCGTGCTGGCCGCAGCCGTGCTGGGCTTAGCCGGCTGTGCGAGCCGCGCGCCGCTGAACGCCGCCAGCGGTAGCAAAGACGGCCCCGAGGCCATCATCCCGCCCAATCTGCAGCAGGTGCCAGACGCCTTGCCGCAGTTGGAGCCGATCCGCAAAGGCGGGCCCAACAAACCCTACGAGGTGCTCGGCCAGCGTTACGAACCGATCACCGAAGACAAGCCTTTGGCCGAGCGCGGCCTGGCTTCTTGGTATGGCAAGAAGTTTCACGGCCGCTCGACCAGCAGCGGTGAAATCTACAATATGTACGCGATGACGGCGGCCCACCCGACCATGCCGATTCCGAGCTATGCACGCGTGCGCAACCCGGCCAATGGGCGCGAAGTTTTGGTGCGCATCAATGACCGTGGTCCGTTTCACTCGAACCGCATCGTCGACCTCAGCTACACCGCCGCGCTGAAGCTGGATGTCTTGCGCGGCGTCGCGCCGGTCGAGCTGGAGCGCATCACTTATGAGGAGATTCGCACCGGCGCTTGGCGGCGCGGCCGCGGCGATGAGCTTTTCCCTTTGGCTGATGAACCGGTGTTCGCGAAGACCCAAGCGGTCGGCGCGCCACAACCCGAAACCACCGCGACGCTGGCCACTGCCGTGCCGGTGGTCACGCTGCCGCGTCACGCTGCGCCGGGCTTTTGGGTGCAAATGGGCGCTTACGCCAAGCTCGACGGCGCCGAGCAGTTCCGACAGAAATTGCTGCAGGAACTGGACTGGATGGCGCCGCTGCTGGCGGTGTTCAAGGACGGCGGCCTGCACCGCCTACAAGCCGGGCCCTATAGCTCGCGCGAAGACGCCCGCCACGCGGCAGAACGGGTCAAGCTTGCGCTGAATATGAATGCCCTGGTGGTGGAGCGCCGCTGAAATATATGGCGCGCAGCTTGTGTGCGCTTCGGCGCTGGGCGATCATTGCGCTCAGCTCTTGCGTCCTGCTCGGCTAGGCTTGCTCTTCCCTTCCTGCGCCCATGGCCCACTTTGACGCGAACACCCTCGCCCTGGTAACCGCCGTAATCAACGGCTTTATGGCCATCGTCTGGTTGGTGATGGTGCGTTCGTTTCGCATTGCGCCCGCCGCCGGCGCGCTTTTGAGCGCTGCCTATGTCCTGTTCATACCCAGCTTGCTCTGCCTGCAATGTCAAAGCTGGTGGCCTACTGCTTTGGGCGTCTGGCCGCAGTCCTACTGCACCTTGCTCGGCTTTGCCTTGATGAGCTTGGGCGTGCGCCGCCTGATGCGCTTGCGCCAGCGCTGGGGCGATGTGGCCTTGATCACCGGCGTGGCGGCACTGCTGACGCTACTCGGCGGCTTGCAAAGCGGCCGCGGGCCGAGTCTGCCACCGCTGGTTTTGGCCACCGCCTTGCTCTCTATCATTTGCGCGCGCGATATCTTGAGCGGTTGCGGGGCGCTGCAGCCAGCCTGGCTGACCGCGCTGCTGGCTTTGCCCCATCTGCTGACCGGCCTGCTTTTGTTGGCTCGAACCGCCAGCCTGATCTGGCTCGCGGGTGCCGCTGGCTTCTTTATGCAGGGCAGCATGGACCGCGCGGTCTTGGCATGGCTGTATTTGCTGATGACACTGCTGATCGCCTTGGGGCTGGTAAGCATCGTCGTGACGCGCTTGATCTCCCGCATTCAATACATGACCTTGCGTGATTCTCTGACCGACGCGCTGAACCGGCGCGCCATGAGCGCCGAGCTGCAGACGCTGCAGGCGCAGGTCGAGCGCGGCCAGCTGCACAGTCTGGTGATGATCGATGTGGACCATTTCAAACACATCAACGATCGCTTTGGCCACGCGGCGGGGGATGCGGCGCTGCTGCATCTGGTGGGGGTGCTGAATGCCAATATGCGCGAGCTGGACCGCCTGGGCCGGCTTGGCGGCGAGGAATTCTGTCTGCTGCTGCCGCATACGACGCTGGAGGATGCCAGCCGCGTGGCGCAACGCATGTGCGAAGCCTTGCGGTCTCAGCCCTTGCTCTGGCAGGGCCAGGTGATTGCGATGACCGCCAGCTTCGGCGTGGTCAATTGCCAGCCCGGTGATCCTCAGGGCGACACGACCTTGGCGATGGCCGACTGGCTGGTCTATCGCGCCAAGTCAGCCGGCCGTGACCGCATCTGCGTGGCCGACCCCGATGCGGCCCTGGGTCGCTTGGTGAGCAGCTCATGAGCGGCTTCAGCACCGACCCGCGAACCCTGCTGGCGGCCACCATGCTGGTGTACGGCATTGCAGGCATCGCCTGGCTGCTGTTGGGCCTGGTGGCCCGTGTGGCGCCGCGCGTTTCCGTCGGGATGGCGCTGGCCAATGGCCTGCTGGCCGCTGCGCTGGCGACCCAGTCCATGCGCGGCCAAGCCTCGGTGTGGCTGGCCTTTTGGGGCTCGGACGTGTTGGCGATTGCCACGCTGGCGACATTGCGCGCCATCATGCCGGCCTTGAGCGAGAGCCGGGTGCCCCTTGCTGCCGGCCTGGCTTGGCGCAGCGCATTGCTGCTCCTGCTGCCCGCGGCGGCGGCCCTGGCTTGGCTGCCTTATGAAGGCGATATGCGCTGGCATACCCGTATCATCTTCGGCACTTGCTTGGTATTGACGCTGCTGGCTACGGGCGACGCTTGGCGGCAATTGCGCGCGCGCCTGTCGCCGCGCTTGGCGGCTCAATTGACGGCACCTTTGCTGGTGATTGCCGTGCTTTTGCTCGTGCCCTTGCTGAATTCGCTGCTGCGCCCGGCGGTGGCTTTTGACATGCTGGCGGGCAGCGAGTTCCAACTTGGCTGGCTCTGGTCCATGCTGGGTCTGGGCTTGTTGATCAACGCCACCATGGCCTTGCTGGTGCTGGCAAGGGTGATTCTGCAGATTCAACGGCTGACCCGGCGCGACCCGCTGACCGATGTGCTGAACCGGCGCGCGCTCAGCGAGGCCATTGACGATGAACACGCGCGGCTGCAGCGCGGCAAGCCCTACGCCTTGGTGATGATTGATATGGACCATTTCAAGCTGCTCAACGACAGCTTGGGGCATGCCGCCGGCGACGCTGCGCTGCAGCGCGCGGTGCAGGTCCTGAACCCTTGTGTGCGCGATGTGGACCGATTCGGCCGGCTCGGCGGCGAGGAATTCTGCGTGCTGCTGCCGCTGACCGACCTGGCCGGCGCGGCGCTGGTGGCCGAGCGCATGCGCCACAACCTCGAAGCCAGCTGCTTCGAGTGGCAGGGCAAGACCTGGCCGCTAACGGCCAGCTTCGGCGTTGCCGAGGCGCTGCCCGAGGACGTCAGCGCCGATGCGGTTTTGCTGCGCGCCGACAAAGGCATGTACCGCGCCAAAGCGCAGGGGCGCAATGTCGTGCAGGAAGCATAAAGACTTGTGGCTTGACCCTTGTGGCAAAGGCCTGAGCTCCGACACCAGCTGATTGAGCGGCTTGGGCTCAGGCTAGCGCCACCCGGTTGCGCCCGAGATGCTTGGCCCGGTACATCGCGCTCTCGGCGCGACTCAAAAGCAGGTCGGTGGCATAGGGCGGTGCATTGGCCAGACCTATGCTCAGCGTCACGTCCAGCCCCTCGGCCAGCCGCGTCCATGGATATTGCTCGACCGTTTGGCGTACGCGTTCGCAGACCTCAAAAGCGCGGTCGGCAATGGTGTCTGGCAGCACCATCAATATTTGCTCTGCGTCCATGCGCAAAAGCAAATCGCTGCCGCGCGTGTTGTCGCGCAGGATCTGCGCCAAGGCTTGCAAGATCTGCTGAGCGACGCCCACGCCATGCCTTGCGGTAAGTTCGCCCAAACGGTCAATGTCCACCAAGGCCAGGGTCAGTGCCGCACCGCGCTGCTCGGCCGAGCGCATCAGCGCCGGCAGGCGCAATTCCAGGCAGCGCTGCGTGCCCAGGCCGGTCAGAGGGTCGCGCAGGCCGGCTTCTTCGTCCAGATCATTGCGATCGGTGGCCGACGCTTCGCCGCCCAAGGCCCGTTCGGCCTCGATACGGCTGACCACAAAGCGCGCCTGCGCCGTCAACTGCGCCACCGTGCGATTGCGCTCTGCCGCTTGGTACAGCTCCAGATGGGCCAGCGCACGGGCCTTGTCACCCAAGGCCTTGTGAGTGAGATAGGCGGCATATTGCAGCCGCTGCCAGACGCCCTGCTGATCCAGCCCCGCCGCTTCGGTCAGCAGGGCGTCAAGCTCAAGAGCCGCCTGCGCGGCTTGCCCGCGCTGCAAGTCCAGCTCGGCCAAGGAGCAGCGCACGCGGCGAGACAAGGCGGTAAAACGATGCTCGTTGATCACTGCCAGCGCCCCCCTCAGCACCCGCTCGGCTTCGTCCAGCTCGCCCTGGTGCAGTAAAACCTCGCCGCAATTGCCTTCGCTCAGCGCCAGCAAAAAGGAGTCGCCGAGGGCCGTCGCATGGGGTCGCACCAGCCCGGCGTGGTGGCGAGCCCGCTGCAAGGCGTCAGCGGCTTGGCGCTGATGGTCGGCATGACTGCTGTGGCGCAGCAGATGAAACATGCCCAAGGCCACGGTGGCCAGATTGTTGTGCGAGATCATCTGCTCGAAATCGGTGGCGGCGCTGCCCAAGAGTGCGGCCGCCCCATTCATCAAGCGTTCGGCCTGCCAGGGGTCGCCCATGCGCTCCAAGCATGCGCCGGAGGCATTCAGAGCGATCGCGATCAAGGCCTTGTTGTCCAACTGCCGCGCCCGCGCCAGGCTCTCGTTGACATGACCCAGCGCCGCCTCGAATTCCCCCAACTCGGCAGATGCAAATGCCATCCATCGCAAGAGCTCACACAAGGCGGCGCTGCTGCCTTGCTCTCGCAAGGCTGGCAACAAGGCTTGAGCCGCCGCCAACATGGGTGCCATATCGCCGCGTCTGAACAGGAAGAAAGCGCGCAGAATGCCGGCCTCCAGGTGCTCGGCCACATAGCCACGCTGCCCGGCGGCGCTCCAGGCCTGTGTGGCCAAGCTCAGGCCAAGCTCGAGATTGAGCTGCTTTTGGGCACGCGCCTGCGTCAGCCATTCAAGGATTTGCTCACCACTGACTTCGCTGAGACGGAGATCCTGCATACCTGCCCTTGCCTCTTTTGACCAGGCGCCAAGCGTAGCCGATTGGCGCTCAAGTGCTGAGCCCTCAAATGAGGGTGGCTGATTCGGGTCAAGAAACATTTGGCCCTTGATCAGAGCGCCGGCGCGATGCGATTTGTTTGCTGCACGCCGCTATCTGTACTTATGTGCCGGTGACTCAGGCCGCGTATTTGCTGCTTCGCTGCCGCCAAGCGACCCTCCATCGCAACCCGCTTGGAGGCTGGCTCCGCGCTTGCCTAAGATTTGGGCCGTCGCGCTGAAGCTCGTCGCGATTGCCATGTCTTTCCATGTCTTTATCAATCAACGCAAGCTTGCCTCAATGTCACTCACTCGATCGAATGTTCTGAGTCTCCTCCGGGCCCCCGCCCTCGCCTTCAGCCTGAGCATGGCGCTGCCTGCGCTTGCGCAGGTTTCAGTGCAGGCTGAACCCGACCACGCCCGGCTGCTGGCCAGCAGCGACGCAAAAGCCGCCGCCAATAAGCGCCTGGTCTACGACTTCTGGCGCGAGGTCTTTGAAGGCGGGCATCTGGAGTTGGCCGAAAAATACCTGACCGAAGACTATATCCAGCACAACCCCAAGGTGCCCACCGGCCGCGCCGGCTTTGTCACCCTGTTCTCCAAATTCGTCAAACCCAGCCCGATTGAAGCGCGCGTCAAAGCGCAGCTGGTCAGCATCGTGGCCGAAGGCGACAAGGTGGTGCTGGCCTTTGTGCAGGAATTGCCCGACCCCAAAGAGCCGGGCAAGAAGTACACCAGCACCTGGTTTGATATGTTCCGCATCGAAAACGGCTTGATCGCCGAGCATTGGGATGCGGCGACCAAGTAAGACATTGACGTGAGGTTGAAGGCCTAGCTGCTGGTCGGCATCACAAACTCGGCGCCCTTGGCCACGCTGGCTGGCCAGCGCTGCATGATGCTTTTTTGCTTGGTATAAAAGCGCACGCCTTCTTCGCCATAGGCGTGCATATCGCCAAACAAGCTCTTCTTCCAGCCGCCAAAGCCATGCCAGGCCATCGGCACCGGAATCGGCACATTGATGCCGACCATGCCGACCTGCACGCGCCGCGCGAACTCGCGCGCAACATTGCCATCGCTGGTGTAGCAGGCCACACCATTGCCGTATTCATGGTCATTGACCAGCTGCACGGCGGCGGCGAAGTCGGCCACGCGCACACACGCCAAGACCGGGCCGAAGATCTCTTCCTTGTAGATACGCATGGCCGGTGTGACGTGATCGAACAGCGTGCCGCCGGTGAAGAAGCCGTTCTCGTAACCCGTCACTTTATGGCCACGGCCGTCCACCAAGAGACTGGCCCCCTCTTCCACGCCGATGCCGATATAGCCCTCGATGCGGTCGCGCGCCTCGCGCGTGACGATGGGGCCCATCTCGGCGTCCAGCTCCATGCCGTTCTTGATCTTCAAAGCGCGGGCGCGCTCGGCCAGCTTAGGGATGATCTTGTCCGCCACATCGCCAACCAGCACCGCCACCGAGATCGCCATGCAGCGCTCGCCGGCCGAGCCGTAGGCCGCGCCGATCAGCGCGTCGACCGTCTGTTCGATGTCGGCGTCCGGCATCACCACCATGTGATTCTTGGCCCCGCCCAAGGCCTGCACGCGCTTGCCGTTCGCAGCGCCGGTGGCGTAGATGTACTGCGCGATCGGCGTGGAACCGACAAAACTCAGTGCTTTCACATCGGGGTGGTTCAAGAGCCCATCAACGGCGACCTTGTCGCCCTGCAGCACATTGAAGATACCGTCAGGCAGGCCAGCTTGTTTGAATAGCTCGGCAATCAACAAGCTCGGCGAAGGATCACGCTCGCTCGGCTTCAAGATAAAGGCATTGCCGGTCACGATGGCCAGCGGCGCCATCCACATCGGCACCATGAAGGGGAAGTTGAAGGGCGTGATGCCGGCGACGACACCGAGCGGCTGGCGCAGCGTCCAGTTGTCCATGCCGGTCGAGACTTGCTCGGTGAAGTCGCCTTTCAATAGCTGCGGCGCGCCGCAGGCGAACTCGATGATGTCGATGCCGCGCGCCACTTCGCCCAAGGCATCGGTGAAGACCTTGCCATGCTCGGCGGTCAACATCGCCGCGAACTGCTCTTTGTGCGCGTTGACGAGCTCCAGGAACTTGAACATTACTCTTGCACGGCGCAGCGGCGGCGCATCGGCCCAAGCAGGAAACGCGGCCTGAGCGGCGGCCACGACAGCGTTGACATCGTCCGGGCTGGCCAACTGTACCTGGCGCGCCACCGCGCCTGTGGTGGGGTTGTAGACCGCCTGGCTGCGGCCAGATGTGGCGGCTTGAGCGTGGCCGTTGATGAAATGGGTGAGGTCTTGGGTGCTGGTGTAGGGCGTAGCCATCTGATGTCTCCTTGGGATGAAGCAGTCTAGGCAGCATCGGCAAGCTTGCCAATCCGGTTTCGGCGATTTGATTGTTCGATAATCTGAACAATGGACAAACCAAATCCCAGCGAGCTGCGGCACGACGTCTTGTGGGGCCAGCTGCACGCCTTGACCGTGATCGCTCAGCTCGGCAGCTTCACCAAGGCGGCGCAGCGCCTGGGCCTATCGAAAGCGGCGGTCAGCCAGCGCATCAGCGAGCTGGAGCGCGCGATGGGGCAGAGCCTGGTGTCGCGCACCACCCGCTCGGTGCGCCTGTCGCAAGCCGGCCAGGGCTTGGTCGATGCCACCGAGGCCAGCTTTGCCCACATCACCCGAGCCTTAAGCGCGGCGCGCGACGCCGTCGGCCAGGCGCGCGGGCTCTTGCGCGTCACCGCGCCAGTGGCCCTGGGGCGCCAGCATGTGGCGCCTTGCTTGAGCGCCTTCTTCAAGCTTTACCCGCAGATTCGCATTGAGCTGGATTTGTCCGACCGGCTGGTGCCCCTGGCGCAAGAGGGTTTTGATCTGGCCATCCGACATTGCAGCGCGCCGCCAGACAGCCATGTCGCCGTCAAGCTCTGCACCTCGCGGGCCATCTTGGTGGCCAGCCCGGCTTACCTGCAGGCGCGAGGCGAGCCCGGCCATCCGGATGACTTGGCCGAGCATGCCTGCCTGCCCTATCTGCGCCCCGGACCTGCGGTCTGGTTGTTTGAACAAGCCAGCGGCAAAGAGCCGCAGCGCCTGCGCATTCCCGTACAAGGCCCGCTGCGCGCCAGCAATAGCGAAATCCTGCGCGACGCGGCACTGGATGATCTGGGCCTGGCCCTGCTGCCCGACTTCAGCGCGGCGCCGGCGCTGCGCAGCGGCGCTTTGCTTGAAGTGCTGCCGCAATGGCGACCGGTCGGCTTCTTTGGCGACGCGATCTATGCCGTCTACCCTTGGAGCAATCAGGCCCCCCGGCCGCTGAAGCTCTTGATCGAGCATTTGCGCAAAACCTTCGCCAAAGGATTTGCATAGGGCTCAAAAAAACGCCCACCGAGCAAAGCCGGGTGGGCGCTAAAAGTTCTCAACAAAGAGAACGTCGTTGGGACTGGCGCAAGGCATTGGTTACGTGACTCGCTTGGGTTCAATGTAAGGCTTCATGGCCAAGTCCACCATCCCCAAAGAGTGGGATACGACTTGCCGCAGCGGCCGAAAAAAAAGCGGCCAAGACCTGATCGGCCCGATCTGCCTGATCTGACGTTTCGGCGGGACAATAGCGCCATGAGCCAAGCCAAGCCCCCCCGTCCACCGGCATCGCGTCCGGCCCCTTCACGC
>CAUPEV010000005.1:0-54191 GCA_963510335.1 uncultured Roseateles sp.
GATCAATCTGGCACCTGATTCGCCGCCGCTCCGCCGCGTCAGCTACAAAGCCGGCAAGTCCGATACCGTGGCAAGCATGGCGAGTCGCTACCGCGTGAGCGCTGCTCAAGTTGCAGAGTGGAACAAGGTCAGCACCAAGGCCAGCTTCAAGCCCGGCCAATCGGTCGTGATGTACACGGCATTTGCACCTAAGCGGGTGGCGATGGCCAAGTCGACCAACGCGGGCAAGTCGAGCAATGCTGCAAAAGCACCGAGCAGTGGCAAGGCCAGCAGCAAACCTACGGGCGCACGCTCGGTCGCGGCCAAGTCCAATCACGGCACGCTGGCAAGCGGCAGCGCTGCCCGCCAGATGAGCAAGCGCTGATATCCGCTCAGCGCTCTTCGCTCACCCGCCTAGTTAGCCCGTTTCAGCTGGCGCTGAAAAACAGCGCCACGCTGCAAATAACGCCCAGCGACCAGATCACCGAGCGCAGCGCTGCCTTGTCGGCCATATAGGCTGCGATATAGGCACAGCGGGCCGCAACAAAGCCCAGCGCCAAGGCATCGACCAAGCCCTGCTGCGCGCCCATCTGTTGGGCCACCAGCACGCCAGCAATGAAAAGCGGCAAGGCCTCAAAACTATTCGCTTGAGCGGCATTGGCACGCGCTTGACGACCGCTCAATTGCGCCAACCAGGCGCGCGGATTGTGGTTGTCGTAACCGCCTTCACGGCGTGGCCGCCCAAAGCCGCCCGACTTTGCCAAGCCTGCGCAAACAATGGGCAAGGCGCAGGCCACCAAAATGCAATAGTTGGCAATCGTCATCGGGAATTCCTAACTCGCTAGAGGGTCAAACGCCGGCTCAGCGGCGGTCAACCAGGGCATGGGCAATCGTGCCCAGATCAACATATTCCAACTCGCTGCCGACAGGCACGCCGCGCGCCAAACGAGTTGCGCGAATGCCACGCGAACGCAGCGCCTCACTCAACACATGGGCAGTTGCCTCACCTTCGGCCGTGAAGCTGCAGGCCAGAATCACTTCAGCAACGCCTGTTTCAGCCGCCCTCAAAAGCAACTCGGCCGCGCCTATCTGAGCCACGCCAACCCCGTCGAGCGGGCTGACCCGCCCGAGCAGCACAAAGTAATAGCCGCGATAGGAGTTGGTGCGCTCAAGAGCGGCTTGATCGGCCGGCGACTCGACCACGCACAGCAAGGCCGGGTCACGGCTGACATCGGCGCAAATGCTGCAAATCTCGGTCTCGCTGAAAGTATGGCAACGCGTGCAATGGCCAATTTGCTCGGCCGCCGCGCGCAGGGCCAATGACAAACGCGCGGCGCCCTCACGGTCATGCTGCAAGAGGTGATAGGCCATGCGCTGGGCCGACTTTTGGCCGACGCCAGGCAAGCGTTTGAGCGCCTCGATCAAACTTTCGAGTGCAGTCACCTAAGGGATCAGGCTCAAAAAGGGAACTTCATGCCGGGCGGCATGGGCATACCGGCCGTCAGCTTGCCCATCTTCTGCGAGCTGAGCTCTTCGGCACGGCGCACCGCGTCATTGAAGGCGGCGGCGACCAAGTCTTCCAACATATCTTTGTCGTCGGCTAGCAAGCTGGGGTCGATGGTGACGCGTTTGACATCGTTCTTGCAAGTCATCACGACCTTGACCAAGCCCGCACCCGACTGGCCCTCGACCTCGATCAGCGCCAATTCATCCTGCGCCTTCTTCATATTGTCTTGCATCGCCTGAGCTTGTTTCATCAGACCTGCGAGTTGACCCTTCATCATCTTCGTACTCCTCTTTTTCCAAAAAATTCAATGCGACCGGATCGAACCGGGCACGATGCGCGCGGTTTTGAACTGGGCCAGCAATTGCTGCGCCAAGGGATCCTGGATCACGATCTGCTCAACCGCGCGCTGGCGTGCCTGCACCTGGGCGGCGTCGCGCAGCGCCGGCGAATCATGCGCCACGCCAGCCTCCAACTCGATCAAAACGGGGCGCTCCAAAAAGCTCGTCAACGCCGCTTGCAGCTTGTCTTTGAGCGCAGGCTGCCGTAGGGATTCACGCTCAACACGCAGCCGCCAGACCAGCGCATCGCCCTGCTCCTCGACCGCAACACATTCCGACCTGACGGCCAATTCACGCGTCAAGGCCAGCAAGCCCATGGGGCGAATTTGCTCGGCCCAGCGTTCGCCCAGAGGGGTCGGCCGCAAAGCCACATCGGCACCTGCCGTGGACGCATAAGCCTGGCGCTCCGACGGCGAATCTGCCGGTGAATCCAAACCCAACTCGCTCGGATCAAAATACGATTCCTCAGAAGCGCCCCCTTCATCTTCCGCAGGTGGGGCGTCCATCCAGGGCGGCATTTCATCGCTTGTCGAAACAGCCCTGGCAACTGCTGGCGGCGCTGCAGCAAGAACGACAGGCTTGGCCTCGACGGCCCGTGGACGCAGCCTTGCGCTATGCCCGCCCGGAGCCGGCTCGCGCGCCAACAAACCAGTCGTCGCCATGGGCGGCTTGACGACGCTGCTTGGCGCTGCAGGCTCGGCAGCCAAGGGCGGGACAAGGGACGCAGGCGCAGGCGCAGGAGTTGGCTTCGGTGTTGGCGCCAGCGCTGGTGCTGGTGCTGGTGCTGGATTTTGCTCTTGCACCGACTGCGGCGTCGCTGGCTCGGCCTGTACTTTCGCTGAATCCTGCCACACAGCGGGCCTGGGCGGCTCAGGCGCTCGCACCGTCGCTTGAGCAACTTGTGGCCGCAGCAAGGGCGCGCTGGCGAGCGCCGGCATTTTTGGCTTGTTCTGCTGAGAGCCCCCTAGCCCTTGTGGCCGAAAGCTCAACATGCGCAACAAAACCATCAACAGCCCGGCGTACTCGTCCGGCGCCAGCGCCAACTCTTGGCGTCCATGCAAAGCCATGCTGTACATCAGCTGAATTTCGTCCGCGGGCAGCAGCGTCGCCAAACGCTCGGCCTCTGCGGTATCCGGATCTTGATCGTCCAGGGCGCCCGGTGCGGCCTGCGCCACCGCCATTTGCTGCAAGAGGCCGGCCAAGTCTTCCAGAGTACCGGCCGCCGAGAGCCCCAAACTGCGTAAACCATCGGCTTGCGCGACGACCTCGGCACCACTGTTGGCAATCAAGGCATCAAGAATGGCGACCACATGACCGCGGTCCACTGTGCCCAACATCTGCCGCACACCGTCTTCGACCAAGCTGCCGGCACCAAACGCGATCGCCTGATCGGTCAGCGACAAAGCGTCCCGCATCGAGCCCCGCGCCGAACGACTCAGCAGCCGCAAAGCGCCTGCGTCGGCCGGCACATTCTCGGCCTGCAAGACCTGGCGCAGATGACTCAAGACCGTTTGCGGCGCCATTGGCCGCAAATTGAACTGCAAGCAGCGCGACAGCACGGTGACCGGCACCTTTTGCGGGTCGGTCGTGGCCAGCACGAACTTCAGATAGTCCGGCGGCTCCTCCAGCGTCTTCAACATCGCATTGAAGGCGGTGTTGGAAAGCATGTGGACTTCGTCAATCATATAGACCTTGAAGCGGCCCATCACTGGCTTGTAAACCGACTGATCCAGCAACTGGGAGATTTCCTCGACGCCCCGGTTCGAGGCCGCATCCAGTTCGATGTAATCGACAAAGCGGCCCGCATCGATATCCCGGCAGGCATCGCACACGCCACAAGGTGTCGCCGTGATGCCACCCTGACCATCGGCGCCGGTGCAATTCAGGCTCTTGGCAAGAATGCGCGAGACCGTCGTTTTGCCGACACCACGCGTCCCGGTGAACAAGTAAGCGTGGTGCAAGCGCTGCTGCGTCAGTGCATTGGCCAAGGCCTGCACCACATGCTCCTGACCCACCAGCTCTTCAAAACTGTGGGGGCGATATTTGCGTGCGAGGACCTGGTAGCTCATGGGCGTGGATTCTACGGTCCTCTCAACAAGCCCGTTGGCGAGCCAGGCACAGCGGCGACTCAGAAACTATCCACAACAAGCGCGGGGCGACATTCTCAGCTTGACCGATAATCCCGCCCCATGAGCACGCACGAAGCCCCCTCCTCCGCCGACACCCTCAGCTACAGCCAAGCCGGTGTCAACTACGACTTGATCGATCCTTTGAAGATCAGCGCCCAGCGCGCCGCCGGCGCCACCGGCGCCCACCTCGGCGCCCACGGCTTCACCGAAGTGCTGGCCTCGCGCGGCGAATCGGCCTATGTGGTCGATGTGGGCCCCTTCTACATTGCCTCCATCGTTGAATGCCTGGGCACCAAGACCCTCGTCGCCGACGAGATGCGCGAGCTGACCGGCAAAAGCTATTACGACAGCATTGCGCAAGACACCATCGCAATGGCCGTCAACGACCTGATCACCGTGGGCGCAACGCCGCTGGTGGTGCAAGCCTATTGGGCCGCCGGCGGCTCGGACTGGTTTGCCGACAAGCAGCGCGCACAAAGCCTGGTTGAAGGCTGGAAGCGTGCCTGCGACACCTGCCAGGTGGCTTGGGGCGGTGGTGAGACCCCCGCCTTGGCCGGCATCGTCGAAGCCGGCCGCATCGACTTGGCGGCGTCCTGCACCGGCCTGATCAACCCCAAAGAGCGGCTCTCGGTGGGCGACAAGCTCGGTGCCGGTGACGCCATCGTTTTGCTGGCCTCCAGCGGCATCCACGCTAACGGCCTGAGCCTGGCGCGCAAGCTGGTAGAGCGCTTGCCGCAAGGCTATTTGACCGAAATCGCGCCGGGCCTGACTTATGGCGATGCACTGTTGGCGCCCACCACGCTGTATTCGCCGGTGACCGAGGCGCTGTTCAAGGCCGGTATCCTGCCGCATTACTGCGCCAACATCACGGGTCACGGCTGGCGCAAGCTGCTGCGCCATCAGGCCCAGTTCACCTACCGCATCCACAGCGTGCCGCCCGTCACACCGGTGCTGCGCTTTATGCAAGAGCAAGCCAAGCAAGACGACCGCGAAGCCTATTCCACGCTCAATATGGGCGCGGGCTTTGCGATCTTTGTGAAGGCCGAGGATGCGGCTCGCACGGTCGAGGTCGCCAAGGCTTGCGGTATCGATGCCATCATTGCGGGCCAACTCGAAGAGGGCCCTAAGCAGCTGCTCATCGAGCCCTTGAACATTCGCTTCAGCGACGACGATCTGCAGCTGCGCTGAGGTTTTTAAAAGCCCGTTTGGAGCGGATTCCCAACAGCGTGGCCGAGGCCAAGCAAGGCATCGTTTACAATCCGCTTTGACGGGCCTCCTCGCATGGAAGCGCGGCCAACCGGGTCAGGTCGGGAACGAAGCAGCCCTAACCGTTGTGACCAGTGCCGGGGTAAGGCTCGTCAACCACCTCTAATGATTCAAGCCATGAAACCTGCCTTACCGCAGGTTTTTGTCTTTGTGGCTGCAGCTTTGTCACTTGACACTTGTTGCAGTCAAACTGCCGTCACATGATTTGTTGACAATGAGCCGATGCCCGGATCATTTGTCGTTTTCGATTCCTTGGTGGAAAAGCTCATTGAGAGCATTGCGCCGCAATCCGCCCTCGATATTGGTTGCGGCGCGGGCAAATATGGCCAGATGCTCAGTCGCCTCAGGCCCGACTGCAAACGCAGCGCCATCGAGGCAGAAGCCAGCTATGTCGAGCGTTTCGGCCTGCGCGAGCTCTATCACGAACTGCATATCGGCAGCGCTGCCGACTGGCAAAACCAAGCTCTTGATCGCCAGTACGACTTGGCAATTCTGGGGGACTGCATCGAGCATATGCCCAAGAGTGCAGGTCTTGACCTGCTGAATTTTCTGACCTACCGCAGCGCCTACACCCTGGTGATCTCACCCGAGTTCGTTTTGCAAGGTATCGTCGACGGGGTCATCTCCGAGGCCCATGTCTCGGTCTGGAGCGAGCGCGATCTGGGCTGGCATGACCTTTGGGCCTGGGACAACTGCCGCTCGGTGTCGGTCTTTCTTTTGCGCGGCTATTTGCCGGCGCCGGTCAGCCTGAAGCAGTTGCTTGAAGGCATCAATGCCGCCAGCGTGCCCATTCATGAATTCCACGACCGCGAGACCTTGGTGCGGCCGGCGCGTCTGCGCCTGGTCAACCACTGGCGCGAAACCGTCTATCGGCCGGCATGAGCGGCGTAAGCGGCATGAGCGGCCTGCAAGCCAGGCCCTCTGACCCAGGGGCCGAAGACAGCATCTTCATCAGCATCGCGGCCTTTTGCGATCCGCTCTTGGAGTTCACCATCCGCAGCGCACTGACCCAGGCCAGCCGACCCGAGCGCATCTTCATCGGTCTGGTCGAGCAACAGGTTCCAGAACTGCGCCTGCAGATTGAGCAGCCCTACGCGCAGCAGCTGCGTTCGGTGCACATTCACCCGCTCCAAGCCCGTGGCCCCTGCTGGGCGCGCGCGATCGCGATGTCGCTGTACCAAGGTGAGCGCTGGTTCTTGCAGGTCGATTCGCACACCTGGTTCGAGCCTGGCTGGGACGAGCGTCTGATCCACTGGGGCCATGCTGCCCAAGCACTCAACCCGCGCTGCCTGATCACCGCCTACCCCAACCCCTTTCATATGCAGGATGGGCAGCCGGTGGCGCAGCTGGTGAGCTCAAAAGTACTGGCCCATGTGGTGAAGACCGATTGCCAGTTCAATGAGCAGCACCCGGTGCTCTATTTCGAAAGCGTGCCGGTGGCCAGCGACAAGCCGGTCTACGGCTTGCATATCGCCGCAGGCTGCTTGTTCGCACCGGGCGAGCTGGTGAACGAGTTGCCCTATGACCCGTTTCTATACTTTCACGGCGAAGAGCAATCCTTCGCCCTGCGGGCCTGGACGCGCGGCTGGGACATCTTCCATGTGCCCGCTGTGCCGCTCTATCACCACTATGTCGGCCCCAACGGCTCGGGCCGGCCCATGCACTGGTCTCCCGAGCTGGACGAGCAACGCCAGCAGCGCTCCACTGTGCTCATCGAGGCCGCCAATCGGCGTCTGGCTCAGTTGTTGTGGCAAGGCCCAGCGCTGGGCGTCTATGGCCTCGGCAAGGCGCGCAGCCTGGCCGACTACGCCGCCTTCAGCGGCATTGACTACGCAGCTCGCAGCATCGCGCCGCTGGCCTATAAGGCACGATTCGGATACTGAGCTCGCGCGCCGGAGGGCGCGCTCAAGAGCCTGGGCACAAGCTGGCGCGCTCATGAGGCCGCGCAAACTCACCAGCCTCTTATCTGTTGCTCGGTTGCCCGCCAGCTTGCGCGGTAGAGATCACCCGCTGCGCTTCCATCTGGCTGCGCAGCTCTTCCGCCACGTTCTCCAGCCGGATGTCGTTGAGGCCAAACAGCGGATCATTGATACCGGTGATCTCCGACGGCGCGCGGCTCAAATAGCGTTTGATGGCTTCTTGGCCAATGCCAAATAGCTTGCGGTTTTTGGCCTCGGCGTCTTGCAGTGCCAAGGTGCTGCGCTCCAGCATGCGCGCCGTCACCTGCACCGCTTGCTGGCGCTCGGCGCTTTCGCGGCGCGCCGCAAGCAGCTGTTGTTGCAAGTCTCTTTCACGCGTTCCGGCCGCTGCTTCCAAGGCCAGTTTTGCAGCCTCGGCGGCTTGCAAATCGGCTTGGAGTTTTTGCGCCTGTTGCTCCAGCGCCTTCAGCTTGGCGGCCTGGCCTGAAGCTTGCGATTTCGCCTTGCCGGCTTCTTGTTCGGCCAGCAGCTTTTCCTGCTCCAGCTTGGCCTTCTCGGCCGCCAAATTGGACTGCTGCTCCTGGGCCGCCTTCAGCGCCGTCTGGGAGCGCCGCAAGGCCTCACGCTCTTTGGAAACCTTGGCCTCCTGCGCTTGCGCTGACCCCAGCGTGCACAAGCCCGCACAGCAAAGCAGCAACAAGGTTCTGACCATTCTCATCGACGATTGTTTCATCACCAGTCCCTCAGAAGCGCGCATTCAGATCAAGCTGAATCACATCTATGCGCAGCGGCGCACTGCTCAGATTGCCGCTGACCGAGGTCGGATCACCCGGCACGGCCAAGAAGCGCACGTTGTCATCCAGATTGCGGGTACTGGTCCAGCGCCCGGCCAGCCAGAAATTGCGATCAAAGGCGTAGTTAGCGCCCATGGACCAGCCTTTGTAGTTGGTGCCACCCAGATGCCAGGTGGTGTCGGTAAAGGCATCCACCCAGGCGTCGCGCTCCATATAGCGATAGGTCAAAAAGCTCTGCCAATCGCCGCGTTTTGCCAACTTGTTCGAGCCGGCCTGCACTCGCGCTTGCACCGCCGTGGTTTTGGCGGCCAAGTCGGTCAGCGCCATGCCGGCGCGCTCGCGCACATCCTTGATGTCAAAGCCGGTGTTCTCAACCCAGTCGAGGTTGAAGTTCAGCATCACCGGCGCCAAGGCATCCACGCTCAGGCCTGCCGTCAAGTTGACCGGACGGAACTTGGAGGCCAGGCCCCAGGTTGGCGCGGCCACACTGGTCGGGTCATTGATATTGAGCAGGGTGTTGCCCTTTTGGCGCCAGCTGGCCGGGTACTGGCTGGCGAAGTAGCTGACGGTGCCGGCACGCGGGCCGCTCGGCGGCGCATCGACTTCACGCACGCCTTCGATGTTCTTGAACTCATAGACCGCCAAGCCCAGCTTCAGCTGCGTGCCCTTGGCCAGCGTGAACTCGCCGCCGATTTGTGCACCCATCAGCCATTTATCGCTGCTGCTCAGGTTCAACTCCTCAATGGCGAACAAGCCTGCGTTGGCAAAAAAGCCTTGCTGCGGCGCCACATAATGTTTCATATTGGCGGCAACGCCGTCAAAGTTCAGGTCGTCGGACCAGGTCAAGTCGCTGCTGTAAAAAGGATTTGGCATGCGGCCAAAGTCCCCGCTCAGGCCCTGGAAGCCTGCCGGCGGCTGCCAGTGCAACCAAGCCCGGTCCAGCGTCAAAGCATAACGGTTGAAACCACCGCCATTGCCACCCAGGGTTTGGCTGGTAGACGTTGGGCCTGTCTGCCCCCCGCTTGAGAGTCGCATGCCGGCCTGCACTTGATCGGACAGCAGCGCATCGACATCCAGGCGCGCGCGCAAGGTCAAGCGCTCACGGTTGGTGTTGGTGTTGCTGAGATCAGGCGCCCAGGCGGGCGAGCTGGTCTGGGCGCGGTAGACCGAAGCAGGCACATTGCCATCATCAAACATATCGCCCTGCGCGCGCACACGCATATCGCCACCAATGCGGATGCGCCCCAGCCAATCGGGCAAAGCACCCGGCTCGCCCCAGCGCTCGCTCTTGGCCTGCGCCAGCACATCAGACTTGATCTCGTCACGCATTTGCTGGCGTGTCGACTCGGGCACATAGGGCACACGCACAACTTTCTGCGCGGCACCTGCACCAGCAGCCGCGCCGGCCGTGGCGGCCAAAGGCGTGCCCCATTGGGGAATTGCCGGCGCGGCTTGCTGCTGCTGCGCTTGTTTGACGATCGCGTCGGCGCGCTCGCGGGTGATCAAGCCCTGGCCGACCAGCGCCTCGATCAGCGCCTGTGTGGTCGCACGCAGCGCGGCAAGCTCTTGCTTCTCGTCGGCGCTGATGCTTTGCGCTTGGGCCGGCAAGGCGCAGCTCAAGGCAGCGGCAACGGCCAGGGCTGAAAGGCTCAGGATATTAGGTCGTGAGGGCGAACACAGCGTGCTCTGCTTGGCTTTGGTCATGATGGGAACAAATAGGGGAAAGAAATTTGCGTGTGCGTGTGCGTGTGCGTGGGCGCGTTCGTCTTCAAGCATCAAGCCTGGGGACGAACACTGAGTCGAAAGCGCATCGGTTGGGTCAGCGCCGGCGGCGGCGGCAGCTTGAACTGGCGGCTGGTTTCATCCAGCGCCAGGCGCATCGCCGAGTCGTTACCGTTGTCGCCGCTGGGTGTCAATTCATAACGCTGAATACTGCCGTCACGTTCCAACCAGATGGCGAAGGTGGCAGTCAGTTGCGCGGCGTCGCTCTTGAGGCGGCGCTCGAGTTCATCGCGCAGCAGTTGCTTGGCGCTATTGGCATAAAAGCGCTCTTGGGCGCGATCAGCGGGCGTGCCGCCGCCACCAGCCGGGCCACTGGCCGGGTTGCCGCCGCTGTAATCTTTGCCGACCGAGCCGGCCGCAAAAGCGCTCGGGCCATCGCCGGCCGCACCTTCCATCTTCAGCGGCTCGTTGGCAGGCTTGGGCGCCTCGGCTTGCTTGATCTGGTCCTCGCGCATCACCTGCTTGGGCTCGTCCTTGGGCGGCTCGGGTTTCTTCAGCTCGGGCTTTGGCGGCGGCGGTGGAGGTGGCGGGCTGTCCGGCAAGATGGTGATCTTGGCGACCTTTTGCTTGGGTGCGTCATTGCTCTTGAGCCCCTTGACGGCCCAGACGCCTGCGCCCACCACGGCCAAGAATGCCAGGGCCACGCCCAGCCTGATCAGCCACTTGCGGCTGG
The DNA here is from genome assembly GCA_963510335.1 of uncultured Roseateles sp. GTDB lineage: Bacteria > Pseudomonadota > Gammaproteobacteria > Burkholderiales > Burkholderiaceae_C > Paucibacter_A. The sequence continues at coordinate 10,388 of CAUPEV010000005.1, forward strand.
GCGCATCGTCCAAATGATCTTCTGCCAATCCACTCATGATTCAGTCCTAACGCTGCCGTCTCAGGTGCCGATACGGGCAGTGACCAAGCCCATATTCACTTGCAGCTTGTTGCACAGATCGATCACGGCCACCACGCTTGCGTACTGCGTGCGCGCGTCGCCCTTGATCGCCACTGACATCTGCGCGTCGCGGCTCTTGGCCTGCAGCAATTGCGCTTCCAGCTCGTCCAGCGTAACGCCGACACCGTTGATCAGCACGCCGCCGCCCTCCATCACCTGCACGATCTTCAAATCATGTTTTTCGGTGCTGGGCTTGTTGCTGGGCTTGGGCATGGTGATGCTGACGCCCTGCACCGAGGCGGTGGTCATCAAGATGAACACCACCAGGAGCACATAGGCCAAATCCAACATCGGCGTGACGTTGATGGTGTCTATCGGCTTGACTTCGTTTTGTACTTGCATGGCTTGTACCTGTTTCCTTTACTCGGAAGATTCGGCCTATTCGGCTTGGGCGCGCTTGGTAACCAGGCCGATCTCGGTGATGTCCAGCTTCTTGGCCACCTCCAAGACCTGCTTCACCTTGTCGTACTGCGCTGCCGCGTCGGCTTTGAGCACCACCGGCAAATTCGGATTGCCTGCTTTGTACTGCGCCAATGTGTCACGCAACTGATCCATATCGACCGGGTAGGCATCTAAATACACGGCGCCATCGGCGGTGATGGTGATAGCCCGCGTTTGCGGCTTGGCCAGATTGCTGGTGGCATGCGTGGTCGGCGACTTCACCTTGACGCCTTGCACCGAGGCGGTGGTCAGAATGATGAACACCACCAGCAAGACATAGGCGAGGTCCAACATCGGCGTGACGTTGATGTCGTCATAGGGTTGGTTGTCACTTTTGACGTCGGCCGACATGGTCAGGGCTCCGTTTCAGGCTGAGGCTAGTGCTTAGATTCAAGGCGCGCCGTGCAACTCGGCCACGCGTGTGATGAACTCGTCGATGAAGATCTGCATGTCCGAGGACACGTTCTTGATCTGCGCGGCCAGATAGTTGTAGGCAAACAGCGCCGGAATCGCGACCGCCAAACCCGCCACCGTGGCCAGCAAGGCCGAGGCAATGCCCGGCGCAATCGCATTGACGTTGACGTCACCGGCCGCCGCAATCGCCGCAAAAGTGATCATCACGCCGACCACCGTGCCCAGCAGGCCCAGGAAGGGGCCGCCGGCAATCGCGATCGTCAGCAACACCATATTCGAGTTGAGGTGCGCGTTCTCGCGCACAAAATCGGCGTCAACCGAGGCCTTGACCGCATTCATGGCCGGGCCGCTCAAGACCGGGCCACCCACATGCCCCACCTTGCGCTTGTCCAGCTGTGCAATGCCGGCTTCATAGAGCCGGAACAGCGGCGAGTATTTGTGCTTGCGCGTCGCAGCCAAGGTCAACAGATCTTTGTCGGCATCGCGAAAGCGCTTCAAGAAGCTCAGATTGTCTTTGGCAGCACGGCTGACCAGAATCGCCTTGGCGACGGTCACCCAGAAGGCGACCACAAACATAATGCCCAGAATGATGATGACGACCCAGGCGTCAACCGTCAGGTTCTTGACCAGAATGGCGAAGTGGCCCACATGCTCTTCACCGTCGCCACTTTCGGCGGTTTCACGCTGCGAAGCCACCAAGCGGCTCTCGGCGCCCTGCGCGCCGGCCGACACCGCCAACCACTCGGCGCTGCGCAGATTGCTGGAAACTTGCAGCTCATCGAGCAAGCCCACAGCGCCCTCGCCGACCTTGAGGCTGCTGCCCAGCGCGGGCGTGGCCATATCGCCTTGTGCCACCTGCACACCACCCACGAACAAAGTCGCCTTGCCCAAGCCCAGTCGCAGCGCCAGATGGGTCCATTTGGCTGCCGCGATCTCACCACCGGCAATTTCTGTCTTGCCCGCATTGGCAATCAATTTGCCGCCCTTCACGTTCAAACTCAAACCACCCCAGTTCAACAGCCCGGCACGCGCCACGTCGTCAAGCTTGACCCACAGGCTGACGGTCAGCTGATTGCCGCCGTCCACAATCGTTTTGTCGCTCAAGGGGTAGACGATCGGTGTGCCGCTGAGCTTGGCGCTGGCTGCCAGCAAGCCGTTGGCTTCGACCGTTATAGGCGCTTCGGGCTTGACGCCCCCTTGATGGTCGGCACCGGCGGGCGCCTTGTCGCTGAAGTGAAACGCTGCCACGGTGGCCGCGTCAAAGCCTGCCGCCGCGACTGTGTCGCCCGGCTCCGCTGCGGCCTTGGCATTGCCGGCGTAGATGTAGAACTGATTCTTGTCGCTGCCCGGCAGCACATTGGGCACTTGCACCCACAACACGGCCAACTCGTTGAGGCCGTCAAAGCGCTCGACGCTGAACTTCAGCGGCGTCTTGTCGTCGGTCGCAATCACGCGCAAGTCCGAACCGTCTTCTTTGGCGGATGTGAAGTCAAAATTGCCCGAATGCAGGCGCACCGCCACCGCCACGTTGCTGGCAGCCTCCTTGGTCTCGGTGCCTTGCGCCGAGGTATTCAAGGTGATGCGGGTGCGGCCGCTCCAGTCGGGGTTCCACCAGGCCTGGGCGGCGCCCGGCACAGCTGAGGCGATCAGTGCGAGGGCCAAGAGGCCGCTAGAAAAGCTTGCGTTGCGCATTTTGATGATCCAAAAAATACTACTGAAAGCGTTAAGTTGTGAAGGTGAGCTAGGTAGGGCCGCTTCAGCTATTGCCAAAACCCAAGAACTCAAGCAAAAGACTGCGTCGGCTGCGACGGCGCTTTTTCTCGTCGTCGTCCTTCTCGGCACTGTTGAGGCCGGAGGCTGCGTTGGTGAGCGCATCGCTGACCGGCACGCTGATGGGTGCTGCCGCCACCACCTCGGGCGCAGCACCTGCGCGCGCACCGTCGACCTTGATGTCATTGGCATTGACCAAGCGCTCGGCGCCAAGGAAGGCATTGCCCTTGGAGCGAATGCCAGCTTCGCCGGCATTGATTTCGCCGGTCGGCGCATACAAATCGAGGTCGCTGCCGGCGCTCAGCACAGCGATGCCGCTGCCGCTGAAGGAGCCGGATGTATCAAATACCAGGCGACCTTCAGCGTCCAAGCGCAAGACCGGAGCGGGTGCACCGCTGACCGTCTTGGCGCCGCGGCCGGCGTCGATATTGCCGGCCGAGGACCACATCAAGACATTGCCCTTGCCCAGCGTAAAGACACGGGATGAGTTGACCTCGAAGTTGCCCGCCACCACCGTGTTGATGTCGCCGCCATTGACCGTCACCAGACCCAGATCGGTGGCGCTCTTGCCGCCGGCCGTGACCGGTTTGGCCACCAAGTCACCGGCCACCGCACCACCGCCAGGATTGATGACGGTGATGTCGGCCTTTTGCATGGTCTTGATCTGGCTGGACGACATCAAGATCTGAGACTTGGGCCTATCCTGCGGCAGCAAGATGTCGATCGCCATATAGGCGCTGCCATAGCGCGCCCAACGCTCGTCGCCGTCGAGCTGCGAAGCGGCCCGGCCGGCCGAGCGCAACTCGGCCATCAACACGCGGTTCAGCCAAGGCATCTGCCGCTCTAGGGCCAAGGCCTCGAAGCGTGCCAGGGCCTGCTCCGGCGACGGGGCCAAGGCCTCACCGGTGTTGAGCTGCACATAGCTTGCCAGCGCTTTCAGTTGGGCCGGGTCCGCCAGGGCCAGCAGCAAAGCGGAGCGCTGCTGCGGCGACTTCGCGCCCAGCTCGGCCAACAAGACCCGGCTCACCGCTTGGCCGCGCTGAGCCTCGCTCAGCCCGGCGCTGAGCTTGAGTGCTTGGGCCGCTGTGAGGCTTGACCAAGCGGGCTCGACCAGGCTGCCCACATCCTTCAAAGCCGCATCAATCGCTGAGTCGCCGACGTCTTTGCCCAGCAAGCTTGCCATGCGCAAGCGTTGCTCGGTGGCATTGGCACGCGCCGGCAAGCCGCGCACATAACTGACCAACGCTGCGTCCATGCGTGCATCGCCGAGCAGGCCGCGCAGTGCGCTCAGTTGCGCCTGGCTGTCAAGCTTGTCGAAATCACTCGCTGTACCGCCGAGCAACCGGTAGGCCATACCCTGCTTGCCGCTCAAGCCGGATGCGCCCAGCACATGGAAGCCCTGCTGCGTGGCGGCGCGGTAGTCGGCGCCGTCCTCGCGCAAGCCCGCCACCACGGTCACATTGCTGCCTTGCGCGGGCAAGAGCACGCCATTGGCCAGATTGCCGTTGGCGACGATACCGGCGCCGCCGCCGAGATCAATATCGCGCCCGGCCAGGACCAGCAGCTCGCCGGGGCCGGCGACATTGATGCCGGCGGTGCTGTTGCTGCTGCTGAAGGCCAGATCGCGGCCGGCCTTGATGACCGAGCTTTCCTGCGCCTGCGCGTCCGAGCCTGGCTGATGCTGAATGCTCAGTTGGCCGGACTGCGCAAAGCGCACATCGCGACCCGCACTCATGGCCAGCGGCCGAGCCGAAACCACAACGCTGTCAACCCGCACATCGCCACTGCCCGACACCAGTTGAACAGGTGTGCGCTTGCTCTGATCCAGGCTCGGCTGTCCATTCGCATCGCGACTGAATGTGCGTGCCTCTTGCAGGCCCAGGGCCAGACTCAAGATGTCCGAGCCTTCACTGACCGGCTGCGCAGCCAGGGCCAGTACCTCAAGCCGCCCCAATTTCAGGTCTTGATCGGCCGCCAGCACGGTACGCGCCTGTGACGGCTTGGCCGCCGCGCTCCATTGCAAAGCAGTGCCCATATTGACCGAGCCCTGCGGCGCCAGCACGCGCATATCAACCGGCATCACGTAGGACACTTCATTGCCCCTGACACCGGTCGCCCGAACCTGATCGGCCCCCAGATAGTCAATGGTGCCGCCGGCACTTTGCAGAAACAAGCTGGCGTTGAAATCGAGCGCCGGCAAGCTCAGGTCGCGGCCCAGATTGTTGTCGGGGTTGATATAGGCATAGGCAAAGTTGCGCACGCTGGCCACGGTCGCGTCGCCGCCGCTTTGCAGGCGGATCTGCCCGTCCTGATAGATCAATTGCAGGCCGGGGTCCAGATTGGTGCTCACGCCGCTGTCGCTGCGAACCGCTCCAGCGGCCTTCACATCAAGACCCTGCCGCGCCGCCATGAACTGGCCACTGATCACATCGCGCCCGGCCAGCACGGTGACCGAGCCACCGCCGAATTGCCTATCGGCTGCATCCGCGCCCACCTCAGCCAGCGCGGCGGCCGCGTCGGCCGACAAGCCGGCATAGCCACTGCTGGCCGCCGCCGCCCGCAAATGCTCGACATCGCGGCCTGCTTCGGCCCGGATATTGCCGCCGCCCAGCGTCGCAAAGCCCTGCTGGAATTTGTCTGAGCGCGCAAACCAGGCGCGATTCACATCGCTGCTGCGAGCACGCCACAGCCAGTCGCTGACATAACGCTGATTTTCTACAGGCGCGGCACCCTTGATGTCGCGACCGGCCCGCAAGGTGATGCCACGGCCTCCCTGGGTGAAGGGGCTGACAGCGCTGCTAGCCAGATCCTGGCTGATGCCTTCGAGGATGAATTGATGAGTCGTGACCGGCAAGGGGTCGGGCACAAGCGGGGCCGGCGTCGGGGCCACCGTTGGAGGCTCTGTGGGCTCCGTCGTGGGCTCGAGGGTAGGTGTCGGCGTGGGTCCGGGTGTAGGCGCCGGCGTGGGCTCAGCCGTCTGGCCCGGCGCGGTCGGCGGCGCAGGCGGCTTCACGGTGCCGGTGCTATTGCCATTGCCAGGCGAGGGTTGATCGGCCGCGCTTTCGCTTGAATCGAGTGGCTTTTGGAGAGCGTTGGCGGCCGCCTGTGCACGCAACAAACGGCTGGCCGCAGCCAAGCCTTCCGCTTCGCCCTCAGGTGGCGGCAGCTCCGGGTCTGTTGGCTCCAGCGCCACGTCGATCACGCCAACCGGCGCGCCCAGGCTCAACACCGTGGCACCTGCGTTGAGCAGTTGAATGTCTCGCGCCGCCGCCAGTTCCATGCGCCCGACCGTGCTGCGCACCTGAACTTCGCCCGCTTTGCCTTGGCCGGAGCTGGCGCGCCCAATCAGCAAAGAACCCTTGCCTTGCGATTGCGGGTCGAAATACTGAACCGCCAACAAGTCGGCGCTGCTCAGCTCGGCCCCGGCCACAAGCCGGATCGCCCCGGCACGCTCGGAGGTACCGATCAAGCCTTGACCCTCGATAGGCGACGGACGCAGGCCGGTGCTCAGGTCGGCTTGCACAAGCAAGTCGCCCGCCGCACGCAGCGTGATGGCCGCCTCGCCCGCATGTGGCGATTCCAGCATCTGCGCCTTGCTCAGGACCGGCATGGCCCAGTTGTTCTGCAGCTTCATGTCCTCGGAGGACCGAACTTCAACACCTGGGCGCACCAGCATCAAGGCTTTCAGCCCTTCATTGCCGGCGCTGAGCCGGCGGGCAATCGCCTCGGCGCTGCCATTGTTCGCGCCCATAAAGGCTTGGTTGTCTGACACCACCTGGCTGAGTGACAGTGACACCGGGGCGGTCGGCGCCGGGGTGGGCTGCACCGTTGGCGCCACCGTTGGCGCGACAGTTGGCGCGACAGTTGGCGCGATTGTTGGGGGAACCGTCGGCTGAGTCGTTGGCTGCACGGTCGGTGCGACTGTGGGAGCAACAGTGGGCACGACGGTTGGCGCGATAGTTGGCGCGACAGTTGGCGCGACGGTCGGCACCTCCGTCGGTGCAACGGTGGGCGGCACGGTCGGCGCAACCGTCGGTGCCGTCGTTGGCTTGATCGTTGGCGTGCCGGTTGGCGCCGTTGTCGGGCCGGTCGGCGCCGTCGGCGGCCTGGACGTCGGCGTCGTCACACCATTGCCATCCGAAGGCGTGGTGGCCGGCGCCGGTGTGGGTGCCGGCGTTGGCGCTGCGGAAGGTACCGTTGGCGCCAGCGGTGGTCTGCTGGTCGGCGTTGTCACGCCATTGCCGGGCGACGGGGTAGTGCTTGGACCGGCCGGCGTGGCAGCATCATTTGGCCTGACGCTGGAGCCCGCAACAGGCGCTGGCATGGGCGCAGGCATGGGCGGTGGCGGCGGCATCACGGTGCCGGTGGTGGCCCCATTGCCGGTGGAAGGGTTGGTGGCCGGTAGGCCAGGCTCGGTGGTCGGCTGCGGGCTAGGCGCAAGCGTCGGGCTTAAGGTTGGACTGGTGGTGGGCGCAATAGTCGGCGCAACTGTAGGAACAAGGGTTGGCGCAGGCGTTGGGGCAATGGTTGGCGCCACTCCGTCATACAAGGTGTTGATCCCTTGATAGACCTTGAAGGCTTCAATATCGACGCGGCGGACACCTTTGAGATCGGCCGCGATGGCGTCAATCCCTACATCCTGCCCTTCACGTGCCGCGCGCAGCAAGAGGTCCCCGCCGCTCGTTTGGGCCGCAGCAGGAGCAGGAGCAGCAGCAGAGGGAGCAGAGGGAGCAGCAGACAGATCAACAGCTGCACCCGACTGCAAACGCAAACGGCCTTGCATGCTGTTCAAACCGAGCGTACCGCCTTCGCCGCCCACCGCTTTGAGCTGGGCTCCGGCCAGCAGTGCGATGTCTTCACGCGCATTCAGTGCGATCTGGCCCTCTTTGCTGCCCGAGGCGTTCAAGCTACCGGCAATCGTCAAGGCCCCGGCATCGGCGGTCAAAGCGAGATGGCTGGCGCTCAAACTGGCCGACGCAGGCAAAGTCTGGTCGCCAAGACGGTTGCGCACCGAAATGCTGTCGGCAAATGCGAAGCTGCCAGCCTGCTGCAGGCCTTGGGCCAAAGCCGAGAGATTCACGGCTTGAGCGCTGTCCAAACTCAGGCTGCCGCCGCGCTCAGCGGCGCCGGCCGCTGCCTGCACCAAGCCATCCAGGGCCAGGCCGCCCTCGGGTGCACTCAAGTCAAGCCGGCCAGCGTCACCACTCTCAAGCCCCAGGCTCAGGCCGGACGCCGACAGATTGAACACCGCACCCGGGCGCATCTCGATATCGCCATGTTCGCTGCGAACCGTCAAGCTGCCCGCAGCCAACTCAGCCACCGGCGCCGTGGCGCCAGCGCCAATCTTGACGCTGCGGCCGGCCACATTGATCTTGGCCTCGCTGCCAAAACTCACATCCGCAGCAGCCCCAGTCGAGACCACATTGAGCTGACCCGCCGGCAAATCAACACTGTTGTTCATCACCACCGACTTGGCCTTGATGGCCAGTCGGCTGGCCACGGCCGCATCGGTGCTCGAAGCGCTCATGCCGCTCACCCCGGCCGGATTGAGCAAGCTGAGCGCGCCACTGACCTGCCAGTCGGCATCGGCCAAGGTGCTGGCCTTCAGAACCGGTGCGCGCAGCAGCAAGTCGCCGTCCACATTCAAGCGGCTCTTGCCACTGAGCAGCAGCGCCCGTTCGGCCGAAACTTCAGCCTGCGCCGCATTCCAGCGTTGCTCGCCGGCGCCGAACATTAGCGTCCCAGACCTTTGTGCTTGTGCTTGTGCTTGTGCTTTTTCGTTTGCGCCAGCGAGCAGCTGCAAGCGGCCCTGCGAAATCGCTTCGGCAGCCGGCACTGGCGCCACCAAACCGGTGCTATTGCCCAGCGCAATACTGGCGGCCTGCACGCGAGCTTGCGTCTCGCCTGCCCCTGGCTCAGCCAAGATCTGCAGTAGCGGTGTATCCAGGCTTAAGTGCCCCTTGTTGGCCGTGCCCAGGCTGGCGCCGCTCAGCATGTCGATGCTGGAATAGCTGCGCAGCATCAGCTGATCGGCCAAGCCGAGCTTGGCCAGCAAGCCCGCGTCCAGTAGAAGGCTGTCGCTGAACAGCGCGGCTGTGCCGCCAATCTGAATCCGCGGCGCACCAATGCCGATATGTGACGCGGCCAGGTTCACTCCTGTTCCGAAGCTGTTGGCGAAAGTCGCGTCAAGCATCAAGCTGCCGCCTTGCAGATTCACACCATCGGCAACATTGAGGCGCCCCGCCACGCGCTTGGCGTCGCTGCGCGTCAGGCCGTCGGCGGCATTGCCGCTCAGCAACAGGGCCGCGCCGTCGCCGGCAATGCGCCAGTCCTGACCGGCGGATGAAGACCTTGCCCCCGTTGGCGCCAAGGCGCTGACGGTGGCACCCTGGCCCAAGCTCAGGCTGTCTTTGGCCAGCAAGAGCAGCGACTGCGTTTGCAGCGGCTGGCTGGCGTCATTGAGAACTTGCAGCGTGTTGCTGCGAACATCAAGCTTGAGCGGATCAGTCAGGCTGGACGGCGCGGCGCCCAGCACCAAGCTTTGCACACCCAGGCCCGACAGCTGGGCCGGGCTCAGCCACAGCGTGTCAGCGGCCAAGGCAGGCGGCGTGCCACCGACCTGGATGCGATCGGCGGCGAAGAAAGCTGCGCCGCCCCTGCCTAATTCACCCAGTTCGCCCACTGCACCCGTTGCAGAGGCCTTGCTCCTGGCCGCGTCAAAACGCATCGCACCCTGCAGATCAACCCGCCGCGCGGCGACCACCAGGCTGCCGGCATCGCGGCTCAGCGCCGGCGTGGCGCGGTCCTGTTTGGCCGCCAAGGCCGCAAAGAATTGATCGGCCTCAGCCATACGCACTTCGCTGGATTTGCGAGCCTGCGCGGGTGTCAGCACCTGCCAGGTGCTGCTGAGAGCGTCCAACACTTGAGTGCCGGCAAGGCCTAACTTCGCACCCACCAGCACCGTGCCGTCGTCGCGCTTTAGCGCCGTGCCCAAAGCCAGCGGCGTGCCGGCGTTGGCAAGCGGGCGCAAGAGATAAGCGCCGTCCAGCAAAGCGAAGCGCGCCGGCAAGAGGGTGTAGGTACCAGCCGGCACCGGGCCGCCGGCGCCAACCGTGATCTGGCGACCGGAGCTGGGCGCGTTGGCCAATGCGATATCGGCGTGTCCGCCGCTGGCAATGGCTGGCACGATGGCAAAAGCGCCGTCGCTGCCGCTGAACACATCGTTGGAGCCACCCGGGCCGGGCACAAACTGCCAAGCTTGGAGGCTGCCGCCGCCACTCAGGTCCAGCTTGGCGCCGGCATCGACCTGCACCTTGCCTTGAGCCGAGCTTAAGAGCACCGCCTTGGCCGGCGCGGCACTGGCCGTCAGCACGGCCGATTCAGCACCCGGTGTGAACCATTTCTCGCCCGACCAGCTGCCGAACAACAGGTCTTGGCCGGCGGCGCTGACGCTGGTCTCGCTGCCGCTAAGCAGGGTCACGCTCTTGGCGCCCTGCAGGTCGATGCGACCGGCCGGTGCACGCAAGCGCCCGCCCTGCACAATCGAGTCGGCTTGGGCCACCAAGTTGCCGCCGGCGCTCCAGGGCGCGGCAGGCGCGGCTGTGCCTTCTTGGGCGAAGGTCAATGCATGGCCGCTGGCCTGCAGCAAAAACTGTGTATCGGTGGCGGGGAAGATTTGCGCCGCGCTCAAGCGCGTGTCAGCCAGCGTTGTCAGGCTGCCGAACAACTGGCCTTGCTTATAGCTATGGCTTTGCAAGAGCAGGTCGCCGCCGCTGAACAGGTTCAACTCGCCCAAGCCCTGGGTGACCAATTCGCCGTCCAGCAGCAAACGCTCGCTGGCTTGCAAGGCCAACTTGGCAGTGCCTGTGCTGGCTTGCGGCAGCGGCCGCTTGGCTGAAGTGGCTTCCACTGCGGCCTGCGTATTGGCCCAGACCAGATTGGCTGCGGACAAGCTGGCAGCAGCGTCACCTGACATCGCGATCACCGGTGCATCAAGGCTGATGGCGCGGGCCAGCTTGAGCTTGACGCCAGCATCGACAGCGATGCGCTCGCGCGCGCTCAGGCTCAGCTCGTCCGCCCCGGTGGCTTGCAGCGCGGCGGCCGACACCAGGGCCTTGCCTGTCAACTCGGCAGCCCCCTTGAGCTGCTCAGGGCTCAGCGTGGCCGAGATTTGCGTCGGCTGCGAGCCCAAGCGCAATTCGCGTAGCGGCGGTAGCTGATCGGTATTGGCACTGACCGTGCCGAGCTCAAGCCTCACCGTCACTTTGCCGCCGGCTTGATCTTTGGCGCCGGCAAAAGCGCGCAGATCCCCCTCCAGCAACAAGTCCTGATTGGCGCGCACCGCCAGGCTGCCGGCAGGGCTGGCAATCAACTGACGTGTTAGCTGTTCGCTGCCGGCCACGCGCTGCTTGAAGTCCAGCTCGCCGGCCGCGCCGCTGATATCGATCTTGCCGCCGGTCTGCCAGATCAGGCTGGTGGCTTGGCTGCCCGCCGCTTCCAGGCTGACGCTGCCGCCGGGCAAGACCCGGCCCTGCATGAGCCCGTCGCTGCTGGGCTGCAATTGGCGCAGGCCGGCCACATCGATACGGCTGTTGGCGCCCAACCAGAGATAGCGGGCGGTGTTGATGTCCTCGACATTGGTGCTGCGCGCCAGGCGCAGATTGACCTGGCCGCCGGGCGCGGTCAGGCTGCCGTCCACCATCAGGCTGGTGCCGGCCGCCAGATTCAACTTGGCCGTCGGGTCAAGCGTGATGGCGCTGCCACTAGCCATGCTCAACTGGCCTTCGGGACGGCCCACGCCCAGACCGCTGGAGGCGAGGCTGATATTGACCGGCTTGGCCAAGCCGGTCTTTTGCGGGCCGGCCAGCATCAAGGCTTGCACTTTGCTGCTATCGGCCGTGCTGGCCGTCACCCGGGCCGCAGCGGACGCTTGCCAGAGTTGCAAAGCTGGCTTCAGTTGAAAGCCGGCCGCAATATTCAAGAAACTGCGGCCATCCAAGCTGTAGTTCTGAAAGCCACCCTGGCTGAAAAATTCGCTGCCGAGGTTCAGATTGGCAGCCGGCTTGACCAGACCATCGCTGAGGCTATCACTCAGCCTGTCGCTCAGCTGCACCGACGCCGCCACCAAGCTCAGGCTGCCGCCCTGCGTCATCGAATAGCCGCGCAGCGCCGCCTTGTTCAAGCTCAGCGCGCGCGCAGCCGCATCTTCGGTGAAACTGCCCACCCCGCTGCTCAGCACAATGGCCCCGGCGGCTGCGCCGCAAATGCGGTCGGCCGCACAGTCGGCCCGCTTGAGAGCACCGGTCACCAAAGCGCCGCCGGACACATCCAGTACCACGCCTTGGCCCAGCTTGACCGAGCTGCCCGACTGCAGCGTCAGGTTGCCGCCGCTCAGGCCTTGCAGAGGCGCTTGCGAATCCAGCGCCGCATTGACCCACAGGCCCGAGACATCGAGCTTGATGGTCGGTGCCACCTCAACCGCGCCGCCCAGGCTGCGCAGCGTCAGCGAACCCGAAGGCGCACGCACATCGGCACCTGCCTTGACCAAACCCTGCTCCGACAACAAGCTCAGCTTGGCCCCGGTCGCCAGGGTCAGGTCATCGCGCAGGCTGACGCCCTGCTGCGCGACCACCGCCACATCGCCAAAGCCCGAGGCCATCAGCGTCGCGACCGAGAGGCCGGCCTGCACATCGATTGGAGTTTTTGTATTGCCGCGCAACTCTGCCCATTGCGCCTCGCTCAGCCAAGCGCCGCTGCCGCCCAGCACAAAGCGCTCAAGAATCGCCCCGTCGTAGCTGCCGTCACCGAAGTCACTGACATGCCTGAGCGCACCCAGGCGCAATTGCCCGGCCGAAGCCAGCACATCCAGGCCGGCCGCCTGACGGCGCCCCAGCACCGTGCCGCCCGCCAAACCGCCGTCCAAGGTCACCCGGGGCGCAATGATGGTCAAGCTGCCTGCTGCCCGTCCCTCCACATAGCCGGCCTCCTGCTGAGCCGCTAACACGCTGCCATAGCTGACCACCGGCCCCCAGCGGTCAAACTTGGCCTTGTTGGCGCCGGCATTGCTGATGGCGGTATAGAGCAGATCCTTGGGCGCATTGTTCAGCGTATAGGCCTGGCCATTGCTGCCAAACAGCAGCGTGGGCCGCACCTCGGCGGCCACATAACTGACTTGCCCACCGGCCACCGACATGGTCGAGGTGGCGTGGCTGTAGACGCCCTCGCCGGCCAGCAGCTTCAAGCTGCCGCCGCTGGACAGGCGCTCGCTGGCGCTGCGCTGCACGCCCTTGCGATAGCTGTCCAGGTCGCCCAGGATGGGCGAGCTTTGGCGGATGTCCAGCGTCACCTTGTTGCGGTAGAGCAAGCCTTCTTTTTGCAGCGGCGCGTCTTTCAAATCATTGCTGCCCAGCAACTCGGTGGTGACGAAGTTGCGCGCCACGCTGAGCTCGGTATCGCGGGTGCCCGAGACGTCGATGCGGGCGCCCGCGTCTATGGTGATGCGGCCGCTTTGATCGGCCATGTCCAGGCGCTGCTTGTCCACCAGATCGGCCACATAGCTGGGCGTCTTCAAGGCCTGCAACTTCGCCACTGCGCCGGGTGCGACGATCTCGGCGCCGGGTGCGATGCTGATATTGGCGCCGGCCAGATCCAGGCGCGAGCGCACAAAGGTCGCGTTATCGTCCGACAGCAGCGGCTTGCCATCGGCGCCCAGACCGTCGGCCTTGATCTCGGTGCGGCTGCCCGCGCCAATAAGCAGCTCGCCGCTTGCTGAGGCGCGCTTGTAGCGCGGGTCGCCGGTACTGATGTTGTCGGCCACCGCGTCCAGCACATCACCCTGGGCCAGCAGCATGATGGAGCCGTTCTGGCTCACGCTGGTGCTGGCGCTGATGCGGCCGGATTGGTTGACCGCCAGGCCAACCAGGGTGGTGTTGCCGCGCGGCGTGTTGATCACGCCACCGGTGTTGTTGATCACCGAACCGCTTGCATCCTTGCTGGCCATGCCGGCCTTGCCCACCTCGACCAGCAAGCCGCGCAGGGCCGGCACATTGGTGTTGACCTCGGAGGCGTAAATCGCCTCGTCCTTGGGCTGCTTGTAGTAAACCTCGGCACCACCGGCCAAGACCACTTGGCCGCCGGGTGCCGTCAGCGTGCCCTCGTTGATGACCTGCTTGGCGAACAAGAAGATGCGCCCACCTTCGGCCGTCTTTAGCTCGGCACCGGGCTCCACATGCACAAAGCTGGAGCTGGCGACATAAGGCGCGCCGTCTGCGCTGTCATAGCGAAACGCCGCCGAGCCGCCGGTGATATTGCCAACAAAGCCGTTCAGATAGTCCGCATTCTTTGGGCTCAGCGTGGTGGCCAGCAAGCTGCCCACGTCCACGCTGGACTTGGCGCCGAACAGAATGCCGTTCGGGTTGTAGATCAGCAGCTCGCCGCCATTGGTGGCCTTGAGCTTGCCAAAGATCTGGCTCGGCGCCGTGCCGCCAACGCGGTTCAAGGCGCTGGCGCCTGGCTGCGCCATGTCGAAAGTGACCGAGCTGGCTTCACCAATATTGAAGCTCTGCCATTTGTAGATCGCGCGCTGGCTGCTTTGCTCGATCCGCATGTCCCGGCCACCGAGACTGTTGTTCACGCCGGTGGGCAGGCCGGCCTGGCCCTGCCCGCTGATACGCCAACCCGCCACCGAGTTGACCGGCACCGGCAGCGCCGAAGGCAGCGGCTTGGCCTGCGCCATCGCCTGCAGCGGCAGCGCCGTCGACATGGCCGCCACCAGCGGATGCAAGACCCAACGGCCCCAGGCGCGACTACGCGCCAAAGCCGGGGCGGACTTGTGTTTCGGCGTGCAGTTCAGAGTGGAGGCCATGATGGGAGTCTTCTAATTGCTGCTATTGATGCGTGAGGTTCGAGCGGGCTGTCGGGGGCTGCTGATCTGGCGCGCCTGCTCAGAAGCGCATGCCGGCCCGCACATGCACATGCTCGGAGGACGCCTCAGGGTTGCTCGGCACCGGCTTGTGGCGCTGCGCCCAGTCGAAGGAAAGGCTCAAGCCTTGCTGGACCGCCAGGCGAAAGCCCAGGCCCGTGTCCAAAAGCGGCGTGCGCCCTTGCTGGCCCGGCTCAGGGTTGTAAAGGTTGACTTGCGCCGCGTCGGCGAAGCCGTAAAACACGATCTCGCTGAAGGCCGGCAGCGTGGCGCCTTCAAAACTCGACAACAAGCTCGGTGCCAGATTGCGGCTGCGCAGCTCCAGTGAGGCCAAGAGTCCACGGTCACCGGCAATCGCTCCCTCGTCATAACCGCGCACCGTATCGGCGCCGCCGACCGAGAACTGCTCGGCGCTGGTCAGCGCCTGGTTGGCTAGTTGGCCGCTCAGGCGGAAGCCGAACTCGGCCGGCCCTAAGCGCTGCGTGGCGCGCCAGTCAGCGCGCAAGGTGGCGAAGCCGCCATCGGCGCCGCGCCGTTTGCAGGCGAACTGATCGGCCGGGCCGAAAGAGCCGTCGAGCAACTGGCAATCATCACGGGTGGTCTGCAAGAGCGAGCGCAGGCCCAGTACCGCCGTCACGCTGAGCTGCTGCTGCAGCGAGTCACCCCACCAGGCGCCGTTGTAGCCGGCTTGCAGCGGCATGTACTGCAAGGGCGAAGAAATCACGCCGCCGGGTGTGCGCACATCCTCACTCAGGTTCTTGTAGTCAGCGCCCAGGCTCAGTGAGTGCACCGAGTTCGGCAAGGACTTGTTCATGCCATAACGGAATCCCAGCGTGGTACCCCGGCCCAGCACATTGGTGCCGCCCAGCGACTCCAGATCGCTGCTGGAATCGATCGCGGTGAAGCTGAGGTTGTCACCATCGGCCAGCGGCGCGGCGTAGTTGAACACCACGACGCGCGACTCCTTGGGGCTGAGCGGTGCGCCCATCAGGCTCAGCGAAATCGCGTGGTCGCGCTGCAAGAAGTTGTCATAGTGCAGGTTGGCGGCCATGCGGAAAGGGTCGGTGCCGGCCGCAGCTGCATTGCTCAGCTCTATGCTGCCGCCCAGCGGCAAATTGTCTTCGACCTTCAACTCGGCCTCGACCGTGCCCGGCACGCGGCCCGGCCGCAGCACCGGCTGCACGCGCCGCTCTTCACCTCGGCTGACGGAAGCGATTTGCTGCTGCACGGTATTGAAGTTAGGCACCTGGCCCGGCGCCAACTCGGTCACCGCCGAGCGGATGCGACCCTGCGCGTAGTACTGCGAGCCGGTCACATACAGAGCGCCAACACGGCCTTCCAAGACCGTCAAACGGATCACGCCGCCATCGACGCGCTGCTCGAGCACGTCGACAAACACGGTCAGGTAGCCGGCGGTTTGATAGGCTTTCTCCAGCGCCGCGCGGGCCGCTTCGACCTCGTTCATGCCGAGTTGCGGGCCCAGAAAAGGCAGCACCGCGGCTTCGATCTGCACGTCGCTCAGACGGGTATTGCCGTCGATCTCGAATTCGAGAATGTCGAACTTGGAGGCGGCGATGGCTGCTGCTGCGCTGCCTTGTGCAGGGGCTTGAGCCGCTTGTTGTTGAGAAGCTTGTGCTTGCTGCGCGTACGCGGCTGCGCCTGCTGTGCTCAGGCCCAGCAAAACCGAAAGAGCACGCAGCCGAAAATGAAACCGCGCCCGGATGGGGGCGCGGATCATTTGTTCTTTGATCAACAAGAAGTCCATGAACGCAGTGTCACCAGGGCCGGTGAATCCGTTGTGAAGAGGCATAGGCCGTTCGGCTCATGCCATTGGTCTCATAGAGAGGCTCAGCAGCCGATTCGCCGGGCCGCGGCCCGGCATCCACAGGCGAGCAAGCGTCGCCGGCAGATACCTGAAGAACCAAAAAGCTAGCTGGGTGGCCTTGATCAGGCCTTGAGAAGCCGGCGCTTACGCCACGCCAGCGCCGCCAAACCCAAGCCGAACAGGCCGTAAGTGGCCGGCTCCGGCACGGCGGTCACCGCACCGAAGTTGCCGCTGGGCTGCCAGCCGATGAATTCATTGCTTGGTGCGGTCAAGTTGCGTACACCGCCGTAGAGGGCGGAGAAGTCGGTCAGATTGCGGCGCGCCTGACCTGGGGCCGTGGATACCGCAGTGATGTGCGCCTCCATCGTGAAGCTAAGGATGTATTCACCCTTGTCATTGAGAGCCAATCCCCAATAGCCGTCGTGACCGAGGTTATCAAACTCGTCAACAATGATTTTATCGGTGGAATTCGCGCTACTCGACGTCAAATAGTAAAACCATGAAGAGCTGCCGACTGAATTTAGGCTAGGTGGAATGACGCCCCCAATATTCCCACCTTGCAGCACACCACCATAATATGGAAAGGTAAGCCCCTTCTGATCAAAACTGGACCCGTTGTAAAGCAAAAAGTCTTCAGAGCTCGTGATTTCGACATTTCTATAATGGGAATTATAGATATTTCTATCATCCTCAACATCAACACCCGGCGTTGATGATGTTCCATTATTCATACTCTGAAATGCAGTAGCCACAAGCGCGACCGCGTCGTTGAACCCCTGGTTCAAGCCGTTAGTCAAAGCGGTGTAGTTTGGGTTCAAAACGCCATCTGTATCCGTGCTCTTCAGCGTAGTAAAGAAGTTTTTCTCACCCGGACTAAAACCAAAGCCCGCATCCCCAGACGCGTAGACACCCCAAAGTTGATTGGCCGGGATATTTGAAATTGACAGGAATTTCTGGAAATTGGCATCACTGTTCAGTGGCTCAAAGAACTTCTGATAACCAACGTCTTGCTGAGACTGGACGAAAAAATTCTTGCTGTTATCCAAGTCCGCATTAAAAGGTGCGACGTAGATACCCAGATCTTTGGTGTAGGAAACTTCTTTGACGGGGTCATACATCCACAGCACCAACTCGGGTTTATCAGAACCCCTTATCTCTCCGTTTGGACCGTCTGTACTGCCTGCAATCAGCGCCTGCGCACTACCAGCCACAGCCAATAAGCACAAACCTGTTGTTGCGTAGAGCAGCGGGTTTACTACAGATTTTTTCATGATCGAAGGTTCAAAAAAATTAGGCGCCGGTTCAACTGGTCCGGAAAAAATTAAGAGTTGAAACCAACCTTGGTTTCTCTGATCCAAAAAACAAACATGGACCAAACGGTGGAGAGTTCCAAGCAATACAAAGCGGGAAGGAACTTCTAGTTCCTTCCCGCCCGAATTCAACTCAAGTGGGTCGAATCCTTGTCTTCATTCGCTACTCAAGCAAAAGCCATTTACTTGGACATCCGCACAGGTGTGCAGCTAGCAGCAGCTTTGCGGCCGCTGTGCGAAGTGAAGGCCTGAACGGCGGGCGACAGATCTGCCCAAGTGCCGACGATGGTGGATGGGCTGGCAGCCAGACCAGCTTGGAAGTCGATATCCAGGCCAGCCAAAACCGAGGCCTTGCCCATGCTATTGCGCAGCAGCTTCAGCAAGGTGAGCTTGTCGCCGGTAGGTGCATTGGCACCGGATTTGGCCCATTGCATGGTCGACTCGACCACGAACTCGTAAGAGCTGTTGATCACGTTGGCACGCTCAGGCGCAACACCGCTCAACTTGACAAAGCGATAGCCCTTGTCGCCACCATTGGCCAGCGGATTGTTTTCACGACCAATCACGCCCAAGGCGTATGCGTCACCAGCGGCGTTTTGAGCAGTCGTACCCAGGCAGGTTTCAACTGCACCGGTGCTGGAACCAGCGACGACGGCCAAGGCGCCGGTTGCACCGATAGAACCACCAGCATTAGCCGGCGAATAGATATCGGCACCGCCGCAAGGGTTATTGGCAAAAAACGCATTCGAAGCAGCTTGCGTACCCGAACCAGCAGCACGGCGGCAAACGTTGATCTTCTTGCTCATGATGGCTGCATCAACCGAAGTTGGCACAACCAGGTTCCAGCCCTTTTTGGTCGTTGCGTCATTGCCCAAGAGCTGACCTGTCAAAGCGCCACGCACGAATGGGATTGGCAGGCTAGGCTGCTTGGCGGCATCTTCATCGACAGCGGTAGCGCTGCCAGCGACCAAGCCCTGGGCTTTTTGCAGAGCCAAGTACAGCTTCTTGTTGACGGCCACGCCGAAGATGTTTTGCACGAAACCTTCGGAGTCGAGGTTGGCCACGCTGCGGCCGGCGCCAGCGTTGACGGTGGCTTCGAGCAGCGCTGGCTCAACGTCGGACAGGCCGGCATCAGCCAAACCAGCAACCGTGCCAGAGCAGAAATAGCCAGGCTTCTGGATGTCAAGGGCAGGCGAAGCACCCAGGGCATTGACCGTGCAGGCGCCGTCGACCTTCATGTGCAGTTGGGCCGCGTCAGCGGTAATCAGTGGACCCACACCTTGACCGGAACCGCCCAAGTCGCGCTTGGTGATCAAAATGGGTGTGCCAACGTCCCAAGCGCCAATTTTCTGATTGAGGCGGAAGGAGTAGGCGCGATGATCGTTACCCGCCGCGTTGTTGAAGAACACGTCAAGCGTGCCGGGCTGTGCCAAGTCGGCCTGGATGAAGCCACCCAGAGCCAAGCGCAGAGCGGAAGCGCCAGAGATCTTGACTTCCTTCAGGCTGCCGTCCGTGCGTGCGGCGACGACTTCGGCAGGGGTCAATGCGTGGGCCGAGCCGATGGCGGCCAATGCGGCCAGGGCGATCAGGGAGCTGCGAAATTTCATCATGATGAGTTCTCGAAAAGGAGGCGGATTTAGAAATTTTTGGCAAGGCTGCGCCCAAGGCGCGACCGGAAGGCCGCGCCTTAAACGTCAGTTCAAGCGAGGAGAATTAAGCGTTGCGGCGGCGGGCCACGAAGCCAACTGCAAGCAGACCGGCCATCAACATGGCGTAGGTGCCTGGCTCAGGAACGGCTGTGATGACGATATCGGTGCCGTTAAAGTTGGCTTTCGCACCCATCATGTTGCCGACCACCAAGCCAGTGGAGTTGGCGCTGCTGGAGGTCAGATAAACCATCTCGGCTTCGACACCAACGAGGTTGTTGGTGGCGTAGGCGTTGCCCAGATTGTGGAAGCCACGAGCGTATTCGACCGTACCGGCCATGCCGGTCCACTCGATGTTGTTGATACCCGCATCAATGCCGATACCGGCATTGTTGGCGGCGTCGTCGACAGTGCCAAAGTAGGTGGACAAGGCTTGCACGCCGTCATTGAACAATTGGTTGTTCACGCCAAATGTGGCTTGGTCGACGTTCTTGGTGCCGTAGTAGTTGATCTCACCGGGGTTGAAACCGAATTCGATCGGGTTGGCCGCGACGATAGACCACTCGGTGGCAACACCGCTGTTTTGGGCCAGGAAGCGGCTGTACTCGCTGCCCAGAACCGACACATTGAACGAACCGGCAGCCAACAGGGCGTCGGTCGTGATGCCCAGATCCTTGACGAAGGAAGCCTTGTCGTTATAGGCGATGAACACCAGCTCGGCTTGGCCCATAGGGACGCCAGCGCCGTCGATCAAAGCGAAAGCAGGTGCAGCAGAAACAGCGACCAAAGCGGCCAGGGCGATTTTCTTGATTTGCATAATTTTCTCCGTTAGGAAATAAATAAAAAGAACTACTGAACAGAACACTTTTCTTGGCAATGCCCCGGGGCTATCCCGGAGCCTGCCCGCTACGCCTGTGCCGCCTCCCCTGAATCGCTTCTTGCGACTTTCTTTTATGCAAGAAGGTCGCCGCGATTGGCGGTGACTTTGGGCGCCTGGGTCTGGTGACCCTCAATCAAAGAACAATTTGGGAGCGAGCAAAACAGCGCTCTCAGGAACAACTCGAACTTTGACTTAGCACCGTGACAGCGCTGCGTTGCCTTGGTACTAATTCACAGTCCGAATGGACTAGGGACAACTCTGGATTGAACTCTCACCC
Source organism: uncultured Roseateles sp. (assembly GCA_963510335.1). Classification (GTDB taxonomy): domain Bacteria; phylum Pseudomonadota; class Gammaproteobacteria; order Burkholderiales; family Burkholderiaceae_C; genus Paucibacter_A. Next base: position 30,991 of record CAUPEV010000005.1, read on the forward strand.
CCCTAGATCAGGGGGTAAGAAAGGCCTCAATGAGCCTTAATCAAACGGCCGCGGCGGCGGCCGCCGCTGCAGCAGCAGAGGGCGCCTTGCTGGCCATCTCGGGCGAGGCGCGGTCAAGCAGATTCATGGACATGGCCCGCGCCACCGCTTGCGCGCGGTTGGCTGCATTGAGCTTGCGCAGGATTTTTTGCACATGGTTCTTGACCGTCAGCGCGCTGATGCCCAAGACCTCGCCGACTTGCTGGTTGCTCATGCCCTCGCGCAGCCAGGACAGGATTTGCCGCTCGCGCTCGGTGATGCCGGTCTGGCGCGCGCCGTTGACCGGCGCGGGTTGCGGCGTGCTGTTGACCTCGCGCTCGACCACCTGCACGCGCTGCCAGGTGGCGTGGATATGCGGCATCATCAGCTCAAGATAGCTGTTGTGCTGGGGCGTTAGCTTGGCGTTTTGCAGCGCGAAGACAAAAAAGCTCTCGATTTCGCTGGGCCTCTGTGGGCGCGACACGCCATGCACCAGCAGCTCCAGGATGCCGGCCGCGCGCAGGCCGGCCAGTTGCGCCTGCAAAGCCTGCCCCTCCATCTGCTCTATCGTCACGCGCACCGGCTTGCAGCGCGCCTCCAGCCACAGGCCTTGCAACTGCTGCATCAGCACGCAGCGCGGCGCGGTCAGGCTCAGCAAGACCTCGTCGGCGATGGTGACGTTGTTGAAGGCATCAAACACCAGTTCGCGCTGCGCCCGCTGGTAAGCGCCGCAGATCGCCACCTGATGCGGAATCAACACTTGCAGATTGCTTTGCGTCCAGACGAAGAACTGGTAGCGCCGGCGCACGTCCAAAGACTGTTCGGCCGCCCGCACGATGGCTTCGATATGGCTGTTGCTCAGCAACACGGCGTCGTTCATTTCAGAGTTGTGCATGATGGGTTTGACATGGGCGCGACGGGGGTTGGAAGAACGTTTGCCTGCATGGCTTGGCCAAGCTTGAGTGGCTGGACCTGGCTTGGCGAGCGGACTGTAGTGAGGCCAGATGACCGGGTGTTGAAAAAACCATTCGGATATGAGCCGTTCGGATCATTCGGACGCAAGAACTTCGGCCTCGGCGAGGAATTGCAAGTCGGACACCTTGGGTTTGCGGGCATTGTTTGCTTGGGTGAAGGCGCCGCCAACTTGCGCGCGACCTGCCCCAGCTTCATTACTTGCAGCATTGGCAGAGTTGAGCAATGCGCTGCTGCCCATCAAAAGCGCTTGCGAGCGACTGCTGACGCCGACGATGCCGCTGGCCAGCGCCGCGCCCTGCTCCTCACTGACAGAGACACTGCCCAGACGCGCAGCAAACGCAGGCTTGGCCGCGAGCTTTGTTTCGCCTTCGGCAACGGCGCCGTCTTGCAGAGGCTTTTGCTGCGGCTGTTGCAGGGCAGCCTGCCCCTGGATCAGCTGCCAGTCGGCACGGCCGGTGAAGGGGTCGGTGTAGAGGCGGCGCAGATGGCGCTGCACCGCGCCGCTGCGGCGGTCTTCCAGCAAGTCTTCCAGGCGTTGCGGCAAGCTGTTCGCGCCTTCGGGGCTGTGGCGCATATAGCTCGAGATGGCCTTGGCAATCGCTTCGCCGCGAAAGCGCAGCTCGGCCTCGCGCTCGCGCTGCTGCACCGTTTGCTGACGCTGGCCCAAGGACGCCAAAGCCACACCGCCCAGCGCCACCACGAAGAGCAGCCACAAATAGGTAAAGCCTCGGTTGCTGGCGGGCCTGCTACCAGTCGGCATACAAGCTCCCGTCCGGCGCGCGGCCGGCCTTGCCGCTGCGCACATCAAAAACCTGGCCCTGCGGCATGGCCTGATCCAGCGCCAGCTCGGGCGGCGGCGCCAAGGTGACCCAAGTTGACACACTTTGGGTCAAGGGGTCTTCGGGAATCTGGCGCAGATAGCGGGCATCAACCAGCTCTTGCAGCGAGGCTGGATAGCGCGCCTTGTCAGCGACGAAATGGTCGATCGCACCGCGCATCACCTGCAAGGACGATCGCAAGCTGTTGACACGCGCACGGTCGACGCTGGCGAAATAACGCGGCGCGGCAATGCCGGCCAGCAAGGCGACGATGGCCATCACCACGATCAACTCGATCAAGGTGAAGCCGCCCGCTGGACGAGGGCGGCCTATGGGGCGAGCTTGTCGATCGCTCTGCTTTGACAACAACATCGACATCACCAATCGCGATAGCGCGTGCCGTCCAGGCCTATGCCGCTGGCCTGCGAATAGACATCGAACACATCACGGCCCGGCTGGGGCGCGTCGGCCGGCGACTCGTAGCTGCGCAAACCCCAAGTGCGCGCAGCGGGAAGCGAGGGGTCGGCCAAGGGGTCGCGGGGCAGGCGGCGCAGAAAGTAGATCTTGCGGCCCTTGGGGTCTTTGGCGTCGGGCACGCCTTCGACCAAGGCCGTGAGATTGGGCGGGTAGCCGCTGGCATCGGCCGGCACCGCGATTTGGCCGCTGACGCTTGCCTGCTTGTAGGCATCGAGCGCCAGCCGCAAGCTGCGCAGACCTTGTCGCAACTCGCCTTCTTTGTGGCGCTTGTTCATCCAGACGCTGAGCGGCTGAGCGGCGGCGGCCAAGATGCCGACGATGGTGACCACGGCCAACATCTCGACCAGCGTGAAGCCGGCGGACCTGCCCGAGCCGGGCAGGCTCAAGGTGCGTCGCCGCAACTCAGTTCTCGGTAACCGAAACACCGGTATCCCCTTCCACCTGCACGGACAAGGTTTCGCCTTGTGCATTGATGGACAGCAGATTGCTCAGCTCGATATTGGAGCGATTGCCGGCCGATCCGGGCCGCGCACGCAGCACGACCACACGCTCGCCCATACCGCCGAGCTCAAACTCGATCACACCATTGGCCGCCGCCGCTGCGCCGGCGCCGCTGACCGCCTCGGCCAGCATGAAGGCACTGACATCAAAGCGCATCTCGCCGCGAACCTTCAGCGCCGACTTGTTGAACAGCGTCACCGACAAGGTGTCGCCGACCGAGGTGTTGCCGGTGGTTTGAATCTCCAGCGTCGGCTGCGCTGGGGTGGCCGCCATGCCATAGGACTGACCCGCCGCTGCCGCAGCAGCCGCGACCGAGGCCGGGGCCTGGGCAGCCAGATTGATGCCGCTCGCCCCGCCGCCGCCCGCCATCGGCATGGCCACGGCAGCGGCCGAGCGCAGCCGCGCTCCTTCAGCACCCGGATTGGCGTCAAAGCCAGAGGCCATCACCGTGCGGCTGGCTTCGGGCAGATTCAGATTGCGCAACACCCGCGGCGTGATCAGCAGCACGATCTCGGTCTTTTTGCGGTTGTCGGCATGCACACCAAAGAGACGCCCCAACAACGGCGCTTCGGACAAATAAGGCAAGCCGTTGATGTTCTTGCGGTCTTCGTCGCTGATCAGACCCGCCAGCACCTGTGTTTCACCATCCCGCAAACGCAGCGAAGTGCTGGCCTTGCGCGAGCCGATGCGGTAGGCGCTGGTCGGCTGCGCGCCGCCCGAGCTCTCCTTCAGGCCGAGGTTGCTGACCTCCAGATTGACCTTCATCAGCACCTCGTTGTCGAGCTGGATATTGGGCTCGACCTCCAGCGTCAAGCCCACCTCGATATCGGTCACCGAGGTGGACACGCCGACATTGGCGGTGGAAGTGCTGGTGAACACGGGGATCTTGTCGCCGATCTGGATCTTGGCTTTTTCCTTGTTGCGGGCGCGCAGCTTGGGGTTGGCCAGCACATTGCTGGCACTGGTGCCACCCTTGAGCTTGGCCGTCAACACCGGGTTGGCGACCATGCTGCGAAAGGCATTGCGCTGACCTAGCTCGACCAGACCCCCGACGAAACCATTGCTGCCGGGCAGGCCGTAGCTGAGCTCGGACGGCCATTGCAGGCCGACCTGATCATCGCGGCTGGTTTCAATCTCCAGCACCTCGACGTCCAGCATCACCTCAGGCTCGGGCAGGTCCAGCCCGGCAATCAGCTGATCGATCATCGCGATGACCTCCGGCGTGTCGCGCGCCACCAGCAGGTTGAGGCGTTCATCGATGAAGATATCGCGTGTCTTGACCATCATGCGCACCAGCGCCTGGGCCTGCTTCACATCGGCGTTATTGAGGTAAAAGCTGCGCGTCACCAGCTCCTGGTGCTCGCGCTGCTTGGCCTGCGTATTGGGGTAGATCAGCACCGACTTGTCGTTCAGCAGCTTGCGCTCGAGCTGCTGCGTCGAGAGAATCACCCGCATCGCCTCGTCCAGCGTGACGTCTTTCAAGTAAATCGTTACCTTGGCGTCGCCGCGCACATCCTTGTCGAACACAAAGTTCACGCCGGAGCCGCGGCCCATCGCCTCGAACACGGTGCGCAGCGGCGCCTCGCGAAACTCCAGGCTGATCGGCTTTTGAAACGCTGCGGCCAGCGCAGACGGCAGCGGCGGCGGCGCATACTTCTGCCGCAACTGTTGATTCAGCGCCAAGGCCCCGGGCTGGCCGGGGTCTTCGGCCAGCACCTGCTGCACGGTCGCGCGCGCCTGATCCAGCTGACCGGCTTGCAATTGCTGGCTGGCTTGGCGCACCAGGGTTTCATGCAGGCGAGCGCGCTGGATGGACAGGCGCAGCCCCTTGGTGCGCGGCGACTGCGGATCGACCAACTCCATGCGTTGCACCAGCACCTCGGCCATATCGAGCTGGCCGACGGCGCGCGCGGTTTCGGCCTGCGTAGCCAAGGCCAGCAGGCTGCGCTCGGTCTGGCGTGTGTAGGCCATGCGCAGCGCCATGTCTTGCGGCGCTGCTGCGCTGGCGTCGCGCAACATGCGCCAAGCGGCCTCATGCTCGCCGCGCTGCAAGAGCGCATCCGATTCACGCAAGGCGGGCGCGGCACAAGCGGCCACGACCACCGCAAGGCCAAGGGCAGCAAGCCGGCCGGCCGGCCGGACAGCAAGCCGGCCTGTCAAAAATCGGCGCTGTGAAGGAACTGGAAAATTCATGATCAGTTAAGGGCTCGAATAGGCCAGGTTTTGTTTTTGTCCATTGGCCAGCCAGCTCAGCTGTGCACCGGCCGGGCCGATGGCGTCGATGCGCCATTGCTGATCCAGCACATCGCCCACGCCCAACACCAGCGTGCGCTGCGCATTGCTCAGCACGATGCGCGGGCGGCCGGCTTCATCCATACGGCCAAGCATTTGATAGTCGAGCGGCGGCGCCACCGGCCGCGCAGCCACCTGCTCTTGGCGCGCTGCGGCGGCCGCCTCTGCCTTGGTCTGGGCCGCTGCGGTGTCGGCCGCAATTTGCGGCTCAAGGCTTGCCGCCAGACCCCAGGCTTGACGCGCAATCGCGTCAGCTTCGGGCCACGCCGGGCCATCATGGCTGGGCGCAGGCTTGAGTGCGGCGGGCCAGCCTGTCGGCACTGTCGGCAGCATAGGCTGGCTTGCAACCCTGGGGCCTGACGGTCTTGCGGCAGGCTGGCCGGCGCCGCTGGCCGACGCGGCGTCCTCTTCTCGGCTGTCTTCTCGGCTGGCCACCCAGGCAGTCGCCGCAAGACTCAAGGCCAATGCTGCCATCAGCAAGCGGCTGCGCAGCTCTGCCCTCATGGCTTGCGCTCCATGGGCACCGCCGTTACTGCTGCGCTCTGCTGGGGCAGCTGCATATGCAAAACCCAACTCAGCTCGGCAGCCAGCTCAGGCGCGCCGGGCTGCTGGCGGCGCAGCTTGATCAACTCCAGACTCAAGGCCGGGTCCAAACGCAGCGCTTCGCTGACATAACGGCGAATTTGTTCGTAATTGCCATTCACATTCATGGCGATGCGGTACTGGGCTAGGCCCAAGCCCGGCTCGGAAACATAGCGAAATTCGCTGCGCGGCCAAGGCAGGCCCAGCTCGCTGGCCAAGGCCAGCAAAGCCGCCGTACGGGCTTGGCGTTCGCTGTCCAAGGGGAAGCTGCCGACAAAGCGCTGCGGCGACTGCTGTTCGCGCCTTTGCTGCTGCTGTTTGAGGCTCTGGCGCTGGGCGCTCAATTGCTCGCGCTGCAACGCCAACTGCTGCTCCTGCGCCGGCAAGAGCCACAGCACAGCCAGCAAGGCGAACACCGACAAGCAGGCGGCCATGCCGCCCGGCCAGCCCAGGCGGGCCAGCCACTGCCGCGCCGGCTCGGGCAGGCGCTGCCATTGCGCCTGCAGATTCAGAGCCAGCCCGCTCATGATCGCTGCCCAGTTGCGCGCCGGCGCACGACCTCAAAGCGCAGCGCGTTTGCGTCCGCCGACTGAGCCCCCTCGGCCGAGCCTTCCGGCCGCTGCAAGCGCGTCAGCACCACCTCGCTGGCCGCACCTGCACCGGTGCCTTGCTGAGCCGCCTGCATGGACAGGCGGTCCACCAACTGCATCACCAGCTCGGCCTGCGGCGCCAGCCCCTCCAAGCGCAGTGATGCACCTTCCATTTCAAGCGCCTGCAGCTGCAAACCCGGCGGCAGCGCCCGCTCGACATCCAGCCAACGGCTCGCCCAGCTTCCGCCGGCTTGGGCGCTGTCTTGGGCGCTGAGCTGAGCGGCCAAGGCCCAGGCGCGGCGTTGCAGTTCCGCCTCGTTGGCAGGTGCCGTCTTGCTGGCCTTGCCCTGATCGGCATTGCTCAATCGACTCAGCAAGCCAGCCTGCTCGCTCAGCACAGCCCGCTGAGCCTGCAAGTCCTGCCAGCGCAGACCCAGCGCCAGCACGGCGCAGCAAACCAGCAGCAGCCAAACCCAGACCAGTACGCCGGGGCGCTGCGCAGCGGGCATGAAGTCAGGTTGCGGCCATGTGGAGGCAGTGAGTTTTTTCGCCATCCAAATCATTGGCTCAAGGCCCCCGCCGCCAGCCACGCGGCGTTTTGTGGGCCTTCGGAAATCGAGGCCAGGGCGGGCACACCGCTGCCTATGCCCCAGCCCAGCAGCTTGGGCGCGTGGCTGTTGCCACTGGCCGGCTGCAGGCGCTGCAGCAAAGCCTGCAACTCGCCGGCGTCACCCTGGTCCAAATAGCGCTGCTGCACATCGACCAACTGGCCACGCGCCAGGCTCAACCAACTCAGCATGCGGCCTTCCAGCAGGCCCAGGCCCGAGCTTTCGGCTTGCGCCCAGGCACTGTCGGCGGCCGCGGCTTGCGCCAGCGCCTGACTCCAGGCCGGACGCACCGACAAAATGCGCACGCCATGCGCCAGCGCTGCGCTGGTCAAGGCATTCAGGCTCAGGCCAGCCTGCTCCTGCAGCGCCACCGCATTGCGCTGCTGGCCTTGCGACCACACCGCCAAGGGCCAGGCCTGCGCGGCCGCGCCAAAGTAATGAACGAATTGCAACCTTGCATAGGCGCGCACCGCCTGCGCATCGGCCAAGGGCATATCGGCCGGCACGCTGACGTTGTGCACCCAGGCACCGCCGACCCAGATGCGGAGCTGTTGGCGCGGGTGCGCGGCACACCATTGCTCGAAGTCGGGCCAGCGCTGGCCGGCGCCTTCTTGCTCATAGCTCCACAGGCCCGACTCGCCCCAGTAGAGGGAAGCGACCGGCAAGCTGCGCGCAACTTGCCAAGCTTTGAGCTTTTGCAAAGAACGGGAAAAAACGGAATCAGTCTGCAAGCGTGACACGATCGAGTTCCTCCAGGGTTGATTCGCCGCGCCGCACCAAGGCCACGGCGGCCTCGCGCAGCGTGCGCATGCCGCGCTCGCGCGCAGCCTCTTTGATGCGACTCATGGGCGCTCGCGCCGCGATCAGGTCGCGCAATTCATCGTCCAGGCAAAGCAGCTCCGAGACCGCGCGGCGGCCCTTGTAGCCGGTGCCGCGGCAATGTGCGCAGCCGCTGCCCTGCATGAAGTTGTCACCGGCCTGAGGCTGCAAATCCTGCGCAGCCAGCTCGGCCGATGTGGGGCTGGCCGGCCGGCGGCAATGCAAGCAGTTGATGCGCATCAGGCGCTGCGCCAGCACACCATTCAAGGCCGCCACCACGTTGTAGAGGTCCAGCCCCATATGCATGAAACGGCCGACCACGTCGAAGGCGTTGTTGGCATGCACGGTGGAAAAAACCAAGTGGCCGGTCAGCGCCGCCTGCACCGCGATCTGCGCGGTTTCGGCGTCACGGATCTCGCCCACCATCACGCGGTCGGGGTCGTGGCGCAGGACCGAGCGCAGGCCGCGTGCAAAGGTCAGGCCTTTTTTCTCGTTGACCGGGATCTGCACCACGGCGGCCAGCTGGTACTCGACCGGGTCTTCAATGGTGATGATCTTGTCCTGGCCGGTGTTGACCTCGGAGATCGCCGCATACAGCGTCGTCGTCTTGCCGCTGCCGGTAGGCCCTGTCACCAAAAGCATGCCGTGCGGCTGCCGCGCCAACGCGCGGATGGCCAGCCTTGCCTCGGGCTCGAAGCCCAACGAATCCAGTGTTAGCGCGCCCTGGGCCTGGATCTGCGCGCGGTCCAGCACGCGCACGACGGCGTCCTCGCCGAACACGCTGGGCATGATGGACAGGCGGAAATCAATCTCGCGCCCCTGCATGCGCAGCTTGAAGCGGCCGTCTTGCGGCAGGCGGCGCTCACCGATATCCAGCTCGGCCATCACCTTCAGGCGAGACACCAGTTGCTCCGCCGCCAAGGTGCCATCGAGGTTCTTGATTTCCAGCATCACGCCGTCGACCCGAAAGCGCACCCGCAGGCCGCGCAAATGGGTCTCGAAATGGATGTCGCTGGCGCCGTCTTGCAGCGCGTCGTACAGCGTCGCGTCGAGCAGGCGCACGACCGGGCTGGCCTGCTCGCTCAGGTTCAGTGCCGACAGTTCCTGCGCCTGCTCTTGCGCAGCGCCGTCGGCAAAGCCCTCGCCCAAATCTTGCAAGGCACGAAAGTCCTGCTCGCCGGCGCCCAGCGCCGCGTCCACGTCCTCGGACGAGCCGCTGACCCAGCGCAGCGCGCGCTGCAACCTGGCCTCGATGCGCTGCAGCAGCATCGCGTCATGTTCACGGTCCGCCAGCAGCGCCAGCCGGCCTGCCGCCGACACCGCCAGCACCGCCCGCCAGCGCTGCGCCTCGGCCTGGGGCCATTGCTCGAAGCTAAAGCCCCAGGGGGCTTCGTCGTTAGGTAGCCGACCCAGCGCCAGCGTCAATGCCGCACTCAATTGACCTGCTCCACCAGTTGGAAGATAGGCAGATACATCAGCACCACCACCGTGCCTATGACCAGGCCCATCAAGAGCATCAAGACCGGGTTGATCAGGCGCGTGACCAGGTCGCTCAAGCGCGTCAACTCCTCGTCATAGAAGGCCGCTGCCTGCGCCAGCATCGAGCCCATTTCGCCGCTGCGCTCGCCGACCCGCAACATGCGCAGCGACACCGGCGTGCTCAGGCCCTCGCGCTCCAGCGTTTGCGACAGGCGTTCACCCGTGCACACGGCCGCAATGCAGCGGTCCAACTGCGCCTGTAGATGGCCGGCGATGACGCCGCGCGCCGTCTGCAGCGCCGGCACTACCGGCACGCCGGCCAGCAAAAGCATGGCGAGGCTGCGATAGAACTGCGCCAGCGCCAGCAAATGCAGCTTCGGCCCCAGCAGCGGTAGCTTCCACAAGCGCGACAGCAAGGCTTGGCGCAAGCCGCGCTGCCAAGCCCAGACCGGCCCGGCGAGCAGCGCAAAGCCCAGACCCAGCACCACCCAGGGGTTCTCGCCGCAAAACTGGCCGACGCCTATCAGCATGCGCGAGGCCCAGGGCAGATCGCCGCCGACGCCTTCCAGCAAACCGGCAAAACGCGGCACTACAAACACCAGCAAAAACATCACCACCGCCGTGCCCGCGGCGATCAAAGTAGCCGGATAGATGGCCGCGGCCACCAGTTTGCTGCGCAGCTGTTCGGCCCAGGCCAGGTAGTCGGCCTGCTCGGCCAGCGCATGCGCCATCTGGCCGCTGCGCTCGCTCGATTCGACCACCGCGATGAAAAGCGCATCAAAGGCCTGCGGCTGGCTGCGCAATGCGGTCGAGAACGCCTCGCCGAGCTGGATGCGCGCAATCACACCGTCAAGTGCGGCGGTGCTGCTGCCGCCACCGCCGCCACCGCCCTGCTCTTCTTTTTGCTTCAGCGTGACCAAGGCCTCCAGCAGCGGAATGCCGGCCTTCAACAAAACCGACAGCTGCTGCGCAAACTGGCGCAAAGGAAAGGATTGGCCGCTGCGCGCCTGGCGCAGCTGACTTTCGCCGCCGCCCAGCGGGTTGACCGAGATCAGCGCGGCCGGTGCCACGCCCAAGGCCGCGGCAACAGCTTGCGCGTCCGCGGCGGCCACCTGCGCTTGAGCGGGGCGGCGTGCAGAGTCGAGATAGCTGACGAGGTACTGGGGCATGACGGCAAGAAAATCGCTAAATAAGACGGAGAACAATGAGCCGAAGGAGCTATGAACGGCGCGACTGTATTCATCTGCTGTGACTGCGCCGTGAATGACAAATATGTGACAAGCACTCGCGTTTCGGCTGCGCCGCAAATGTCTGAATTTGCGCCGCCATGAGCCGAACGACTCATTTGTCACAAGCGTTTCACGGCGCGGCGCTAACTTGCTCGCCATGCGTACCAAAACCACCACTCCCTTGCGCGCCGCCTCTGTTCGCGTGCGCCATCAACTGCTCGCTGTGGCCGCCACCGGCCTGCTTTGCCTGAGCGCTCAGGCTGCCGAACCGGCCACACAAGCGCTGGCCCATGCGGCTTCAAAGCAGTCGCAAGGCCCAGGCCTGCTGCTGCAATTGAGCCCATCGGCAGCAAGCAGCGGCTCGGCGGAGCGAGTCAATGCGCTGCTCGCCGACTTGAAGCTGGACCTGCGTTACCAGCGCAGCATGGGTTCGGGCTGGCATCTGATCGAAGCCGAGCAAGCCTTGAGCCAGCCGCAGGCCAAAGCACTCACCGAGCGTTTGCGCGCTGACAGCCGCATCGCCTTCGTGACCGTCAATGCCCGCGAGCAACGCGCCGCCGTGCCGGATGACACCTTGTTCCGCGCCACTGAGCCCAAAGACGCGCAATGGTGGTTGGACGATTACAACGCCACCAGCAACCCGGCCGCCGCCAACTTCACCAAGGCCTGGGACGCCAGCGTAGGCAATGGCTCGCCGGTGATCGCGGTGCTGGACTCCGGCCTGACCGAGCACCCCGAGCTGCCGCCAGGCAAGCTGGTGGCCGGCTATAACTTCATCAGCAAGCCCGAGTACGCCAACAACGGCGGCCTGGGCCGCAGTGCCAACACCCTGGACACCGGCGACGCGTTGACGCAGGCCGAGTTCGCCGCCAACCCCTCACTTTGGGACGGCTGCCTGGTGAACGAGAAAAGCAGCTGGCACGGCACCCTGGTGGCGGGCCAGATCGGCGCCTCGACGAACAACGGCAAGGGCGTTGCCGCCATCAACTGGAACGCGCAAGTGATGCCGGTGCGCGTGTCGGGCAAATGCGGTGCGGCGGTGGGCGATATGGTCGACGGCATGCGCTGGGCGGTTGGTCTGCCGGTGGGCGGCGTGCCGAGCAACCCGCGCCCGGCCAAGGTGCTGGTGATCGGCTATGCCGGCCTGACCTCTTGCGACATCAATGACGCGGACAAAGACATTGCCGCCGCCGCCAAGCTCTACACCGACACGATTGCCGAGCTGCGGGCCAAGAATGTCTTGATCGTGGCAGCCGCAGGCAACCAGCGTGGCGCGGTCGGCCGGCCGGCCAACTGCGCCGGCGTGATGGGTGTAGCCGCTGTGAACAAGCAAGGCTTCAAGACCATCTACTCCAACTTCGGCAAGCAGATCGCGCTGGCCGCCCCCGGCGGCGACCGCGACGGCGGCGCCACTTGTGACAACTTGCTGGCCGACAGCGGCGTCGTCTCGACCTATAACAACGGCGCCAAGGCGCCGGGCACCTATGGCTACGCGGCCGTCAGCGGCAGCAGCTTTGCCGCACCGCAAGTGGCCGGCACGGCCGCGCTGATGTGGAGCCTGAACTCTGCCCTGACGCTGGCGCAGGTCGAAGCCGGCCTTCAGATGAGTGCCAGGCCGCATGTGCTGGCCCCCGCCCTGGGCTACTGCTCGGCCAGCAACAAGAGCCGCTGCACCTGCACCGCCGACACCTGCGGCGCCGGCCTGCTGGACGCCGAAGAGGCGCTGAAGTTTGCGCGCACGCCGGCCAGCTACACAGCACCGAAACGCGACGCCGTGGTCTTGAGCAGCACCGCGCTGTCCAGCTGCGGCACGCTGCAAGGCAGCACCGCCTTCAAGCCGCCGGTGCCTGCGCCTGAGCCCACTCCAACGCCAACGCCAACACCGACACCCACCCCAACGCCTACCCCGGAACCTGCGGGTGACGGTGGCGGCGGTGGTGGCGCTGCCTCGCCGCTGTGGGTGGCCGGTTTGGGCCTGGCAGCGTTCTTGCTGCGCCGCCGGCCTCTTGTTTGCGCACGCCGGCTTTGAATCAATAGCAGCCTGACTGGCCCTGCTGCCGCGTTGAACGGTCGGTCGCACGCAAGCTGAAGCGCAGGCCCAGGCCAGTTCCAAAGAAAAAAGGCGCCACCCTTGATTGGGTGGCGCCTTTTTGTCGTTCTGCCTGAGGCCAAGCCGGGCTTTGCTTGGCACGGCCTCGATGTCTGGCGATTCAGATCATTTAAAGCGCCTTCAGGGTCAGCGCACTCAGATGCTCGGCACGGCGCGCTTCCAGAGCCAGGCTTTGCGCCTGCATGGCTGTCGTACGTTGCTCATGCCGATAGCTCAGAAGCAGGTCGCCCGAGCCCTCGCGCTTGAGCACAATCAGCACGCCATCATTGCTACGCCACTGGCCAAGCGGATCGCTTTCGCTGCGCGAGGGAGCGCCGTATTTCTTGCGTAGATTGTCTTGCAAGCGTTGCAGGGTCTGGCTTGCAAACGCCGCATCTTGAGCGCCAAAGCGGTAGCTCACCTGAACCGGAAGCAATAGCTGGGAGTCGGTCTGCTTGGCATATTGCAGGCTCATCTGCTTGGCGCCCGGCAGCAGTTTGCCGAGCGCGTAGACCTCACGATCAGCCCCAGCGGCTTGCTCTTGCTCGCGCAGCCCCAAAGCCGTCAAGGCGTGGCGCAGTTCGCCGCGACCCATGCAGAACACCGGCAAATCAAACAAAGCGACCTGCACGTTTTGGCGGCATTGCTGGCTCTGCCGCAGGCTGGCCAGCAAGTCCTCGGCCTTGCTGACGCCTTCCATTTTTGCTTCGGTCAGCAAAACCCGGGCATTGTCTGGTGCGAGCGCAGCGGCGCTATGGCCGTTCAGACCGTGATAAGCCCAAATCATCTTGCCCAGACCATCGTTGAGCTGGGCTGCGGCTTGCGCATGGCGCGCACTCAATGCCAAGCCGGCCGCATCATGGCTCTCGCGCAGCATGCTGGCAACGGCCATGCTGGCATGCGCCTTGCCGGCCATGGCTTCATATTGGGTGAACTCTGCGCATAAGGCCATGGCCTTGTCGAACTGGCGCTCGCGCACGGCCAACTCGCAGCTCCCGGCATAGCGCTTGGCCAGCCCCGCATTCGTCTCTGCTGTGCCCACGACGGAAGCGTCAGATGGGCTCGAATTGGAAGCAGGGCCAGGGCCAGCGCTAGCGGGCGCCTCGGACGAGGCCGCAGACGCTTTGGCTTGCGTGACCCAGGCGAGACCCCCAGCTCCGGCCAGCAAGACCGCACAGGCCACTGCGACCGGCAGCGCTGCTCGGCCAAACTTGTGACCCTTTACTAAACCCATGACGCTCTCCGTTTGATTTATCGTTGAGCCAGCACTGTCGCAAGAGTCGGTGACGTCGCAATTTATTCCGGCTCGCACAAGCACGCCATCTGGACTATGCCGCCCTTCCCTTGTGCAAAGCCCTCCGCCATTCCGTGATCAGGTTTCAGGTTTCAGCCCCCCGCCACCACGCCAAACAAGGCGCCTGCTCCTGCGGTGACAGCCATGGCCACAGCCCCCCAGAACGCGACCCGCCAAGTGCCGCTCCAGATCGGCGCCCCACCGGCCTGGGCCGAGACAGCGCCCAAGCCCGCCAGAAAAACCAGCGCTGAGGCCGACACCCAGACAATCAATTGCGTCGGCGAGGCCGTCGCGACAACGGCGATCGGCAGTGCAGCACCGACCGCGAAGCTGGCCGCCGAGGCCAGCGCGGCTTGGGTCGGACGCGCGGCAGTCGTCTCGGACAGGCCCAACTCGTCGCGGGCATGCGCGCCCAGCGCGTCTTTGGCCGTGAGCTGCTTGGCGACCTGTTCGGCCAAATCCTTGTCCAGACCACGGCCAACATAAATGCCCGTCAATTCGCGCAGCTCAGCGGCGGGATCTTGCTCCAACTCGGCGCGCTCGCGCGCCAGGTCGGCATGCTCGGTATCTTGCTGCGAATGAACGGAGACGAATTCGCCCGCCGCCATCGACATCGCGCCGGCGATCAGCCCCGACACACTGGTCAGCAAAATCAAGCGAGGCTCGGCGCCCGCTGCGGCCACACCGAGCACCAGACTGGCGGTCGAGACGATGCCGTCATTGGCGCCCAGCACGGCGGCCCGCAGCCAGCCAATGCGCTCGCTGCGGTGATTTTCAGTATGACGGCGCATTGCTCGGTCTCCGTAAATATAAGTAGTTAGGACATTGCTGGGACTATTCGTGCCGCAGCGCCTCGATAGGATCCATGCGCGCTGCTCGGCGCGCCGGAAAGTAACCAAACACCACGCCGATGGCCGCCGAGAACAGCAGCGAGAGCAGATTGATGGCGGGATCAAAGGTATAGGGCACGCCCATCACGCCCGACAGCACATAGGACGCCACTGTGGCAATGATCACGCCGATCAGCCCGCCCAGCGCCGACAGCACCACCGCCTCGATCAAGAACTGCAGCAGCACCTCGCTTTCCAGCGCACCCACGGCCAGGCGCAGGCCGATCTCGCGCGTGCGTTCGGTGACGCTGACCAGCATGATGTTCATGATGCCAATGCCGCCCACCAGCAGGCTGACCGCTGCCACCGCGCCGAGCAAGCTGGTCAGCACGCCCATGGTGCTGGACAGGGTCTCGGCGAGTTGCTGGGTGTCGAAGATATTGAAGTTGTCGTCGTCGCTGTCGGCCAGGTGGCGACGCTCGCGCAGCAGTTGGCGCAAGCTGGCTTTGAGCGGCGCGCTGTCGCTGCCGTCTTGCATGGACACCAGCAAGACGCCGACCTTGCGGCTGCCGGTGACACGCCGCTGCAGCGTGTGCAGCGGCAAGAGCACGGTGTCGTCCTGGTCACCCATGCCACCTTGGCCCTTGGGGACCAGGATGCCGACCACCTCGCAGGAAAAATTCTTCACCCGCAGCTGCTGACCCAGCCCTGTTTGGCCGACCGTGGCGCCCCAAAGTTCGCGCCGCACCGTCTCGCCGATGATGCACACGGCCGCACCCGACAACTGCTCATCTGGCGCAAACAGCCGCCCGCTGGCGAGCTCCCAATTGCCGGTCTCGAACCAGGCGTTGCTGCTGCCGACCACGGTGGTGGCCCAGTTGCGCCCGTTCGCCACCACGGTGGCGCTGGAACGGCCCTGCGGCGCGACGGCCGCCACGCCGCCGATCTGTGCGGCGATCGCCTCGCCATCGGCTTCGACGAACTGCGGCACGCCACCACCACCGCCGCCACCGCCAATGCGCTGACCCGGGCTGACCATCAGCAAATTGGTGCCCAGGCTGGTGATCTTCTGCTCGATCGCCTGGGTGGCGCCATTGCCCAGGGTCACCATGGTGATGACGGCGCTGACGCCGATGACGATGCCCAGCACGGTCAGAAACGAGCGCAGCACATTGCGCCGCACCGAGCGCAGGGCGAGCATGAAGACGCTGAACAGCATCAGACGGTCTCCGCGGCGCTCAGAGCCGGCGCGGCGGTCGTCGGGTTCGGATTGAGCACATCTTTGGCGATGCGGCCATCGACAAACGTCACCATGCGCCGCGCGTAGGCCGCCATATCGGGCTCATGCGTCACCATCAACACGGTGATGCCGTGATCTCGGTTCAGCGCCATCAGCAAGCCCATGATCTCGTGGCTGCGCTGCGTGTCCAGATTGCCGGTGGGCTCGTCGGCCAGCACCACGGCAGGTTGGGTGACGATGGCGCGCGCGATCGCCACGCGCTGCTGCTGGCCGCCCGACAGCTCACCCGGCGTGTGCTGCTCCCAGCCCGCCAGACCCACATCGGCCAAGGCCTTGGCGGCCGCGCTGCGGCGCGCGGCCGCGCTGTCACCTCGGTACAGCAGCGGCAGCTCCACATTCTCTTGCGCCGAGGTGCGCGCCAGCAGATTGAAGCCCTGGAATACAAAGCCCAGATAGCGCCGGCGCAGCCGCGCGCGTTGATCGCGCGACAGCGCTTCGACATGCGCGCCCTTGAACAAATACTGGCCGCTGCTGGGCGTATCCAGGCAGCCCAGGATGTTCATGGCGGTGGACTTGCCCGAGCCACTCGGCCCCATTATGGCGACAAACTCGCCGGCCGCGATGTCCAGGTCAATGCCCTTGAGCGCCAACAGCTCGGCCGCACCGCTGCCATAGCGTTTGCTGACGCCGCGCAATTGGATCAATTGCTCGCTCAGGTGCTCGTTCATTTGGCGCTCGCTGTCTGCTGCGCGGTGATGACCTGCATGCCGACCTTCAGCTCGCCGCCAACAATCTCGGTCACATGGCCGTCGCTGATGCCGGGCACCACGGCCACGGACTTGGGCGCGCCGCCGCTGATGGCCACGCCTTCGGCATCAAGCGGCAAGACCCAGACCTGGCGCGCCGCTGCCGTGCTGGCGCCATCAGCCGCGCCCCGGCGCCGGCTCTCGGTCTTGGGCGGGCCGAAGGCAATGCCGGACGCAATGCCCTTTTTCGCGACGGCGGCTGCCGTGCTGGGCGCATAACGCAAAGCCGCATTGGGCACCAGCAGCACATCTTTGCGCTGGGTGGCGACGATGGTGGCCGTGGCCGTCATGCCAGGGCGCAGGCTCAGGTCGGCGTTGTCCACATCGAGGTAAGTCAGGTAGGTGACGACGTTGTCGGTGATGGTCGAGCCAAAGCCCACCCGCGTGATGCGCGCCGGAAACGGCCGGCTCGGGTAGGCGCTGACCGTGAACACCGCTGTTTGGCCGACCTTGACCGCGCCCACATCGGCCTCGTCCACATAGACCCACAGGCGCAGCCGGGCCAGGTCTTCGGCCACGACGAACAGGGTCACGGCCTGCAACGAGGCCGCCACCGCATTGCCCGGCTCGACCGCGCGGGTCAGCACCACACCGTCGGCCGGCGCGGCAATCGAGGCTTTGGAGAGATTGATCTGGTCGGTGGACAAGGCGGCCAAGGCATCGCTGATGCCGGCCTTTGCGCTGCCTTGGTCAGCGATGGCGCGGGCCAGCGTGGCGCTGCCGCTGTCGAGTTCGGCCTTGGACGGCACCTTGCCACCGGACAGCCGCGCCACTTCTTCCAAGCGCCCCAGCCCGGCGCGGGCTTCGGCGACGGTTGCCCCCGTCTGTTCGAGGCGGGAATGCGCGGCGGCCAGCGTCGCCTGTGAGCGCTGGATCTGGCCGCGCAGTTTGGCGGTGTCCAGCACCACCAGCACCTGACCTTTTTTGATGCGGTCATTGACGTCGACATTGACCTTCAAAACCGTACCGGACAGCTCGCTGCCGATATTGATGGAGCGGGTCGGTTGCACCGTGCCGTTGGCGGTGACGCTGAGCGTGAGGTCTCCGCGCGTGACCGGCGCGGTGCTGTAGCTGGGCGCGGCCTTGGCAGCGCGCCCCATCAGCCACCAGCCCAGGCCCGCCGCAGCCAGCAGCCCGACGGCGACGGCGATCCACAGCCAGCGGCGGCGGTACCAGGGCAGCGCAGCGGGCTCACCCAACAGCGTGTTCATGTCGGCGCCGGGCGCGGCAGGCGCTGCAGTCGGGGATAGGGCAGGCGGGGATACGGCGGGCGGCGCGGCACTCGCTACGCTTGTGCTTGTCGCTGCGGTCGGCGGGTCCACCGCTGGGCTGGCTGCGTTCATCTGTTCTGGGTTCCCGCTGTGGGCGACCAACCGCCCCCTAAGGCCGTGAACAAGCGCACCTGATCACTGCCGACATCGGCGCTGGCACGAGCCACGCCGTCCTGAGTTGCAAATAGCGTGCGCTGGGTTTCCAGCACGGTTTGAAAATCGATCAGACCGCTGCCGTAGCGCTGGCGGGCCAGCAGGGCGGCATTGTTGGCGGCGTCGGCGGCCAAGCGCAGGCTGTCCAGCCGCTGCCGGTCGCCATGCAAGGCCTCCAGGGCATCTTCCACCTGCTGCAAAGCGCTGAGCACAGCAGCGCGATATTGATGTTGCGCCTGAGTCAGGGCCGCCTGCTGTACCCGCACCTGGGCATTCAAAGCACCGCCGTCAAAGATCGGCAAGCTCACACTGGCCAAGAGACTGCCGAGCACCGCGCTGCTGTTGCCGAGCGCACCGACCGAGACCGCACTCAAGCCCAGCGAACCACCGATGGCAAAGCTGGGCAAACGCAGCGCCTGCGCCTGGCCCTCACGCGCCAGCGCGGCCGCCACCTGAAATTCGGCGGCACGCACATCGGCGCGTTGACGCAAGGTCTCGGCTGGGACATTCAAGCTCAGCCCCTCGCGCGCCTGCGGCACGGTGGGTGCCAGCCGGGCGTCCACGAGCGCTGGCAGCGCAGCGGGTGCTTGGCCCGTCAGGACCGCCAAAGCATGCTGGGTTTGCACAATACTGGTCTGGAGCAGGGGCAAGAGCGCCCGGTTTTGCTCGACGGCGGCGCGCGCCTGCTCGGCCTCCAGCGCGGTGACCAAGCCCGCTTGCTGGCGCCACAGCGTGATCTGCAGAGTCTCCTCTTGGCTGGCGAGATTCTCGCGAGCGATCACGCTGCGCACCTGGGTCGTGCGCAGCAAGATGTAGTTCAGCGCGACTTCCGCAGCGATCTGCACCTGCATATCGCCCAGGCTGGCCTGACTGGCGCCGACAAGCGCTTCGCTTGCGTCAACGCCGGCACGGCGGGCGCCGAACAGATCGATCTGCCAGCTGGCATCGCCCCCGAGTTGAAACTTATTGCCGCTGCTGTGGCCGCCCAGCGTGCCGCGCTGTGCCGAAGCGGAGCCGTCAAGTTGGGGCCACAGGGCTGCGGCGGCCACATCTCGCAAGCCCTGCGCCTGGCGCAGCGAAGCGCGGGCCACTTGCACGCTGGTATTGGCCAGCATCGCCTGGCCGACCAGCAGTTCCAACTGCGCATCGTCAAAACGCTGCCACCAAGCCACCAGCGAAGCCGTGCTGACCCGTGACTCGCCCGGGCCAGGCGCATAGGTCCCTGACCAGGCTAGCGGGGTAGCAAGCTTGGCCGCTGCTCCTTCATCAATGGGAGGCAATGAGGCACAAGCCACGAGTGCGCCCAGCAGGCCGACCGAGATAAGTCGCCTCGACATTGCTCAGGCAAGCGACGCGAAAGCGAGGCGAGCTAACTTGCTGTTTGTGCTTGGCATGATTCGAGACCTCTGGTGCTGCCACCACCGTTAACAACCGGTGGCGCTTCGATGAGAAGCTTTTAAGGGTTTGCGGCGGGGGCGTCTGTTCGACAGCGCACACGCGACAGCAGCGACAAGGCAGACCGTTTCGCGCAAGGGCAGCAGATATCGCGGCGAAGCGGGGCTGCACAGGCTTATGCTGAGCGATGAATGATCGAATCAAGCAAATCCTGGCCCAGATGGCCGAACTCGAAGCGGAGCTGCACAGCGCCGTCCATGATCAGGAGAGCCGCATGTTCTTCCAGATCAAAGGCAAGCGCGTCGAGTTTGAGCGTTCGGTCCGGCAAGCGCATCGCAAGCTCAAGACCAATTTCTTCCGCTGGCTGGTGACGAATCGGCCACAAAACCTGATCACCGGGCCGCTGATCTACGGCATGGTGATCCCGCTGCTGCTGCTCGATGCCTGCGTCAGCTTCTACCAATGGGCCTGCTTTCCCATCTACGGCATCAGCAAGGTGCGCCGCAGCGACTACCTGGTGTTTGACCGCCACCAACTGGCCTACCTGAACTTCATCGAGAAGTTCCACTGCACCTATTGCGAATATGGCAATGGCTTGATGGGCTATATGGCCGAGATTCTGGCGCGCACGGAGCAGTATTTCTGCCCGATCAAACACGCCCACAAGATCCTCGGCACGCACTCGCGCTACAACCGTTTCCTGGACTACGGCGAGGCGGACGCCTACGAGGCCAAGCTGGAGGAATACCGGGTGGCGCTGGGCAAACTCAAGTAAGTACTTGGCCGAATCCGGGACTTGCAATCACGCATGCTGACCAAGACCCACTGCACGGCGAGCGTGATAGGGCACAAATTCATCGGCTGTTTCCTGAGTCCGCGCCACCTGCAGCACAGCGTCCAGATCCGACCTCAGCATATCGACGGGGCTTTGGCCTTCAAGTTGCGCGTTAGCAGCCGCAAACCAAGCCGCCAAGGCCCAGCCCGACCAAACCGTCGGCAGCTCGGCGCGCACGGCTTGTGCCGCCGCATTCAAGGCCAGGTCATTCGCTTCGAACTGGAACATCGGGATCCACAGACTTGCGCGCCATTCAAAACCAAAGACCGGGCCGGTGTAGATCCGTTGAGCCAAACTGGTGGCCGGGCCAGGCTGGTGTTCCTCCAGCAAGCGCGCCACGATCTCAGCCGGTGCCGTGCCGCCGCTTGCGCGGAAAGCCTCGAGCAAGGCGATGAAACCGCGCCCGCTGGGCACTTCGAGATCGGCGGCCTGCGGGCCTGCGGAGGCCGGCAAGAACGCGCTGACGCTGGCGCGGCTCATCGTGCGCCCTTGTGATCTTTTTGACCGGTGTTCTTGTGCCGGCCCAAAACCTCGTTCGGTTCGGTCGGTTCGTTCGCTTTGGTGGGTTCGTTCAAGGCGACCGGCCCGCTCAGCCCTGACTGCTGCTTGCTTGAGGCCTTTGATTGCGGGAGATTCGCAGGTCGCCCGGACACAGGTGAGAGCCAGGGGCTTTGGTACTTCTTGTTCATCAAGAACTCCAATCAAAGATTGAGCGGCAAAAGGCCTAGGAAACTGCAGCATAAGCAGAGCCTGCGCCTTCGACTGTGCGACAGCGCACATGGTCCGAACAAGCCTGCCATGCCCCCCTAACTTCAAATTCATTCAGCGTTGGCTGTCGCACAGAACGGTCCTGTTGGCGCGCGCATGCTGAAGGGTGGCTTTCATTCGTTTCAGTAGACGCCTGATAAGGTCGAACTTGAATCGCAGAAGAGGAAATGAGTCGAGCAAGATATGCCCCGGAGTTCAAAGCCGAGGCGGTGAAACAGATGACCGAGCGAGGGCATGGTGTCTTTGAGGTGGCCACGGTCTCGCAGTTGCTACAGCCACTGCGAGATACGGTCGCTGCGCTTGGTGGCCGCCAGTAGCGCGGATTTGGCGCCCTGGATCAGCAGGGTTCGCAAATAGTCATCGCCACGCTTGGTGATGCGACCCAGTCGATTCTTGCCGCC
Organism: uncultured Roseateles sp.; assembly: GCA_963510335.1. GTDB lineage: Bacteria > Pseudomonadota > Gammaproteobacteria > Burkholderiales > Burkholderiaceae_C > Paucibacter_A. The sequence goes on from CAUPEV010000005.1 coordinate 52,461, forward strand.
GCTGGAGTTCTTACTCGGAACCAGCCCCACCCAGGCGCTGAACTGGCGTGCGCTCTTGAACTGGCGCATATCGCCAACGGCCGCCACCAGGGCCGATGCGGTGAGTTCACCGACGCCGTGCAACTGCGCCGCGCGAGCGGCAGCTTGATCGCCACGCACATGCTGCTTGACCTGCTGGTCGCACCAGCTGATCTCATCTTCCAGCACCCGCCAATGCGCTTGCGCCCGCTGCAGCGCCAGGCGCATCATGCCGGGCAACTCGTTGCTGGCGTCTTCCAGGACATCGCTGAGCACTCATCTTGACCGGTACACAGCGTGTGCGCACACGCGAGGCGGCCTCGCAGATCGCAGCGGCGTCATTCGCATCGTTCTTGCCGCAGGCGCCCTGCACACGAAATGGTGCGATGAAGTGAGCGGCGATCAGCCGGGCATCCAGACCCATCAGTCGCAAGCGACGGGCGAGGTGATGCGCGCCGGAGCAGCTCTCCACCGCAACCACGGTGCCAGCAGGCAAAGAAGCCGCCCAGGCCACAAAGCGCTGCAGCGACATCGGCCGGGCCAGCACTGGGAGTTCGGCGTTATCGACCGCATGGACCTGGTCAACATGCTTAGCCAGATCCACCCTACTTCGGGGAATCTTGTCCAAGGACTTCCCCTTTCAAATGGCAGTTGATTGATGACTTCGAGAGCCACCAATCTTGGCGCATTGACGCCGTTTGCCCGAATGCGGGAAGTCCCTTCGTATTCGCTCGAGTGGACCTCCACCAGCTGGCGGCGCTGCGCTGCCTGTATATTTTCAACTCCGCGAGGCCAGCTGGTTCCGGCCCCTCAGCTTCAACTCTGGCCGCACAAATCAACGCCGTTTTCGCACAATGCCTCCAATGCAAGTCGAACACCACATCACCATCAGCGCGTCAGCCAACTCAGTGTTCCGCATCTACGAGGACGTCACGAACTGGCACACATGGGACCCAGACACAAAGCAAGCTTCGCTTGAGGGTCCGTTCGCGGTCGGCAGCAAGGGTCGACTCACACCCACCAAGGGCAACACGGTTCCGATGGTTCTCACCAAAGTAGAACCTGGTCGCTGCTTCACGGTCGAGTCCAAGATTCCGCTGTTCCGCATGCTCTTCGAGCATGAGCTTGTCCCTGTTCCTGGGGCAACTGAAGTAGTCCACCGGATCACATTCTCGGGGCCTCTTTCTCTGGTCCTGGGACCCATCCTGTCGAAGCAATTGAACCTCGGTCTTCCAGTTACGCTCAGCAGGCTCAAGGCTCTTGCAGAGGCGCGCAGTGCGGCCTAGCCTGTCGCTCGAGTTTTTGGAGGCCAATCTTGCAGCTGCGGTGTCTGCTTTGCGTTGCCCATCGATGGCCTAACGCCTGCGTCAAATGACAGCTCCGGGCCGCACCTTGCAGCCATTCAGAATGGTTGAAATGAGATGGCCTGCACCGACTTTAGGCTTGCTCAGCCATGTCGGAATGGGCGGGCACTTTGAATCAGAACAGGTGTCCACTTTCAAATGGAAATGATGGCCTTTGGGGTCCGGAATACGCATTGACCATGCCCTCCGGCAACAGGCTTCGCGGTCTGGGCAAAGGCGTGGGTATTTCGCGCCCGCATTCCCCAGAAAGCCGAAAGGGCTAGCCCATTGCTGAGCTAACCCTTTGATTCAAATCTCTCTTATGGTCGGGACGGTGGGATTCTAACTCACGACCCCTTGCACCCCATGC
>CAUPEV010000006.1:0-51867 GCA_963510335.1 uncultured Roseateles sp.
ATCTGGGCCTGATCGCCGCCACGCTTGCCAACGGCGGCCTCAACCCGCTGAGCGGTGAGCGTGCGGTGCGCGCCGAATTCATCAGCCCTATCCTCTCGGTCATGACCACCTGCGGCATGTATGACTTCACCGGCGAGTGGGTCTACCGCATCGGCATGCCGGCCAAGAGCGGGGTCGGCGGCGGCATCATCGCCGTGCTGCCGGGGCAGCTGGGCATTGGCGTTTTCTCGCCTCCACTCGATGAGCGCGGCAACAGCGTGCGCGGCGTCATGGCCTGCGAAGCCATCTCGCGCGAGCTCGGCCTGCATTTCCTGCAGCCGCCGCGCCCCTCGGTGAGCACGGTACGCGCCCGCTACACGCTGGCGAGCGTGCGCTCCAAGCGGCGTCGTCTGGCCAGCGAAAACCGCGCACTCGACGAGCATGGCCGGCGCGCGCTCGTCCTTGAGCTGCAGGGCGACCTGCGCTTTGCCACGCTCGAGCCGGTGTTGCGCGAGATCGTCGACGCCGACGCCGACATTCATTTCGCCGTGCTCGACTTCAAGCGCGTCAGCAACGCTGATCTGGCCGCCACGCGCATGCTTGCCGGCCTCGTGCACTGCAGCGCGCAGTGCGGTCGCCACATCGTGCTGACGCGGGTGCGCCGGGGCGAACTGCTGGCCGAATTCAGTAGCGAACTCGATCCGCGCCACGTTCGTTCGGTCAGCTTTCAGCCGCAACTCGACCTGGGCATCGAATGGGCCGAGCGTGGTCTGCTCGAACGCTATGCGGCCGGCCACGCGGTGGAAGCCATCACCGGCCTGGCCGAGCATCGCTTGTGCATTGGCGCGAGTGCGGCCGAAATCACCGAGCTCGAGGCCCGTGTCGAGCATTGCGCCTACGAGCCGGGTGCGCTGATCCTGCGACGCGGCGACGCCGCCGACAAGCTGTTTTTTCTGCTGCGCGGCGAAGTCAGTGTCATTGTCGAACTGCCACAGGGCGGACACAAACGCTTGTCGACCTTGTCCGCCGGCATGGGCTTCGGCGAGTCGGCCCTGATCGCGGGCGGCATGCGCTCGGCCGATGTGCGCGCCGACACGGCGGTGAAATGCTGCACGCTCAGCGCCATGGCCTTCGCCCGCCTGGAGCAGGAATACCCGAGCCTGATGATCCGCCTGATGCACAACCTGCTGCACAGCACCGCCAATACCGCCGTGCGCCTGACCGCGGAGGTCGCGGCGCTGGAGGGTTAGCCATGGCGCCGCCACTATGAGAGTCGCCTCAGCCACGGCTTCGAACTCAGGCCTGAACTGTCGAGCGACTTGATCCGCGGGCCCTTGCGCGCCATAGGCAGGTCGAGCTCAAACCGAACTCAAAACGAACTCAAATGCCGCCTGTGTCAACAAGGTACCCCTTGCGGTAGACCGGTCACGCCTTTTTCAATCCCGATCTTCGGCAGCAAGCAGCCATTGCCCAGCGCCAGCTCTCAGGACGCCCGAGCTCCTTGACGACTTGCGGCACCGCCGTTCAAGGCTTGTAGCGTTGCTGGTACTTGTCGCGCAGCTGAGTCTGGCGATCGCTCAACTCGATCTCACGGCCCTGTATGAAAACGCGTTCGATATGGGTTCGCATCTCCAGCGGACTGCCGTCGCTGACGAAGAAACTGGCGTGCTTGCCCACTTCCAGCGAACCCAGGCGATCCGCGGCACCGAGGATCTGCGCGGGGTAAAGCGTCACCGACTTCAAGGCCTCCTCGTCTGACAGCCCGTAAGCCCGGGCGTGGCCGGCCTCGAAGGGCAAGTTGCGCTCATTGGAGGAGTCGCGGCCGCCCGAGGATATGGCGAATTGCACTCCGGCGGCGGCCAGCGTGGCCGGCAGGGTGTACAGGGCATCGGGCAGGTCATCGCGCCGCGCCGGCAGCCGGTACAGGCCGCCGATGATGACCGGCACTTGGCGATCACGCAGCGTGTCGGCGACCCGCCAGGCGTCGGCGCCGCCCACCAGCACCCACTTGAGCTTGAAGCGTTCGGCAAAGTCGAGGGCGTAGCGGATCTGCGCCAGATCGTTGGCTTCAATGAACACTGGGCGCTGCGATGCGCCGCCCGCCAAAACCGGTAGAACTGACAGCATCGCTTCCCAGCGGGTGTCGATCGGCGTGGCGGAGTCTGCGGCTCGAGCGCGGGCGTAAGCAGCAGCATTGGTGAAGGCCTCTTCCAGCAAGCTCAGGCGGGCCTCGGTGTTGCGGCGCAGGTCCGCCAAACGCTGCTCGGTCGCGTTCGGAAACAGCGCAGAGTTCATACGCAGGTTGGGCATCGTGATGTGCAGTGCCACCTCCGGGGTGAGGCTCATGTCCTGCCAGTTCCAGCCGTCCAATTGGATCAACGCCGAGGTTCCGGCGATCAAGCCCGTGGGGCCGCTGAGCGGTACGCTCAACGCAGCCAGCACGCCGCCGGAACGGTTGACCGGGATCAGTTCGCTGTCGGCATTGATGGCGACCAAGGCACGGGCGTTCGGGTTGAGTGCGCCGGTTTCGGTGGTATCAACGGAGGCGCGCACCGACTGAATTTCGGCCAGACCCAGCGTGGTGTCAGCGGCCACCATGCCCGGGTAGACATGGCGCCCGGCGAGCTCGAGCGTTTTGGCACCGGCCGGCGCCTTCAGATCCGGGCCACCGATAGCGCTAATGCGGCCATACTCAAGCAACATGCTGCCGTTGACGATGTCGGGGCCGCTGACGGTGTGCAGCGTGGCGCCGCGGATCAGCAGTGCATGTGTCTGCGCAGGGGGCGGTACATTGGGTGACGCACCGGCTGCGCCGCTGCTCAGGACTATGGCACTTGCCAGCCAAGCGGCAGCCCAGTGCGTGCATGCGGAGGGAGTGGAGATCGTGGTCATGGCTGTAGTCGGATTCATGGCGGGCTTCATTGAGCGTCAAACGTGCATTCATGCCAGGGCGAACCACCCCAATAGCTGTCTTGGTAGCGGCCGGCGCCGTGCAGCCAGCGTTGCAGTTCAAGCGTTTCAAGAAGGGTGGCCAGCGCGTTAGCGGGTGGCCGGGACCCTGCAGCGGGCTTATCGCTGATGCTGGTGCTGGTGCTGGCAGCGGCGGCTGCAGCGGCGCGTGCCGGCAGGGCCAGAGCCATCAGGCGAGCGCGCTCGATGCGGTCGCGCTCGCGCAGTTGGGCGTCGTCGGCCAGGTCGAAATAGCGGCGGCCGTCGATCCAGGTTTGCTCGGCACGCGCGCCGGTGGACAGCGGGTGTGCGCTCCACAGCACGAAGTCTGCATCCTTGCCCACTTCCAGCGAACCGACCCGGGCTTCAACACGCAACTGCCGGGCCGGATTGATGGTGACGAATTTGAGCGCCTCTTCTTCGCTCAGCCCACCGTAGCGAACGGCCTTGGCCGCCTCGGTGTTGAGGTGGCGGGCGAGTTCGTCGCTGTCGGAGTTGAAACTGGTCAATACGCCGGCGCGATGAGTGATGGCGCCGTTGTAGGGGATCGCGTCCTGCACCTCGACTTTGTAGGACCACCAGTCCGAAAAGCCCGAAGCGCCCGCGCCTATCGAGGCGATTTCTTGGGCCACTTTGTAGCCTTCGAGTACGTGCTGGAAGGTGGCGACTTCCAGACCAAAGTCGCGTGCGACCTGGATGAACATCAAAATTTCATCGGCGCGGTAGCTGTGGATGTGGATCACGCGGCGGCGCTCCAGCAATTCCACCAGCGTGTCCATTTGCAGGTCACGGCGCGGCTCGGCGCCACCGTTCTTGCGCCACTGCGTCCATTCTGCCTGGTAGGCGCGATCGGCCAGGAAACTGTCGCGCAATACCTGCTCGACGCCCATGCGGGTGACCGGGTAGCGGGCGTCGCTGCCCGTGTCCGGAAAGTTGGCGCGCTTGACGTTTTCGCCCAACGCGAACTTGATGCCGGGCTTGGCGCCTTCGAACTTCAGCCCGTCGGCGTCGGCACCCCAGCGCAGCTTGATGACCTGGTTCTGGCCGCCGATCGTGTTGGCAGAGCCGTGCAGCACATTGGCCGCCGTCACCCCGCCGGCGAGTTGGCGGTACATGCTGATGTCGGTGGCATCGATGATGTCGCCGATACGCACTTCGGCAGTCACCGAGTGGGCAAACTCGTTGATGCCGCGGGTGATGGCGGTGTGCGAGTGTGCGTCGATGATGCCGGGCGTGACATGGCGGCCGGCGGCGTCGATCACCAGCGCATCGGCAGGTGCGGCAAGTTGGCGACCGATGGCCACAATCTTGCCGTCGCGCACCAGCAGATCCGTAGCTTCAAGTCGACCGGCAGCAGCACTGGTCCAGATGGTGGCGTTGCGCACCACAAGCGCCGCGGGACGTGCGGGCAGCGCTTCTCGGCCGAACACACCCGCCGGAAACTGCGCCGCACGAACCGGCGGCAGGGTTTCCGCCTTGGCGGCCTTGGCGGCTTTGGCAGCCTTGTCGGGCTCCACAAAGGCGGCCGTCCGTTGCCCTGTCCAGGCTTGCTGGCGTCCGTCAGCAAGCGTCAGAGCGCCGCTCAGGGCGTCGCTGCGGCCTTCCAGGCGCAATGCGCTGCGCTCGGTGGCACTCGGGTCGCAGGGCCAGCGCAGCAACAGCTCGCGGCCGCGGGCCTGCAACTCGCAGTCCTTGCCGTCGATCTGCAGGCTGGGCTTGGCGCGCGTGCCGGCAATATTGAAAGTCAAGGGGCTTAGCCCTTTAGACACGATTTGCCAGCTGCCACGCGGCTCGAAACGCTCGTAGGCCTCGGTGGCGTAAGGCTGGCCATCGACGAAGCTCAGTTCGATCTCGGCCTGCTCGTTGGTGAACAAATCACCGTTGGCCACCACCACATTCGCCATCTGGCCGGCGGCCAAACGGCCCCACTGGGCGGCACCCAAGAGCTTGGCCGGCGTGGTGGTCAGGGCGGCCAGAGCCGCGTCGGCCGGCAGGCCGCGCTTGACCGCTTGGCGCAGGCGCGGCCAGAAGTCCTTCTTGGCGTCTTTCAGTCCTTGCGTGGAGATCGCGAACGTGACGCCTGCGACTTGCAGGGCAGCCAGATTGGACGGCGCCCGCTCCCAGTGCTGGAGCTGCTGCAGCGAGACGTCCAGAGCGCTTTCGGCTTGCTCGACTTCCGGGGCGCCAGGGTAGTTCAGCGGCACGATCACCGGCAGATCCTGCGACTTCAGTTGCGCGGCACGACGGTACTCGTAACCATTGCCCTGCACCAACACGCGGAGCTTGAACTCGTCGCGGATCTTGGCGATGCGGGCGAAATCCTGTTCGTCGCGGGCTTCGTAGATCACCGCTTGCTTGCCGGCGAGTGCCGGCGCCAGCGCCTGCAGGCTGGCGTTGAACTCGCGCCTCTCGCCCGCCGGCGCAGCCGTGGCGTACCAGCGCACGTTCAGCCAGGTCTGGCGCACCAGCGCGATGCTTCCCATCAGCGAGGTCGGATAAACGACGGGGGCGTTGCTTCGCGCCTCGAAATCGAACTGTGTGAATTCATGGGCCAGATGCTGTGCTACGTCACTGGCCAGCACCAATTGGCGCGGGTCGGTGCCGTCGCGCAGGCTGAGCAGCGTGCTCTGGCCGCGGAAGATGCCCGCCGTGGGGCTCGACAAGGCGGCGGTGAAACCGAGCTCGCGGTAGGTTTTGATGTCATCGGCGCGCAGGTCCAAGGCGCTCGCCTGGCTGAATTCCGGCCGCACCCAGCGTTTTGAAGGGCTGAGGACAGGACTGGGGCCAGCCATGGCGCGGGGTGCGGCGCCGGATGGGTCCGGCTTGCTTTGCCCTATGCCGCTGGCCATGTCCACAAAGCCTGCATAGACCGTGCGACCGGCCAAAGGCCAAACGCGAGCCCCTGCGGGCACGGCGACCTGTGCGCCGGCAGCAACGATGACGCCGTCGCGCATCACCAGGGTGCCGTTCTCGACCACCTGCCCGGGTGCCAGCACCAGCCGGGCGCCGGTCAAGGCGTGCCAGCGCGGTGTTGCTTCGCGCAGGCCCTGGGCCGGCTCGCTGAGTTTTTGTGCCTGAGCGACGTTGCTGCCGGTGACTGCGGCAAGCAGCGCCACAAGCAGTGCGCCGAGGCAGGCCAGGGGGGGCGGGGTTCGGCGCGGGTGGCCGACGCTGGTGGCAGGCAGAAGTCTCATCACGGGGGGTCCTCAACGGTTGGCGCAGCCTGCGCTGGCCGCCACTTTAGAGTGGTGGCACGGGCGCGGCTATGCGTGATAGCCCGTGCCGCTAGCTGGATTGGCTTGCTCGGGTGGTTCAAACGCGGTACGCCGGCGATCGTCGAACCCGATGTTGTTGCCTAGTTCACAGGAGCGCCAGCAATGGAGGCTTCAGCCCAGATACTTCCTTACTGCAAGGACTGTTCTGAGCCCGATGCAAGCAGTCGCGCCGAGCTGTTCGCGTCGGTTTGGGCTCCCCACACCCCCTCCACTGATCCGTGCGTTCACGCCGCAAACGCGAAAGAACTGCGCTCTCACTTCGCCAAGATTCAGGCATGTCGCCCTGGCGCCTCGGTCGTGGGCAGGGGCAAGGCGGATGTCCATCCCAGCCTTGCACGGTCTGCGTGACAGGTAGTTCAAGCCCGCCGGTGGCACTGCCTAGCCAGAAGGCCTTGATATCGCGTTCATAGCGCCGGCGGGCACGAAGATCGACGCCTCATCGGCCTCTCCTTGAAGCCAGCAATACCGGGCAGAACAGTGGCGCGAGCGCGGCTTGCCAGCAGCACAACAAGGCTCTCCATAGGATCCGCTTTTGCCAGCCTAGTCTTCTGAGTCGCCTTCGGACTCAGGTTTGGGCGGCCGGCCGCGAGGTTTGCTATTGATCGCAGGCTTGATGCCACGTCGGGCCAAGGCTTCGCGCAGCAAATACTCGATCTGCGCATTGGCCGAGCGCAAGTCCTGCGCCGACAGGCGCTCGATCTCGGCCCAAAGCGCTGGGTCTAGCCGCAGCGCAAAACTCTTTTTGTCGGGGCTGGCCATCAGCGGTCGAAAAACACTCAGTTGTACAGCGTGCCGGTATTGATGATGGGCTGCGTCTCTTTGTCCGAGCACAGCACCACCAGCAGGTTGGAGACCATGGCGGCCTTGCGCTCATCGTCCAACTCGACGATGCAGCGCTCGCTCAAACCCTTCAAGGCCTCTTCCACCATGCTGACCGCGCCGAGCACGATCTTTTTGCGCGCACTGATGATGGATTCGGCCTGTTGGCGGCGCAGCATCACCTGGGCAATCTCGGGTGCATAAGCCAGGTGCGTGATCTTGGCGTCAAGCACACGCACGCCCGCATCGCCAAAGCGCTCCTGCAATTGCTTGACCAAGGCCGCAGCAACCTCGTCTTGGCCGGCCCGCAAAGTGACTTCTTTCTCGCCGGTGTCTTCGCCTTCGTCATAGGCGAATTGGGCCGCCAGGTGACGGATCGCCGCCTCCGCCTGGATGCGCACATAGGCCTCGAAATCATCCACCTCAAAGACCGCGCGGGCGGTGTCTTGCACCCGCCACACGACCGCCGCGCCGATCTCGACCGGATTGCCTCGCTTGTCATTGACCTTTTGAATCGGCGCATTCAGATTGCGCGCACGCAGCGACATCTTGCGTTTGTGAATCAAGGGGTTGGCCCAGCGCAGACCCTCGGCGCGGTCGCTGCCGCAGTAGCGGCCGAACAGGGTCATGATGCGCGCCTCATTGGGCTGCTGCATGTACAAACCTGCGAACAGGAAGATGGCAGCGAGTATCAGCAACAGCCCTCCCGGCGGCCCAATCCAAAACTCAAAGCCTATGCCGCCAAACATCAGGGCGCATCCTCCCAGCAGCGCCAACGCACCCAAGCCTAAGGCCCAATAGCCATTGACCGTGCTGGCTGCCTTCTCCACCCAGTTTGCTTGCAATGTGTTCATTGTTTGACACCTCTTAAAAGTGATATCACTTTAATGTCAACTTTGTACAAACACAAGCGTCACGCTTTGACGTGTACCCAAGCTTAGGCCGCAGCTCAAACAGGGCATAGAGCGGGTCAACTGCGAGCGTGTGAGCAGGCGAACAGGCGTCGGCGAGTTGCGCCCCGCTCGAAGCCCTCGCCTGCGGCGCAGCAATTTCAGCGTTTGCGCGCCAGGCCCACCAAGCTCGCCGCCCCAATTGCCAACAACAAAGCCAAGGCCGCGCCGTAGAACACGCCACTGGGCTGCCCACGGTCCATCAAAGCACCGAAGATGGGCGCAGCGACCGCGAAGCCCAGATCCAGGCCCGAGTAGACGGTGCCGTAGACCCGGCCGGTGGCACCCGGCGGCGCGGCGCGCTTGATCAACATATCGCGCGATGGCCCGGCCAGCCCGGTGCCAAAGCCCGCCACCGCCACCACCGTGGCGGCCAGCACCGGCGGGATCAAACCCGTTGCGGCCAAGGCCAAAAGTGCCGCGGCACCTGCCAAGCCTATGGTGATATTGCGCTCCAGCGACGCCGACTTGGCGACCCAAAAGCCGCCTATCACCATGCCAACGGCGCCGCTGAGCATATAGCCGGTGACAACAAAGGCAGTCGCCTTCAAAGGCAGGCCATAGAGGCTGGCCAGGGCCGGGCTGGCAAAGCTTTGAATCGCGGTCAAAGCGGCGGTGCCGAAGAAGAAAAACGAGAAACACAGCCACACCGAAGGCAGGCGCAAGAACGCCATCGGGTGCTCGTCCTTGACCGCAGCGGCGCCGGGCTTGTCATGCGCCCAACTACCTTTGCTGTCGTCAATGGCATCGCGTTTGAGCCACAGCAAAGCCAACACCAGCAGCGCCAGCAGACCGGTGCCCAGATAGGCATAGCGCCAGCTGCCGGTCAGCTCGCTGATGCCAATCGCAAACACCGGTGCCAAGGCCCAGCCCAGGTTGCCGGTGATGCCATGCACCGAGAAGGCGTGGCCCAGCCGGGCCTGCGACACGCGCTTGTTCAAAATCGTGAAGTCGGCCGGATGAAACGGCGCATTGCCCAGGCCCGCCAGCGCCGCCGCCAGCAGCAAGCCACCAAAGCCGCTGGCCAGCCCCGCCACCAGCGAGGCCAAGGCAAAGCAAATCAGCGCCGCAAACAAGACCGGCCGGCCGCCGGTGCGGTCAACCAAGAAGCCGGCCATCGCCTGGCCAAGCCCGGAGATGATGAAAAAGGTCGTCACCAGCAGACCGAGCTGTGAATAGCTCAGGCCGAAGTCATGCATAAAGGCCGGGAACAGCGGCGGCAAAAGCATGTGGAAAAAGTGCGAGGTACCGTGGGCCAGACCGATCAGGCCTATGGTGGAAAAGTCGCGGCGCGCTTGCTCGCTGGCCTGCAAAGGGAGAGTCGCTGTGTTCATACCCAGACTTTAGGCGCGCCAAAGTCGGCCGGGTTACGATAGATAGACAAGTTCTATCGAATTCAAGCCAAATCGCCCTATGAATCGCAAACCGCCCACCCCGCTCCGCGCCAGACGCACCAGCCTGCCGCCGCTGGATCCGCAGCGCTATGCGCCAAGTGCGGCGCGGCCGGTGCGCGCCAAAGCCCGCCTGCTTGAGCATGATGTGGACATTCAGGCGCACAAACACAGCTGGGGCCAACTGGTGTTCTCGGTGAGCGGCGCGGTGCGCGTCAACACCGCGCACGCCACGTATCTGGTGCCGCCGGCTCGCGCCGTTTGGATCGCGCCGGAAATCGTGCATGCGGTAACGGCCGTGGAACGCGCCGATCTGCGCACCGTCTACTTGCATCAAGCGCCGGCCGACAGCGCTTTGTGGCAGGGCTGCCGCGTCATCGAGGTGACGCCGCTGCTGCGCGAGCTGGTGATGCAACTGGCCGTCTCGCCCGATGCGGCGGACGACCCACGCCGGGAGGAATGCATCGCCAGCCTGGTACTGGATGAATTGAGGCGCGCAAAAAGCCTGCGCCTGGGCATCGACTTGCCGCAAGAAAAACGCTTGCGACGCCTGTGCGAAGCGATGCTGGATGAGCCACAGCGCCATGCCGATCTGGACGCTTGGGCGTCCGAAGTCGGCGCCAGTGCGCGCACCATCTCAAGACTGTTCCGCGATGAGCTGGGCAGCAGCTACGCGCAGTGGCGCTCGCAAGTCTTGCTGGCTCGCGCGCTCGCCTTGGCCGCGCGCAAGATGCCGATGAGCTTGATCGCTCACGAGTTGGGCTACGCCAGCGCCAGCGCCTTCACGGCGATGGTGACGCGTACAGTGGGCATGCCGCCGAGCCGATTTTTCGCAGAAGCCTGACAAGAAAAAGCACTGTTCGTGCTCAACGGTAACGGCCCAGAATCGCTTGCAATTGACCGCTCGCCACCAAGCGCTGCACGGCCGCCTTGATGCGCTCCGGCGCCAAGCCAGGTTGCTTGGACAAAAGGCAATGAGTTTGTGTCGAGCTGAGGGTTTGCTGCAGTTGCAGCTTGGCGCTGGACGCAGGCAGCCCCTTGTTGAACCACAGCGCGATCAAGCTATTGACCACCGCATAGTCGGAGCGGCCGCGCAGCAGTTTCTCCAACACCAACTCTTGCGAGAGCGCATCCTCCCGGCGCAACTGCCCTGACCGCAGCGCCGGCTCGAGGTCAGGATAGGCGTAGCTGATCACCAGCCCGACGCTCGCCCCTGCGGCCTGGTTCGGGCGGATCTGTCCGCCCGCATAGTTGGCCGGCGCGACCCAGACATCTTCCATGCGAAAAAGAGCCACGCTCCAGAACTGTGCGGGGTAGCTGTCCACCATCCAGCTTGGGCTGACCAGGCATTGCAAGTCGACCGCGTTGGCAGCCAAAGCGGCTTCGCTGCGTTTAGGTGGCAGGATGACGATTTGGGCCTCGGCACCGGCGTTGCTGGCCACCTGTTGAATGATGTCGAACAGAATTCCGCCGATCAACTCCTTGCCACCGCTCTTGCTGAAATTGGCAAACGGCATTGCCCAGGAATTGCTGACGCCAAAACGAAGAACCTCAGCCGACCAAGCCGAAGAGGCGCCGCCCAATAAGAATATGAAGCAGGTCACCAGTCTGTTGAAGACCCTCGTTATCTCAGGCATCGCCACAGTCTACGGCATGAAGGGATTGAACCCTTGCGGGACTGAATCCGGCGCCTGCGCTAACATTTGCCCATGACTCAAGTTCTCTTCGACTACACCCGCCAAGATGGCGAAGGCCTCAGCTGCACCGCGCAAGCCTGGGCCAAGACACCCGCGCCGCTGAACCTGAGCCAAAAGCAGGCGCTCAAGGCCCGCGCGGCCGAGCTGTTGAAGGCCAAAAACGCGGTGCTGGTCGCGCATTTCTATGTCGACGGCGATCTGCAAGACCTGGCGCTCGAGACCGGCGGCTGCGTATCCGACTCGCTCGAGATGGCCCGCTTTGGCCGCGACCATGCAGCCTCGACGCTGGTCGTGGCCGGCGTGCGCTTCATGGGCGAAAGCGCCAAGATTTTGAGCCCCGAAAAGCGCGTGTTGATGCCCGATCTGGACGCCACCTGCTCGCTCGACCTGGGCTGCCCGGCCGATCAATTTGCGGCTTTTTGCGACGCCCACCCCGACCGCACCGTGGTCGTTTATGCCAACACCAGCGCGGCCGTCAAGGCGCGCGCCGACTGGATGGTCACCAGCTCCTGCGCGCTCGAGATCGTCTCCGCCTTGAAGGCGCAGGGCAAGAAAATCCTCTGGGCGCCGGACCGCCATCTGGGCCGCTATATCCAGGAGCAAACCGGTGCCGACATGCTGATGTGGCAAGGCGACTGCATCGTCCACAACGAATTCAAAGGCCTGGAGCTGGACCTCTTGCGCGAGCAGCATCCGGACGCCATGATTTTGGTCCACCCCGAGTCACCGCAAAGCGTGGTGGCACTGGCAGATGTGGTCGGGTCGACCTCGGCGCTGATCAAGGCGGTGGTCGAAGGGACGGCGCAGGAATACATCGTCGCCACCGACAACGGCATCTTGCACCGGATGCGCCAGCTCGCTCCAACCAAGACCTTGATCGAAGCACCCACGGCGGGCAATAGCGCCACCTGCAACAGCTGCGCCCATTGCCCCTGGATGGCGATGAACGGCTTGCAAGGCTTGGTGGACTGCCTAGAGCGCGGTTTGCCGGCGATCGAAATTGACGAGGGCATTCGGGTCAAGGCGCTCGGATGTATTGAGCGCATGCTGGATTTCACCGCCCAGTCAAAGGCTGCCGCAGCGGCACGCTTGGTGCCCGGCATCGGAGCAGCTTGAGCTAGAAGCAAGGATGGGCCGCAAATAAGCGGCCGGATCAGGGCTTTTCAGCGGCCCCTTGAAGTCAAAAAACGTTTATCGTGTGGGAATCTCTGACGGAGGCTTAGCCCCATGAACCAAGACTTCAGCTCGATCTACAACCACCACGAACGCGAGGTGCTGAGTGCCGTGATGGCCCTGGCGCCGCAGTTCCCGGCCATTGCCGCCGACAGCGACTTGCTCTGCGACGTGGCCTGCGTCGCCTTGAACCGCCTGCCGCCGCGCTATATCCGCCACGCGGTCGACTTCTTGTTCTACCTGACCGAGCATGAGCGGCGCGAGATCGACACGGCCATCGAAGAGTCGGTCGGCTATGCCTTTAACTTCGTACAGGCGCGCCTGGCTCTACGCGCAAAACCCTAGGCACCAAGGCCTAGTGTTCACAGCTTGCGCAAACCCCGCTCGGCCATCAGCACCGTCGGGAAGCTGACCGGCAGCGTCAGCGGATAGTCGCGGCTGTAATGCAGGCCGCGACTCTCGTGGCGCAACAAGGCCGAGCGCACGATCAGCTCGGCGCAATCGACCAGATTGCGCAGCTCCAGCAGGTCGCGGCTGACGCGGAAATTGGCGTAGTAATCATCGATCTCGCCGCGCAGCAAGGCGATGCGGTGCAGCGCCCGCTCCAGCCGCTTGGTGGTGCGCACAATGCCGACATAGTTCCACATCAAGAGCCGTAGCTCGTCCCAGTTATGCGCGATGACGACCTGCTCATCGGCGTCTTCGACCTGGCTTTCATCCCAACCCGGCAGGGGTGCCGGCTCGGTCTCGGGCAGGCCCAAGATGTGCTCGGCACAGGTCTGGCCCAAGACCACGCATTCCAATAGCGAGTTGCTGGCCAGGCGGTTGGCGCCATGCAGGCCGGTGTAGGCGGTCTCGCCCACCGCATAGACGCCCGGCATATCGCTGCGACCGGCCAGATCGGTGACCACGCCGCCGCAGGTGAAATGCACGGCCGGCACGACCGGAATCGGCTGCTTGGCGATGTCTATGCCCAAACTCAGGCAACGCGCATGGACGGTCGGGAAATGCTCTTTCAAAAAGGCCTCGCCCAGATGCGTGGCGTCCAGCCACACATGGTCGACGCCGTGCTTCTTCATCTCGAAGTCGATCGCGCGAGCAACGATATCGCGCGGCGCCAGCTCCATGCGCGCATCATGCGCGGCCATGAAACGGCCACCGCCGACATGCTCGGGCAGCTTCAAATAGCCGCCCTCGCCGCGCAGCGCCTCGGTGATCAGAAAACTGCGCTCCTGTGGGTGATAAAGGCAAGTCGGGTGGAACTGGATGAACTCCATATTCGCAACCCGGCAGCCGGCCCGCCACGCCATCGCGATGCCGTCGCCGGTGGACGTGTCCGGGTTGGTGGTGTAACGGTAAACCTTGCCGGCGCCGCCGGTGGCCAGCACCACCGCACGCGCCGGCAGCGCTTCGACGCGCTGGGTGTCAATGTCCAGCGCGTAGATGCCATAGCAACGCGGCTCTTCCTCGCGCTGCACATGGCGCGAGGTGATCAGATCCAATGCCATCCAGCGCTGGCGCAGCGTGATGTTCGGGTGGGCCTTGGCGGCGGCCAGCAACTGGTCGTGGATGGCCTTGCCGGTTGCGTCTGCCGCATGCGCGATGCGACGCACCGCATGGCCGCCTTCGCGTGTCAGATGCAAGCCCAGCGGGCCATCGTCATCGGGCGTGAAGGGCACGCCCTGGTTGACCAACCATTCAACCGCCGCGGCGCTGCGCTCGGCGATGAAGCGGGCCGTGCCGGCATCGACCAAACCGGCGCCGGCGTCTTGGGTGTCGCGCACATGGGACTCGATGCTGTCGTCATTGCCCAGCACGCCGACGATGCCGCCCTGCGCCCAGGCCGTGGCCCCTTCGGTCAACTCACGCTTGGCCAGCACGACCACCGGCACCGTGTCGGCCAGATGCAGCGCCACTGTCAAACCGGCCAGGCCGGCTCCCACGATCACAACGGGCGACACCGGCGGGGCGGGCGACTTCGACTTGGCAGCAGCAGCATTCATTCGTGGGCTTCCGGCGCCTTGTTGAGGGCGCCATGCAGGGGCAGGAAGGTGGATTCTAAAGACAGGCTTGGTTTCATATCCGCTCTGCACTGCATTCCGTTCCCAAGCCCCCACATCCTATGGGGCAAGTCAGCCGGATTGGGCTTAGACCGGGTTCACTGCTTGGTGCGTGCAGCGCGAATCAGGCAAGCTCAAGCAGCGTGGGCGTCAATGCATGCGCGTGAAATTCGCTTTGCAGTGCGACCTCAATATGCGCGGAACTGCCCGCCAGCTTTGCCGCGTGAGGAGCGGGAGCATGGGTCGGCGCTTTGTAGCCTCTCGATTGAAGGGCTATCCGTGCCGATCGTAAGCGAGCCTTGCATCAACAAGGTATTTCAGAAAGTCCGATCCGTATTGAGTGATATCGAGCCGATCACCATCTGCAGCGAGCAAACCTGAAGTTTGTAAGTAGCCAAGCCAAGCCTCAAAAGGTCTTTCCCGGTAGAGATCCGGGAACTGCGCTGCCGCGTTGGTATAGGTGGATTCGGCTTGCGCTTTTGGAAGCCCATCGCGCGTACCTGCGAGCTGAACCAAAAAATTTAGTTGTGTCCCGAAAATGATGTGAGCAATGCGCGTGTACTCAAGGTCGATATTCACTGACGCGACCACCCGCTTAAGTACAGAGATTCTTTCCGCATCCGACTTTAGTGGTAGGTCCCCGAATTTCTCGGTGACGAACTTCTCGCGCTCCAAAACAGTAGCGGAGATTGGCTGCTTCATCAGCTCTTCAAATGACAGCACATCACTCTTCGGCGGCTCTGGGTCTTGCGGTCGCTCAAAGGACACGCCGTCTTTCCCGGCGCGAGTGATGCGGTCGATTTTTCGAACCAGCGGTCCTCGAAACGAGAAAAGTGCGGCTAGGCCGAGGATCAGGCCGACAACTGGCCAGGCAATTGCTTCGATCATGAGTAAGTACGGCTAACCTTTTGTCGGGGGACAGTTTTGTCGTCGATTGCCGACAAACTCTCTCCCTGAAGCTGCAGCCACAAAAAGGGCCAAGCCTTCTTGAACCTTGGCTTTGCAGAGCATGGACTGTGGCTTCATACAAAAATATCAAATCGACAAATGCGAAAGCTCAATTGAATCAGTGCGGCAATCGAGGGCAAACCCACGTTCCCGCGAATCAACGGCGTCACCGCTGAATGAATGAATGAATCAATCTGCAATTCTTCACTCTGCGACTTGGTGCCAGAAACCGGCCATAACTACCGCGTCGCGCGGATGCGACTATAGCGCCAGACTCCGCGCCAATCGAATGCCCTTAGAGGCTGCCTTCAAAATCAGGTGCATGCTCGCATTGCCGTCGCTCGGTACTACCCGCAAAGCGGCCGCAGCTGACCTTGGTTCTTACACGCGAGGCACGGCAGCCCGGGCCGTTGCCCGGCTCATGGTTCGGGGGTCGGCCCTGGCGGGCCGTCTGCCTTGCGCTGCTCGCGACTAGGGGCCGGCGCCGAACTCACTGCACTCGCTTTGCTCGTTGCGTTCAAACAAGCGGCGCCAAGTCAGTTGTTGAAGCGCGCTGCGCGCGCGCCCCAAGTCGCTGTGCTGCTCAGCCCCTCACAAATCGCCGGGCAACGGCCCGGGCCGCCGTCCGCTTGCATCGCGAACGCCTGAGTTCATCCACCGGCGCCACATACCCGCTCCGGCGTTGGCTCGGCCCGCCGACGGGCGATTTGTGCCCGGCCGAGAGCGCGGCGTAGCGGGTCAGGCGCGCGCAGTGCGCATCGTCAACTGACTTGGCGGCACCTGTTTGAACGCAGTGAGCACAGCGAACGAAGTGAGTTTGCCGCCGCTGACCCGCGCAGTGAGCACCGAGGGAAGTCGGCTCGCCAGAGCCGACCCGGGCACCAAGAGCACGGCGGCGGGCCGAGTCAACGAAGCATGCAAAAGCGACTGGCGAATCGCCGCAGCGGGCACCAAGCCGCCCAAAACCAGCAGTCGGCAGATCCAACCCAACATCGCCGCACCACGACCCCACGTCCCCCCGCTCCCACTCCGGCGGCGCCCACAAATGCTTGAAGGCCAGCCACCAAGACCCCTTCTCGCGCAACTCGCGCCGCATGTCCTTCAACATCGCCGCCCATTCATGCACATTCAGCCAGACCAGATTATTGGTCGGCACCGGGTGCTCCAGGCCGTAATCCACCGTCTCCTGCTCCGGCACAAAGCTGCCGAACAGACGGTCAAAAATGATCAAGGTGCCGCCGAAGTTACGGTCTATATATACGGGGTTACGGCCATGGTGAGCGCGGTGATGCGAAGGCGTGTTGAACAGCCACTCGAACCAGGCCGGCAGCTGGCCCACCCATTGCGTGTGCACAAAGAACTGATAGCCCAGGTTCAGAGACAGCGCAAACAAGACCCAATGCGGCTCGAAGCCCAGCCAGACCATGGGCGTGTAGAACAACCAATTGCCGGCAATCGCATAGAACCAGCTCTGGCGCAGCGCGGTGGTGAAGTTCATATGCTCGGAGCCGTGGTGCACCACATGCGCGCACCAGAACCAGCGGATGCGGTGGCTGGCGCGGTGAAAGCCGTAGTACAGCAGCTCAACACCCATAAAGAGCGCAAAAAAGGTCCAGGGCGTGATCTCTATCGTCCAGAGCCGAAATTGATAGGCCCACTGCATCGCCGGGATCACCAAGACGATCACCAGCAATAAATCGACAAACAAATAGCTGCCGCCGCTGTTCATGCTCATGAAGGTGTCGCGCCAGGTGTAGACACCGGGCGTCTTGCGAAAACGCCAGGCTTCCAGCGCGATGCTCAGCATGAACAGCGGCGACAAGAGCAGCAGGGTCAGGTCGCGCGGGTCGAGATGCTGGCGAAAAAAATCGAACAAGGATTCCATGTCTTGACAGGCCTATGGGTTCAAACCGAGCAGCCGATCTTGCAAGCTTATGTGTGTTTTGCCTTGACCATACGCGCCAAGTTGGCGCGGGGTAAACCACGGCTGTGATGAGTGCTGCGCTGCGGCATCATCATGCCCCATGACCGAAGCCCGCCTTGCCGCCTCCTATGTGCATCTGCTCTACGAGTATTTGCGTGGGCTGGGGCTTGACCCCCTGAAGCTGCTCGGCCCCTTGCCCAGCGGCCATTTTGTGGCGCTGGCCACATGGCGCGCCGCGCTGGATCTGGCGCAAGCGCTGGACCCCCGCCCTGCTTTGAGCTTGCGCCTGGCCGCCGGCATCAGCGCACGGCATTTCGGGGTGGTGGGCTTCGCGGCGCTGGCCTGCCCGAACCTGTTCGCGGCGCTGCAGCGCCTGGAGCGCTTTCACAACTCGGTCTATGACGTCAACCCGGCACAGGTTGAGCTCACCGCGCAAGGCCTGTGCATTGAATGGGGCACGGCACGCGGGCGGCCCGGCGCCTTGGTGGACGAGACCGCGCTGGCCTCGCTGGTGCAGCTGACGCGTGACTTCACAGGGCGGCGGCTGGCGCCGCTGCAAGTCGACTTCGTCAACCCAAGGCCGCCCGATACCTCGCCTTACTTGAGCTTCTTCGGCTGCCCGGTCTATTTTGAGCAGCCTTCGACAAGGCTGCTGCTGGCGACGCAAGACCTCGCCCTGCCGCTGCGCAAATCTGACCCTGCCCTCTTGGCGCTGCTGGATGCGCAAGCCGAAGCCTTGTTGCAAGCGGTCAGCACGGTGGCAGCACCTGTTGCGGCCTTCCGGCTCAGCTTGGTGGCCTTGATACGCGAAGGCCACACCTCGCTGGCCGCGCTGGCGCGGGCCCACCACCTCAGCCCGCGCAGCCTGCAACGACGCTTGGCCGAACAAGGCTTGAGCTTCCAAACGCTGCTGGACGGCACCCGCCGCCAACTCGCCGAAGCCTATTTGCGCAGCCCCGATCTGGAGCTCAGCGAGATCGCTCTGCTCTTGGGTTTTTCCGAGCAAAGTGCCTTCACGCGCGCCTTCGGTCAATGGACCGGCATGGCCCCGGCGAATTGGCGCAAACAGCAATTGAGAGACCCACTATGACTGAAGCCCGCAGCCGCTTGCCGGCGCCACCGCCCGAGGTGGTGATAGACGGCGCACCGGCAATCGGCCGATATGCCGGACGCATCGCGACGATTGACTGGCGCGCCTTGAGCGGGCCGCATCAACGCTCGACCTTGTGGCGGCGCCTGCATCACAAGCGCTGGCACTATGTGGGGCTGGGCAATGGTGAGTTGTTCATCGGCGTGGCCATCGTCGACCTGGGCTGGACCTGCACCGCATTCGCCTATGTGTTCGAGCGCCAAAGCAAAACGCTCTTGGCCAATTGGCGCCAGGACGGTTTGCCGGGCCTGCAATGCCGCGTGTCGGATCAGCCACTGAGCGGATGCGACAGTTGGTTCCGAGGGCCTGGTGCGCGCCTGAGCCTGCGCCATCAGCCTGAGGACACACTGAATCTGAAGGTGCAGACCGCTGGCATCGACTTGCAAGCCGAGTTGAGCTTGACCGACGCCGCGCCCATGCTCTTGGCCATAGGCCGGATAGAAAACGGCGGCGTGGCCCATGCGACACAAAAGAGCCCGGCGCTGAAGGTCAAAGGTCAGTTGAAGGTCGGCGGCCAAACTTCGTTCTCACTGGACGATGCGATCGCCAGCGTGGATGCCTCCAATGGGCTCTTGGCCCGCAACACCGATTGGCGCTGGGCTTGCGCGCACAGCGCGGAAGTCGGCTTCAATCTGCAGAACGGCTATTTCGGCGCCAACGAGAACGCGCTATGGCTGCAGGGGGAATTGATCCCCTTGGGCGCGGCGCGTTTTGAGTTTGACCCAAAGCAGCCCATGGCGCCTTGGCGCGTCAGCACCGATGACGGCCTGCTCGACCTGAACTTCAGCCCCGAAGGTGCGAGGCGAGAAGACCGCAATTTATTCATCGCCGCCAGCCATTACATCCAGCCGGTCGGCACTTTCAGCGGCAGGGTCAAGACCTCAAAAGACGCCCTGCCCTTCGCCGTCAAAGGCTTGCTCGGCGTGACCGAGGATCACCAATCACGCTGGTGATCGTGGCGATGCCCCGGTCAGTTGCTTATTTGTAAAACGCTTCGACCTTGCCCTTGATCTTCATCATCAGCGGGTTGCCCTTGCGGTCGCGCGTCTTGGCGGCGCGCACCATCACCCAGCCTTCGCTGATCGAGTATTCCTCGACGTCGGAACGCTCTTTGCCATTCAGACGAATGCCGATTTCATGCTGGAACACGGCCGCGTTGAAATGCGGGCTGCGCTCGTCCACCGACAGGCGGTCGGGGATGGCGGGCTTTTCGGCGGCGGCTGCTGCGGTGATTTCTGGCTGGGCTTCGGTCATGATTTCTTTTGCTACTGATTTCAATGGCGCCTCACAAGTGCATCTAGGAGGCGGACAGGCCCGATTCTCGCGGATAAATCTCAGTTAACTCTGCCAAGCCGCAGCGTTTTCACCCGGATCGCGGCGGGCAGCTCGCGGCGATACTGCAGCCCACCTGACCCAATCCGCCCTCGACACGCCCCATGCGCCAACTTCTGCTCCCCTTATTGCTTCCCGTCTTGCTCGCCACCAGCTTCGCAGCCGGCGCACGTGACAACCCGCTGCTACAGCCCTCAAGCCTGCCGCTCGGCTATCCACATTTCGACCAGATCCAAGACGCCGATTTCGCGCCGGCGCTGCAGGCTGGCATGGCACTGCACTGGCGTGAAGTCGACGCCATCCTGCGCAATCCGGCGGCGCCGACCTTCGAGAACACGGTGGAAGCGTTGGAGCGCGCAGGCCGCCTACTTGGCCGCACGCAAAACATGCTGGGCAGCCTCAGCGGCACCGACAACAACCCGGCCCGCCAAGCCTTGCAGCAACGCTTTGCGCCCGAGATGGCCGCGCACCGCGACCGCATTGCGTTGGACCCGCGTCTGTTCGCCCGCATCGACGCGCTACTCAAGGCCAAACCCAAACTCGACGCCGAGCAGCAACGCCTGCTGGAGCGCATGCACCGCAATCTGCGCCGCGCCGGCGCCGAGCTGCCCCTCGACAAGCAGCAGCGCCTGCGCGAGATCAATAGTGAACTCGCGCAGATGGGCGCCGAGTTCAACCGCAAGGTGCTGGCCGGCGTCAACGACGCTGCCTTGTTCATCACCGACCGCGCTGCGCTGAAAGGTCTGAGCGATGCCGAAATCGACGCACTGAAGCAAGCCGACGGGCGCTTTCAAATAGCGCTGCAAAACACCACCGGCCAGCCCTTGTTGCACCGCTTGCAGCACCGCCCCCTGCGCGAGCAGCTCTACAAGGCTTCGATTGCACGCGGCAGCCAGGGCGACGCCAACGACACCACAGCCCTGGTCAGCCGCTTTGCCGCCCTGCGCGCGGAGCGCGCCGCGCTGCTGGGTTTTGCCACCTATGCGGACTTTGAATTGCAGGAGCAGACCGCCAAGGAGGTCAAGACCGTCAATGCACTGCTGCGCCAATTGGCACCTGCGGCAGTGGCCTCGGCACGCAAGGAACAGGCGGCGCTGCAGCAGCTGGCCGACCAGGAACAAGACGCCGCCGGACAGCCGCGCTTCGCCCTGCAGGCCTGGGACTGGGATTTCTACAGCGAGCGCCTGCGCGCCGTCCAGCATGGCTATGACGGCGAGCAGTTGCGTCCCTATTTGGAGCTGCAGACGGTCTTGGAGCGCGGCGTCTTTTATGCCGCCACCGAGCTGTTTGGTCTGACCTTCAAGCGGCGCCACGATCTGCCGGTCTACCACCCCGATGTGCAGGTCTGGGAGGTTTTCGCGCCGAATGGCAAGACGCAGGCGTTGCTGCTGCTGGACCTCTACGCCCGCCCCAGCAAACGCGGTGGTGCCTGGGCCAATGGCTATGTGCGCCAGAACAGCTTGTTCGGCGAGAAGCCCGTGGTCGGCAACCATCTGAACATCCCCAAGCCGGCGCCAGGCCAGCCCACGCTATTGACTTGGAGCGAAGCCAACACCTTGTTCCATGAGTTCGGCCACAACTTGCACAGCATGCTCAGCGACATCCGCTATCCCGGCCTGGCCGGCACGCCGCGCGACTATGTCGAGTTCCCCTCGCAAGTCAACGAGATGTGGCTGAGCTGGCCCTCGGTGTTCAAGCACTACGCTCGCCACCATCAGACCGGCGCGCCCATGCCCGAGGCCTTGTTGAACAAGGTGCTGGGCGCCGGCACTTTCAACCAGGGCTTCGCCACCACCGAATACCTGGGCGCGACGCTGCTTGACCAGCGCTGGCATCAACTGAGCTTGGCCGAAGTCCCCAAGCCCGAAATGGTGATGGCGTTTGAAGCTCGCGTGCTGAAGCAAGAAGGCTTTGGCCCCGACCAGACCTTGGTCGCACCGCGCTACCGCTCGCCCTACTTCAGCCATATGGTCGGCGGCTATTCGGCCGGCTACTACAGCTATCTGTGGAGCGAGCTGCTGGACGCGACCACGGACGAGTGGATAGAGAAAAACGGGGGCTTAAGCCGCCAGGTCGGCGAGCAACTCAAGCGCCATGTGCTGGCTATCGGCGGCAGCAAAGACATCATGGCGGAGTTCGAGACGATGGTCGGGTCGAAGCCGAAGCTGGAACCGTACCTGAAGCGACGTGGACTGAGCTTGAGCAACTGAGCCTCGATCGCTTGCTTGATAACGACTGATTAACACAGACAATTTTGAACAATTTGACCGCCTTACACCCCAACCACAGCGCCCAATTCGAAACGCTGCCAAACGGCCTGCGCACCGTCGTGATTCCTATGCCCTGGCGCCAAACGGTGAGCCTGAGCGTCTTCATCCGCACCGGCAGCCTTGATGAGAGCGCCCGGCTGAACGGCATCAGCCATGTCGTCGAGCATATGGCCTTCAAGGGCACGGCGAGCCGTGATTGCCAGCGCATCAACCTCGACGCCGAGGCCATGGGCGCCGAGGTCAATGCCCACACCGACAAAGACCACACCGCTTTTCACATCGAAGGCCTGCCGGCTGACCTGCCGGCCTTTGTGGCCTGGCTGGCTGACATTGTGCTGAACAGCAACTTTCCAGCCGATGAGCTGGAACGAGAGCGGCGCGTGATCGAGCAAGAGTTCAACGAGTTCGAGGACGACCCGAGCAGCGTGGTTTTCCAGTTGCTGGACCGCGCTTGCTATGGTCAGCGCCATGCGGCTGGGCGGCCCATCATCGGCACGCGCGCCAATATCCTGCGCTTCAGCCGCGATGAGCTGCTGGCCTACGTCCAGGCACAGTACACCGCCAGCAATGTGGTGGTGGCCGTGGCCGGGCCGGTGGACGGGGAGGCGTTTTCGCGGCTCGTGGAAAAGGCCTTCGGCGCCATGCCTGAGGGTCAGCCGAATGCGCTGAGCGCGCCGCTCTGGCTGGGCGGCATGAAGACCAGGCGTATGGCGGGCAGCGGCCAATGCCAGCTGATGCTGGGTTTTGAAGCACCCAGCCTGGGTGAGTACAAGAGCCGCCGGCATCTGCCGCATGTGCTGGCTGCTGCCCTGCTGGGCGAGGGCATGAGCTCGCCTCTGCTGGACGAGATCCGTGAGCGCCGCGGGCTGGCCTATCACGTCGCCTGCTCAGCCGACATCCTGCCGCTTTACGGCCAGTTTTTGATCGAGGGCGCGACCGCACCGGCCCAGGCCGAGGAGTTCTTGAAAGCGGTGCAGAATTTGCTGCAGCGTCAGGCCGACGGGCCGCTGAACAAGGTCGCGCTGGCGCGTGCGCGTAAGCAGTTACAAGTGCGTGGTCTGCGGGCGCTGGAGCAGCCGGCACGGCGCATGGAGGTCGCCGCGCAAGAGCTGTTCAATTTCGGCCGGCTGCGCGAGCCCCAAGAGACCATGGCGCAAATGCAAGCAGTCACAGGCGCCCAGGTGCAGGCGGTGTTCGAGCAGCTGCTTCAGCCCGGCCGCTCAAGCCCAGCCATTGCCTTGGCAGGCAGCGTGCCGCAGCGCGCACGGGACTGCGCCGAAGCGCTTTTTTCCTGATCCCGAGCTGGCCGGCTAGGCCTAGGCGGCCGCGTCCTGCGCGATCACATCCCAATTGCCATACAAACTCAAACCGGCGGCCTGGGCCAGGGCAATCGAGGCCGCGTTGTCGAGTTGGCAGCGATATTGGGGTTGATACCCGGCTTGAGCCGCATGGCGACAAATGGCCCGCACGACCCGGCGCGCTTGGCCTTGGCCGCGAAACGCGGGCAAGGTCAAAACACCGATGTCCGCGATTGGCGCGCCGTCCCAGGGGTACATGCTGGCCGCGCACATCAGCTGGCCCTGCGCATCAAAGGCGCCAAACACCGCCCAGTGATCCAGCTCGACCCAAGCATCATCCAAATCCTGCTCACTTGCCTGCGACTGGAAATCGGCAAACAGCTTTTCATCGGCAGCACTCAATGGGCGGATGTGCGCTGCCTGCGGCTCAGCCAACAAGGCCGCCAATGCCGCCTCGCTGAAATGGAAAACATGATCCGCACCGTGCAAAGCAATGCCGGCGGCCTGCAAGGTCAGCCGCAAGCTTTCCGGCGTCAAGTTCTGGGTTTGTGACAACAAGCCAATCTGCTGCGCTAACGCTGGCTTCATGGCCACCATCAGCTTGCCCTCTGCGCGTCCCAGCAAAACCAGCCGGCGCGCCTCCTCCAGTTCCGGCTTGATGTGAACGCTCAGCCGGTCACTGTCGAAAACCGCTGTCTCGGACAGGAATTGGCTTTGCCAAAAAGATTCAATAACCGGAGAGAACATAGGCGTGACTGGCGCTGAGCGCCCTTTTGAATGGGGGATTCATTGATCCAATCCCCCATTATCAGAGCGCATAAGCCACGGTAAGCCAAGCGACGACCCCTTCACGGGGCCGTCTTGGAACCGTATGAAGTGCAAGCTTCCTCAGTGCACCACCCGCCCAAAGTGAAACTGCCCGTCCAGCACATCGACCGGGATCACGTCCTTGGGTCCGAATTTGCCTTCCAGAATCAGCTTGGACAAAGGGTTCTCGACCCTTTGCTGGATCGCGCGCTTGAGCGGCCGGGCGCCAAACACCGGATCAAAACCGACCTTGGCCAACTCGGCGATCGCCTCGTCGCTCACGTCCAGCTTCATCTCCAGTTTCTCCAGCCTGGATTCGAGAATCTTCAATTGGATCTTGGCGATCGCCGCGATGTTCTTGGCGTCGAGCGCATGGAAGATCACCGTCTCGTCGATGCGGTTCAAGAACTCGGGCCTGAAATGCGCCTTCACCTCGCCCCAGACCGCCTCGCGGATCACCTCGGCAGGCTCGCCGACCAAACCCATGATCTGCTGAGATCCCAAGTTACTGGTCATCACGATCACGGTGTTCTTGAAGTCCACCGTGCGGCCCTGCCCGTCGGTCAGGCGGCCATCGTCCAAGACTTGCAGCAGCACATTGAAGACATCCGGATGCGCCTTCTCGACTTCGTCCAGCAGCAGCACGCTATAGGGTTTGCGCCGCACCGCCTCGGTCAGATAGCCGCCTTCGTCATAGCCGACATAGCCCGGTGGCGCGCCGATCAGGCGTGACACCGAGTGTTTTTCCATGAACTCGCTCATGTCCATGCGGATCAAATGCTCTTCGCTGTCGAACAAGAAACCTGCCAAGGCCTTGCACAACTCGGTCTTGCCCACGCCGGTGGGGCCGAGGAACAAGAAGGAGCCGAGCGGCCGATTTGGATCAGAAAGACCCGCACGCGAGCGGCGGATCGCATCGGCCACCGCAGTGATCGCTTCGTCCTGGCCGACCACGCGCTGATGCAATTTACCCTCCATCTGCAAGAGCTTGTCGCGCTCACCTTGCAGCAGCTTGGAGACCGGAATGCCGGTCGAGCGCGCCACCACTTCGGCGATTTCTTCGGCGCCGACCATGGTGCGCAAGAGGCTGGGCCGTGCGCCTGGGGCCGCGTTCTTGCCTGACTTACCGGCTTCTTTGGCTTGCGCGTCCTTGAGCTTGGTTTCCAACTCGGGCAGACGGCCATATTGCAGCTCGGCCACCTTGTTGAAGTCGCCCTTGCGCTTCCATTCCTCGATCTGCTGCCGGATCTGGTCGATCTCTTCCTTCACATGGGCAGAGCCCTGCGCCTGCGCCTTTTCGGCCAGCCAGATCTCCTCCAGGTCGTTGTACTCGCGTTGCAGCTTGAGCAACTCGACCTCGATCAGATCAAAGCGCTTGATCGAGCCTTCGTCCTTCTCGCGCCGCACCGCTTCGCGCTCGATCTTGAGCTGGATCATGCGTCTATCGAGCTTGTCCATCACCTCGGGCTTGGAGTCGATTTCGATCTTGATCTTGGCCGCAGCCTCGTCGATCAGATCGATCGCCTTGTCGGGTAAGAAGCGGTCGGTGATATAGCGGTGGCTCAGCTCGGCCGCGGCGATGATGGCCGGGTCGGTGATCTCCACGCCATGGTGAACCTCGTACTTTTCTTGCAGGCCGCGCAGGATCGCGATCGTCGCCTCGACGCTGGGCTCATCGACCAGCACCTTCTGGAAGCGCCGCTCCAGCGCCGCGTCTTTCTCCACATATTTGCGGTATTCGTCCAGCGTGGTCGCACCGATGCAATGCAGCTCGCCGCGCGCCAAAGCAGGCTTGAGCATATTGCCGGCATCGATCGCGCCCTCGGCCTTGCCCGCGCCGACCATGGTGTGGATTTCGTCGATGAACAGGATCGTCTGGCCTTCGTCTTGCGCCACTTCTTTCAAGACCGACTTCAGACGTTCCTCGAAATCTCCACGGTACTTGGCGCCGGCCAAAAGCAGCGCCATGTCCAAGACCAGAATGCGTTTGTTTTTCAGCGAGTCAGGCACCTCACCATTGACGATGCGCTGCGCCAGGCCTTCGACGATGGCCGTCTTGCCCACACCGGGCTCGCCGATCAAAACCGGGTTGTTCTTGGTGCGGCGCTGCAAGACCTGGATCGAGCGGCGAATCTCGTCGTCACGGCCAATTACCGGGTCGAGCTTGCCGGCACGGGCGCGCTCGGTCAGATCAAGCGTGTATTTCTTCAAGGCCTCGCGGTTGCCTTCAGACTCCTGGCTGTCGACTTTTTGGCCACCGCGCACCGCCTCGATCGCGCTTTCGAGCGCCTTGCGATTCAGGCCATGGCCGCGGGCGATGCCGGCCAGATCGGTCTTGGCGTCGCTGAGCGCCAGCAGGAACATCTCGCTGGCGATGAAGTGGTCGCCGCGCTTAGAGGCCTCTTTCTCGGCTGCTTGCAGCAGTTGCACCAAGTCGCGCCCGGCACCAACTTGCTGGCCCTCGCCTTGCACCTGCGGCAAACCGCTGACGATCGCATCAAGCGCCGTCTTCAGCGCAGCGGTCTTGACGCCACCGCGCTCCAACAAGGCCTTAGGACCATCTTCTTGGGCGAGCATCGCCACCAAAAGGTGGGCCGGCTCGATATAGGGGTTGCTGCGGTTGATGGCCGAACTCTGCGCCTCGGCCAGGGCTTCTTGAAAACGCGTGGTGAATTTATCGGGGCGCATGAATCATTCCTCCGGTTAGAGCTAAACGAGCAGATGAGGTAAAGCTTGGCTGATTTCAAGACGGGCAAAAAACAAAGCTTGCCTTGACAATGCGAGTCAAATTTCAACCCGTGCTGCCTACCTATGAGCTTGAACCTTTATGCGGCCTCGGTGCCGGTTTTTCAACGCTATCTCGGGCAATTGAGTGCAATGGTTGATTTAGCTCAATCGCGGGTCCAGACCGGCCCAGTTTCAGAAGCCGACTTGCTCAACGCTCGCTTGGCGCCCGATATGTTGCCGCTGCGAGCCCAAGTCGAAGTGGCCGGCGGTTTTGTGCTGCGAGCCCTGGCACCGCTTTTGGGGCGCGAGCTGCCGGCCTTTGGCGACTTTTCAGCCGACTTGCGCGGGCTGCAAGCCATGATCCACGCTCGCCAAGCCTGGCTGATGGACTTGACGCCAGAGCAGTTCGCGGGCGCCGAAGGCAAACTCATCAGCAGCGACGCCGGCCACGCAATGATCACGCTGCCAGCGGCCGACTTTCTATGTCAGTTCGCGCTGCCTAACTTCTTCTTTCACCTGAGCTGCGCCTACGCCATCCTGCGCCAGCAGGGCGTGGCCTTGAGCAAAGAAGACTTTGACGGACTGCATCGCTGGCGCTGAGCCCTCTTGCCACCGACACATCACCAAGGCGAGCTGCCACGCCGCACCCAGGCTTCAAGGCGCCGGCACATGGGCAGGGGCGTGGCGTGGTGTAGCGTTTTGAATGTGGACTCCCCGCCCCGAGTTAACGTAGCATCGTTCACCAGTTGTTGGAGTAGCCGCTCATGCGAAATCTGCTTGCCAGTTTGATTTTTTGCCTGCCGATCGGTTCAGCGATCGCCCAAGCGCAAGCGCCTTCCACACCGAACCAACCCTATGACGCTGAATTAGCGAATGCCGTCGGCGCCGACGATTACGGCATGAGAAAGTATGTGCTGGTGGTCCTGAAAACCGGGCCAACGCCCATGCCAGCTGGCGCAGAGCGCAGCGCGATGTTCAAAGGGCATTTTGCCAATATCAATCGCCTGGCTGCCGAGGGAAAGCTGGCCTTGGCCGGCCCTTTTGACGGAGTGGACGGTTGGCGCGGCTTATTCATCTTGGCCGTCAGCGACATCGAAGAAGCCAAGCGCCTGACCGAGACCGACCCCGTCATCAGCAACGGCGAGATGGTGGCCGAGTACCACAAGTACTACGGCTCGGCGGCACTGATGCTGGTGAATGAGGGCCACAAGAAGGTGGCGAAGAAGAGCTTTTGAGTTGGGCTGGGCAGGAGAGGCGGCAATATAGGAGCCGGTGCGACTGATGCCTTTCCCTCGGCCAAGTTGGCCGCGCTCATCCTGAGCGAGCTAAAGCGTCGCTCCACCACCTCACCACCCCGCGCTGCATAGCCGCCACCCAACAGCCACAGAGCAGCCACACAGCCCAAAGCGCCTAGCCTATGAAAAGCGCGCGCCAGCGCTGGCGCTGTGTTCCTAGTCGCAGTTGCCAATCAGCCAGCCCGACACCCTGTCAATCAAAGCGGCCCTACCCCCTCGGTTGGGGGGCGCCGGCCCTCTCACCCCCTCAAACTAGGGGGGTCAAGAGCCCAATTACCCGCTTGCACATCTGACAATGCGGACGACTCAGGAAGTTGGGATTGACCGGCTTTCAAGTCTGTGGTGGCAATCCTTCCCTGGAAACTGGACAAAACAAATATCATGCAAACCCAACTCCGCACCCTTGCAACAGCTCTTGCCCTGACGCTTTCAGCTGCCACAGCTTTTGCAGCGCCAGCGCTGATGACTGTCGGTTCGGCCGACTTCAGCAGTGCTAGCAGCGGCCTGGGTTGGGCCAATAACTGGTCCACTGGGGGAGCCACCATCATCCAGAATGGCCAACTGCTGCTCAGCGGCAACAACAACAGTGCAGCCACCCGCACGCTGGACAGCGCCGTTAGCGCTGCAGTGCGAGTGGAATTCGACTTGAGCTTCAGCGGCGTGCTGAGCAATAACGACTTTGCTGCCCTTTGGTTTGGCGACTCGAGCGGCCCCAATATCGGCTTAAAGGCCAACTGCGGCGGCAACTGCAGCAACGACTTGTTTGTGCGCGGCAGTGGTACCAGCGGCACTTTCGCGCCGAACCTCAACATCAGCAATGGCACGGTCTACCATCTGATGGGCTTGCTGGAGAAAACCGGCAACAGCGCGAGCTACAACAGTTTCAAGCTCTGGGTTGACCCCAGCGAAACCGAGCGGGTGCAGCTGACCGGCGCCGATGCCACCTCGACCTTGAACTCGGGCCTGAAAAGTTTTGACAAGATCGGCTTTCGCACCGCCACCCTCGCCAGTGGCGACCGGGTCAGCATCGACAACCTGAACATCAGCGTGGTGCCGGAGCCCGCTTCGTTGGCCTTGACCGGGCTTGGCCTGGCACTCCTGGCCTTCACCAAGCGTCGTCGCGTCGGCTGATTCGCACACGGCCGAGCAGAGCCCCCTCTGCCAAGGCCAGTCAGCACTGCCGCAAAAGCAAAAGGCTCGTCCCATGGACGAGCCTTTTTTTGGAGCTCAAAGCAGCCCGGTCGAGCCGCGCTGATTGCCTGCTGATTGCCATCAAGCCCGCAATAGCCGCATCCCGATGGCCGCGCAGGCCAGCCCGCCCAGCATATGGGCGCCGGCATGCGTGAGCAGCAGACCGTACTGGCCGCGCTGCAGCAAGCTCAGGGACTCGGCCGAGAAGGCCGAAAAAGTGGTCAGCCCACCCAAAAAGCCGGTGACCAGTAAGAGCTTGAGTAAATCGTTGGGGTTGCGGCCAAACCAGGCCATCGCCATGCCGATCAAGAATCCGCCGACCAGATTGACGGCCAAGGTACCGAGCGGAAAGCCGGCATAGCTGGCGTTCAGCCAAAGACCTGTGCCCCAACGCGCCAGCGCCCCGACGGCCGCACCGCCGGCGACGGCCGCCGCCTGCAGGAATATCGCCGTCGTCATACGCGGGCGTTGCTCGAGACCAAGCCCCAGCGCGCCAGCGCCGCGTCGTCGCTGTCTCGCGCATCGACCCACTGGGCGCCCTCGGGCGTAGTTTCCTTCTTCCAGAACGGCGCCTGCGTCTTCAGATAGTCCATCAAAAACTCGCAGGCCTGAAAGGCCTGACCGCGATGCGCCGAGGCCACCAGCACCAGCACGATCTGATCACAGGCCAACAAGGCGCCGACGCGGTGAATCACCCGCGCGGTGCGGATGTCAAAGCGCGCAAAGGCCGCGTCTATCATCGCCTCGATCGCGGCCTCGGTCATGCCGGGGTAATGCTCCAACTCCATGGCGCTGACGTTCTGGCCGTGACTGGCATCCCGCACAGTGCCGACAAAGGCCACCACGGCACCTATGCCGCCGTCTTGCCCACGTAGGTCTCGCGTTTGCGCGCCCAGATCAAAGTCTTCGGTTTGGATGCTGACACGGGGAATTTGCTTCATGACGGAATTGTGCCTGCGCCGGACGGTGAAAATCACCCACAGGGGGGAGTAAAACCGGCCCGCAGATGTCGCATACTGCGGCGCACGCCTACAACGAAGGAGCACGCCATGGGACTGATGGACTTCATCAAGAAACAGTTCATTGACATTATTCAGTGGACCGAAGACACCGACGGTACGCTGGCTTGGCGCTTCCCCATGGCTGATATGGAAATCCAACAAGGCGCCTCTCTGACCGTGCGCGAGTCGCAGGTTGCCGTCTTCGTCAATGAAGGCAAGGTTGCCGATATGTTTGGCCCCGGCATGCACAAGCTGACGACGCAAACACTGCCGATCCTGACCTATCTGAAAAACTGGGACAAGCTGTTCGAGTCGCCGTTCAAGAGTGATGTCTACTTTTTCAGCACCCGCCAGCAGATCGATCAGCGCTGGGGCACCCAGCAGCCGGTAACGATTCGCGACAAGGATTTCGGCGCGGTGCGCCTGCGCGCCTTCGGCAATTTCGCTTACCGCATCGGCGACGCCAAGCTCTTCCACACCGAGATCTCGGGCACGCGCGAACGCTACCGCGTTGAGGATCTGGACGGCCAGCTGCGCGGCATGATGCTGCAGCACATCAGCGACGCGGTCGCGCAGGCCGGCATTCCTTTTCTTGATCTGGCCGCCAATCAGGTCGAATTTGCCAAGCAGTTGCAAACCGTCACCGCGCCCGAGTTCGAGAAGATAGGCCTGAAGCTGGAGAGCGTGACGCTGCAAAACGTCTCGCTGCCCGAGGAGTTGCAAAAGATCCTCGACCAGAAGATCGGCATGGGCATGATTGGCCAGAATATGGGTCAGTTCATGCAATACCAAACCGCCCAGGCGATCCCCAAGTTTGCCGAAGGTGCGGGCGGCGGCGCAGGTGGTGGCAGCGGCATCGCCGGCGACGCGATGGGCCTGGGGGCAGGTCTTGCCATGGGTCAGGTGATGGCCCAGCAATTGCAGGCCGGTTTGGCGGGCCAAACCGCGCCAACTGCAGCAGCAACAGCGCCGGCAGCCCCGGTACAAACCGCCGAGGACATCATGGCCTTGCTGGAAAAGCTCGGCGATCTGAAGGCCAAGGGCATCTTGACCGATGAAGAGTTCGCCGCCAAGAAAGCCGAACTGCTGAAGAAGCTGGGTTGATTCGCGCTTGACTCCAACAGGCTCATCCGACGCAGCTCAGCGCCGCTGGAGCGCGGCTTGCCCGAACTGCGGCGCACAAGTTCAGTTCGCCTCGGCAGCCTCGGCCAGCGCGGTCTGTTCCTTTTGCCGCAGCAGCTTGCTGCGGGAGGGCTCAGTGCTGCGCAAGATCGGCCTCAGCGCCGAATTGCTGAATGACTATTCGCCGCTGCAATTGGGTGTCAGCGGGCGTTATGCCGGTGCGCCCTTCAGCATCGTCGGTCGCTTGCAACTGGGCTATAGCGGCGGCAGCTGGAACGAATGGCATGCGCTGTTTGACGCCGGCAAAAGCGCATGGCTGAGTGAAGACAACGGTCAGTTCGTGATCAGTTTTGACGCGCCGCTGAGCGAGGCTGTGCCGCAGTCGCATGAGTTGGTGCTGGGCGATCAGGTGTTGCTGGCCGGTCAGAGCTGGCGCGTCGCTGCGCTGACGCTCACCAAGGTGCTGGCCGCGCAGGGGGAACTCCCGCAGCCGCCCAATTTGCAAAGCGAGTACTGGGTCGCCGAGTTGCGCAATGCGCAGGACGAGGTCGGCACACTGGACTATGGCCAGGCCAGCGGCGTGCAATGGTCAGTGGGCAGGCCGATCCGGTTCGAAGACTTGAGCCTGCAAGGTCTGCGCGAGCGCGAGGACGCAGGCATTGCGTCCAAGACCATCGAGTGCCCCAGTTGCGGCGCCGCTTTGACACCCAGCTTGGCCAGCAGCAAATCCATCGTCTGCGGCCAATGCCATGCAGTGGTCGACATTTCGGCCGAGCTGGGTGCCGACCTGGCCTTTTATGCGCAGCAAAATGGCCTGGCACCGCAGATCGCGCTCGGCACGGTCGGGACCTTGAGTGTTAGCCCGGGTGCGGCCCGCCTGCCCTGGCAGGTCGTTGGCTACCAAGAGCGCTGTGATCTGCCCGCGGCGGGCAGTGACGATGAGCAAACCTTTTGGCGCGAGTACCTGCTTTTCAATCAGCTTGAGGGCTTTGCCTTCCTGGTTGACACCGAGGAAGGTTGGAGTTTGGTGCGCCCCTTGACGGGCGCGCCACAGGGCAGCGGCGACAAGGTCGAGTGGCAGGGCAAAAGCTTCAGAAAGCGTTGGACCTACCGTGCCAAGGTCACCTATGTGCTGGGCGAGTTTTACTGGCAGGTCAAGCGAGAACAAGAGGCCTTGGTGAGCGACTTTGAAGGCTCGCAGGGCAATCCAAGAGCGCTGCTCAGCCGCGAGCAGACCGACGCCGAAGTCAGCTGGAGTTTTGGCCGCAAGCTCGATGCCAGCGAAGTGGCCAAGTCCTTCAAGTTGGACGGCACCCAAGGCGAGGCGCTGACGCGAGATGTGGCCAGCTTAAGCGGCAGCTCGCCGCGCTTTGTGCGCAACTTCATCCTCGGGCTGTTCGGGCTGTTTTTCATCTTCATGCTGGTGAAATCCTGCAGCAGCCAGAGTGATGACTGCCAAGCCTACAAAGACAATTACGGTGAAGCCAGCGCCGAGTACGCGCAGTGCAAGCGCAGTGGCGGCCCGCGCATCTACCCGGGCGGCGGCAGTTACAGCGGCGGGTCCTATGGTGGCTCGGGCAGCGGTGGCGGCGGGCACAAATGAGCTCTGCAAACGAATTGATGCATGCAAGGAGATCGTTATGAATGGATTTGAATGGCTGCGCCCTGCCGTCGTGCTGGGCTCCATCCTCTACGCCGTCATCGGCGTGCTGGTGTTCTGGATCAGCTTTGTCATCATCGACAAGCTCACACCCTACAAGCTCTGGGAAGAAATTGTCGAGCACAAGAATATGGCGCTGGCCATCGTCGTTGCGGCGATGTGCATCTCGATCGGGCAGATCGTCGCAGCGGCGATTCACGGCTGAGGGGCGAGCAGCATGGGCTCGCCTGTGCATATTTTGAGGAGCGGGTTAGCCCCTCAAGTCCCCCGCGCCCTAGGTTCCGTTCGCGCAGTTCGTGCCGTTCACGCCCTTCGCGCGACGGAGCCAAGCCAGACCATCGGACGTCGCCGATGCTGCCGTGCCGCGCGCTGGCAGGTATTCGCAGCCGACCCAACCATCCCAGCCATGGGCCGCAGATAGCTCGTCGATCAGGTCAAACAGGTAGGGATAGTTCAGCTCGCCAATATCCGGCTCATGACGCTCCGGCACGCCGGCGATCTGAAGGTGGCCGACGCGCCCGCTGGGCAGGTACTGGCGCAGCTTGGTCGCCACATCACCTTCGACGATTTGGCAGTGGTAGAGATCCATCTGCACCTTCAAATTCGCAACACCTATGGCCTCGGCCACGAGCTCGGCAATGCGGTGCGCCTCGTCCTGGCGATTCAGGAAGAAGCCGGGAATATTGCGCGTGTTGATGGGCTCGATCAGCACATCGCGCCCCGCGGTGGCGGCCTGTTCTGCGGCCCAGGCCAGATTGGCCTCAAAGGTGGCTTGCAGCTCTTGATGATCGGCCCCTGCCGGGGCGATGCCGGCCATCACATGCACGCGTGGGCAGGCCAGCGCATCGGCATAGCTCAGTGCCTGCGCAAAGCCGCGGCGAAACTCGAGCTCACGCCCGGGCAGGCAGGCGATACCCCGCTCGCCCGCGGCCCAATCCCCCGGCGGCGCATTGAACAGCACTTGCTGCAAACCATGGTCGGCCAGGCGCTGCGACAAGTCCTTGGCCTCAAAGGCGTAGGGGAAGAGAAATTCCACCGCCGAGAAGCCATCAGCGGCTGCGGCGGCAAAACGGTCGAGAAAGGCATGCTCGTTGTAGAGCATGGAAAGATTGGCAGCAAAACGGGGCATGGGCTTGTTCTCGGTGAGGTGCGCAATTACCAGCTGGCGCCAAAGTGCTGGCGCAACTCGGCGATCTGCTCGGCAGTCAGTGGCTTGGGCGCGGGCCGCGTCAGCAGCCATAGCCGGGCGGTTTCTTCCAGCTCTTCGAGCACCGCGCTGGCCTCGGCCGGGCTGCGATGCCAGACATTCGGCCCCAAGCGCTCCAACATAACAGCACGGATCGGCGTGCCGGCCGCGCGCAAGGAGACGATGCGCTGGGCGACCAGCTCGCCGACCGCCGGGTCGCCGGGGCGGTGATAGGGGATCAAGGGCACATGGCCGACCTTCATCACGAAGTAAGGCGTGATCGGCGGCACGAGGTCGTCTGCGCTCCAGGGGCCGGCCAGGGTCAGCGCCACCAGATGGGTGGAATGGGTGTGGATGACGCAGCCAGCCTCGGGGTCGGCGGCATAAATGCGCCGGTGCAGCGCCAGGGTCTTGGAGGCGCGGTCGCCGCCGGTCTGCACGCCCGCGGCGTCGACGGCGGCCAAGCGATTCGGGTCCAGCCGGCCCAGGCAAGCATCGGTGGGCGTGATGAGAAAGCCGCCGCCGGGCAGGCGCACGCTGATATTGCCGGCGCTGGCGTGCACATAACCTCTGGCGTAGAGCGAGGCGCCGACGCGGCAGATTTCTGCCCGGATCTCGTCATCACTCATGCCAAGGCCTTGTTGAAAAAGTCGACGCTGCCGAAGTTGCCGGATTTCAGCGCCATATGCATGAACTGGCCGCCTGCGGCCGCTGACTGCACAGCCGTCCAAGGCACGCCGGGGTCGATCTGCGGGCCAATTGTCATACGCTGCACGCCCAGCGCCTGCACAACCGCCCCCGATGTCTCCCCGCCCGCCACCAGCAGGCGGCGCACCCCCGCCTGCACCAGCCCCACGGCGATGGCAGACAAGGCCTGCTCGACGATCTCGCCGGCCCGGGCAACACCCAGCTGCGCCTGCACCGCCTGCACGGCCGCTGGCTCAGCCGTGGCGTAGATCAGCAGCGGTCCTTGCGCCAGCCTTGGCCGCGCCCAGTCGAGCGCGGCGCCGACCACATCTTCCCCTGCGGCCAGCGCCAAGGGGTCCAGGGCAAAGGCAGCGCCACCGGCCTGCTTGAAATGCAGCACCTGCGCGTTCGTGGCCGTGGAGCAACTGCCCGAGACTGCGGCGCGGTAGCCTTCAGCCGGCGGCAGCGCGTCGGCCTGATGACCCTCAAGCAGCCGCCCGGTGGCGCGCCAGTTCTGTGCCAGGCCGATAGCGATGCCGGAGCCGGCGGTGAGCAAAGGCAGGTCAGCCAGCGCGGGGCCGATGCGCAGCAAGTCCTCGTTGCTGACGGCGTCAAGCACAGCCACGCCGATGCCAAGCGCTTGCAGCGCGGCGAAGCGCTCACGAATGGCCTGCGGCCCGCGCGCCACCACGTCTTGTGGCACCAGGCCGACGCGGCGGCGCGTCTGCGCCTGCATCACGCGCTGCAGATTGGCATCACGCATCGGCGTCAGCGGATGATTACGCATGCCGCTGTCTGACAGCAGTGCATCGCCTACAAACAGATGGCCCTTGAAGACGGTGCGCTGGTTCTCGGGAAAGGCGGGGCAGACGATGGTGAAGCCTTGTCCCGGGCCCTGCAGTGCGTCCAGCAATGCCTCGGTGACGGGGCCGATATTGCCCTCGGGCGTGGAGTCAAACGTGGAGCAATATTTGAAGTAAATCTGCTCTACCCCTTGAGCTTGCAGCCAGCGCAGTGCGGCCAGTGACTGCGCGACCGCATCGGCAGCGGCAATGGTGCGTGACTTCAGCGCCACCACGATGGCGTCCGCGTCGATGGCCGGGCCGGCGTCGCTCGGCACACCAATCGTCTGCACCGTGCGCATGCCGCTGCGCACCAGGTTGTTGGCCAGATCGGTGGCGCCGGTGAAGTCGTCGGCAATGCAGCCCAGCAAGGGCCGCGTCATGGCTGCTTCTCCCGCTGAACCAGCGGCACAAGCGGCACAAGTACCGCGTCCGGGTAGTCGCGCACATAGGCTTGGAGCAGCGCGTCCACCGAGGCGTCGGGCAGCAAACCGAGGGCGCGGGCGCGCGCCGCGTCGAAGCGGCTGGGCCAGCCGCCGACGATGGCGGTGATGCGCTCATCAAGCTGCCAGTCCAGCAGCTCGGCCGCAGCCGGCCCGGCCAAGCGCTGCAGCGCAGCGGCGAGTTCACCCACCGTGGTGCTCAGCGCCGGCAGGTTGACGGCGGTCCGCGGGCCCCATTCGCCCTCACTGGCCTGCAAGGCGCGCATCAAGCCGTCCAGCGTGCGGCCGGGCGAAGCCAGCGCGACCGGCGTATCCGCAGGCACCGGCACAAGCGCACGCTGGCCCGCCAAAGGCTCGCGCAACATGCCGCTGAGAAAGCTTGAAGCCGCGCCATTGGGCCGACCCGGGCGCACTGCTACCGTCATCAAACGCACATTGCGGCCCTGCACCAGGCCGCGCCGGCTGAAGTCGGCCACCAACTGCTCGCCGATGAATTTCTGAATGCCATAACTGCCTTGCGGCGTAGGCAGGCTGTTGTCCGCGATCACCGCCGGCAGCGGCTGGCCAGGCATGCCGCCGAACACCGCAACCGAGCTGGCGTAGACGAATACCGGCACTTCGCCTGACTGACCGGCCCATCGCGCGGCCTGCAACAAGGCCAAAGGGGCATCGACATTGCTGCGCAGGCCGAGGTCCAGATCGGCCTCGCAATCGCCACTGACGGCCGCCGCCAGGTGCACGATGGCCGCACAGCCCTTCAGCGACAACTCGCCCGACTCCAGCAGCGCCTTCAATTCGCCGCCGACAAACTGCACGCGAGGCTCGCCCTGCAAATCAGCTGGCAAGGGGTACAGATCGGTCAAGAGCAAATCGACAGGCTCAGGCACCGAACGCCCCGCCAGAGCCAAAGAGCCCATGGCCAGCAGCCGCCGCGCCAAGGCGGCGCCCAGGAATCCGGCCGCGCCGGTAATCAATACGCGCATGCCATCCCCTATGCAGCCACGGGCAGCGTGATGCCCGGGAAGATCTTGATGACCGCGCTATCGTCTTCCTTGGCGAAGCCGGCCGTCGAAGCCTGCATGAACATCTGGTGCGCGGTGGCCGACAGCGGCAATGGGAACTTGCTCGCGCGGGCGGTGTCGAGCACCAGGCCGAGGTCTTTGACGAAAATATCTACGGCTGACAGCGGCGTGTAGTCACCCGCCAGCACATGGGCCATGCGGTTCTCGAACATCCAGCTATTGCCGGCGCTGTGGGTGATCACCTCGTACAGCGCCTCGGGCGCAACGCCCTCGCGCAGGCCCAGCGCCATCGCCTCGGCAGCGGCGGCGATATGCACTCCGGCCAGCAACTGATTGATGATCTTGACCTTGCTGCCGTTGCCGGCCCGCTCGCCGAGCCGGTAGACCTTGGCGGCCATTGCGTCCAGTGCCCCGCCGGCCTTGGCGTAGGCAGCAGCGGTGCCGGCCGTCATCATGGTCATTTCGCCCGCAGCGGCCTTGGCGGCGCCGCCGGAGATCGGCGCGTCCAGGTACAAGAGGCCGCGCTCGGCCAAGCGCTGTTCCAGCGCGACGGACCAACCGGGGTCGACCGTCGAACACATCACGAACAGGCTGCCGGGCGACATTGCCGCAGCAGCGCCTTGCTCACCGAACAAGACCGCCTCGGTCTGATCGGCATTGACGACGACGCTGACCACGACCTCGCAATGCGCGGCCAGCTCGGCCGGGCTGGCCCAGGCTGTGCCGCCCTCGGCCGCGAAGGCCTGCGCCGCCTCCATCCGCACATCGCAGACATGCACTTGATAGCCGGCCCGGCGCAGCGAGGCGGCCATGCCGCGACCCATGGCACCGAGGCCAATCACACCAATAGCACCGTTAGCACTGTTGGCACTGTTGGCGCCCTTGGCACCAGCAGCAGCAAGATTCAAATTTTCCATAGATTCTCGATTCGACAACAACTTCACTTGAAGCCCAGCGCATGCGGCGCCCAGGTGCTCAGGGTCGGCATAAAGGTCAAGAGCATCAGTACCAGGCCATGCGCGATGAGAAAGGGTTTGAGCTCGCGTGTCAGCGCGCCCAGCGGCACCTTGGCCACGTTGGAGGTGACGAACAGCAGGCCGCCGACGGGCGGCGTGATCATGCCCAGCGTCAGGTTGTAGATCACCACCATCGCGAAGTGGATCGGGTCCACGCCCAGCTTGGCTGCCACCGGTGCGAGTATGGGCACCAGAATCATCACGCCAGGCAAGGGCTCGATGAAGATACCGAAGATCAGCAGGAAGATGTTCACCGCAATCAGGAACATCATCGGGCTGAAGTCCTGCTCCGCCATCCAGGCCGCCAGCGTGATGGGCAGGCCGTCGATGGTCAGCACCCAGGCAAAGGCATTGGACATGCCGATGATGATCAGCACCGAGGCGGTCAGCAAGGCCGAGCGCGACAA
Organism: uncultured Roseateles sp.; assembly: GCA_963510335.1. Taxonomy (GTDB): domain Bacteria; phylum Pseudomonadota; class Gammaproteobacteria; order Burkholderiales; family Burkholderiaceae_C; genus Paucibacter_A. The sequence continues at coordinate 38,622 of CAUPEV010000006.1, forward strand.
GATGTCCGGCAACGCGCTCCATTGCAGCGTGCGGTAGATCCACTTGCCGCACAGCAGCGCATAGAACACCGCCACCACCGAAGCCTCGGTCGGTGTGAACCAACCGGCCCGCATGCCGCCCAGGATGATCACCGGCAGCAGCAACGCCGGCACCGCGCGCCAGGTGACCGCAAGCTTTTCACGCCAGCTGCTTTGCTCGTCGATGCCGCGATAGTTGCGCTGTGTGGCCACGCGCCAGTTCACGGCCGCCATGGCCGCTGCAATCAGGATGCCAGGGATGAAGCCGGCCACAAACAGCGCACCGACCGACACGTTCTCATCCTGCAGCGCATAGATGATCATGATGATGGACGGCGGGATGATGGGCCCGACGACAGCGGTGGCCGCCGTCAGCGCCGCCGCGTAGGCGCGGCCATAGCCGGCCTTGTCCATCATGCGGATCATCATCGAGCCCGGGCCCGCCGCATCGGCCAGAGCCGAGCCTGAAATACCCGAGAAGAAGGTCAGAGCGACTACATTGGTATAACCCAGGCCGCCGCGCTTGTGGCCGACAAACTGCGCGGCGAACTTGAGCAGCACCTCCGTCAGCGAGCCGCCACTCATCAGCTCGGCCGCCAGAATGAAGAATGGCACAGCCATCAGCGGGAAGCTGTCCACGCCTTCATAGGTCTGCTTGAGCATGACCAAAAGCGGGAAGTCGCTGCCCAGCAGCACGGCGACGAGCGTAGAAATCCCCAAGGCGAAGGCCACGGGCACACCAATCGCCAGCAAGATGCAGGCACTGAGAATTAGGATCAGGCTCACAGGGAGGCACTCGCGTTGGCGTCGAAATGGGCGTCGCTGGCGAAGCTGCGCGAGCGCAGATAAGGCTTGAGCACCAGCGCGAAATGCAGCATCAGCAAGAGTCCGCCGATCGGCATCGCGGCATAGACCCAGCTCATCGCGATCTGCGTCGTCGGCGTCATCTGGAACTGCGCCCGCTCGACATAGAGCAAGCCAAACCAGACCATGAAGCCGAAGAAAGCAAACAACAAGCAGGCAATCAACACCCGCACGGCATAGGCAGCGCGCGGCGACAGACTGTCCTGTAAGTTATCCAGGGCGATATGCCCGCCGTAGCGCAGCACCGGGCCGGCGCCCAGAAAGGTCAGCCATACCATCAGGTAACGCGACACCTCCTCGGCCCATTCGATCGACTGGCTGGTGGTGTAGCGCAGCACGACATTGGCAAAAATGATCAACGCCATGGCCGCCAGCAGCAGCACCAGCGCCGCCCGGTTCACGCGCATCAGTAGGTTTTCAAACTTGTCCATGGTTGGCTGAGGCCGGCTGGTGGCCGCTTACTTGATGGCCTGGATGGCTGCAATACGATCGGCGCCGAACTCTTTGGCGTAGCTCGCATAGGCCGGTTTGGTGGCGTCACGGAAGCTGCTGCCATTGACTTGGCGCACCACCTGCATGCCTTCTTTCTCTAGCTGCGCGATGCCGGTGGCCTCGTCGTCATTGACCTTTTTGCGCGTGGCCGCCACGCTGGCGCGGGCCGCGTCGGCGAAGACCTTTTTATCGGCCTCACTGAGCTTGTTCCAGATGCGCGGCGAGGTCAGCAGCAGCGCCGGCGAGTAGACATGCCCGGTCAGCGACAAGTGCTTTTGCACCTGCGAGAACTTCGACGCCAGGATCACCGGAATGGGGTTCTCCTGACCGTCCACCACGCCTTGCTGCAAAGCGCCGAACACCTCGGGGAAAGCCATAGGCGTGGGCAGGATGCCGAAGGTCCGGTAGCCCTCCATATGCACCTTGTTTTCCATCGTGCGCATCTTCAGACCTGCGGCGTCGGCAGCGCTGACGATGCGCCGCTTGTTGTTGGTCATGTGGCGAAAACCGTTCTCGGTCCAGGCCAGGGCCACCAGACCGTGGCTGGGGAACTTGGTCAGCATGTCCTGCCCGATCGCGCCATCCAGCGTCTTGCGCGCATGCTCGTAGTCGCGAAACAGGAAAGGCACGTCCACGATCTTGATTTCAGGCACGAAGTTGCCGACCGGGCCGGTCGATGTCAGCACGAAGTCCTGCGTGCCGAGTTGCACCGCCTCAATCTCTTCGCGCTCACCGCCCAGTGCGCTGGCCGGAAACACCTGGCATTTGTAGCGGCCGGCCGTGCCCTTCTCGATGTCCTCGCAGAACTTGGCGGCGCCCACATCGTAGTGCGAGCCCTTGGCCAGCACATGGCCGAGCTTGAGGGTGGTTTGGGCCTGCGCCAGTGCCGTGCAGGCGAGTGTGATGGCGGCGACCGAGAGTGAGCGGATCAGCATATTGTCTCCAAGCGTTTTGTTGGTTGCCAACCTGCTGCAGCTTCTAGCGCACCGCGTTTGTTGTCAGGTTGTCATACAAATTATGGTGGCAAAAATATGGATCGATATTCGGGATTCCACCTAGTTTCCCGCCGCCCCTGCGGCCGCCCTTCCAATCGCTTCGCCGGCTGCGCCGTCTCAGGGCTTGGGCCGGCGTGCTGAGGCTACTTTTGTGGCTGTCGTGGTGTTTGCCGGCGGCGCGCTGGGAGCGCCAAGTTCTGCCCGCAAACGGTCAGCGAGCGTGAGGCCCTGCGCCTGCCAGAACGCCGGGTCGGCACGCCCGATACGCTGTGCGGCATTGACCATATGCGCAGCCCCCGACTGGCGGGCCGCCGCCACATCGCCCGCCTCAATCGCCGCCACCAAACTCGCATGCTCCTGCCGCACCTGCTCGGCCAGGTCCTCGCGCGTCGCCTCATTGGCGCGCGTGACCCGCGTGGCATCGAGAAGAAACTGATTCAAGTAAGCCAGCGTGGCCAGCAGATATGGGTTGCCGGCCGCCTCGGCAATCGCAGCGTGAAACGCCACGTCCTCGGCCACCCCGTCGCCGCCATGAGCTACCGCCTTGTCAATCGCCAGCATGGCTGTTTTGATCTGCTTGACCGACTTGACCGTACGCCGCGCCGCCGCCAGCGCCGCCGCTTCGGCCTCCAGCGCACGCCGCACTTCGACCATTTGCAACACCGCCGCGACCGAGCCGTCAGGTGTCAGCATCAATCGCTCAGCGTTGCGTTTGTCGGGCTGGCAGATGAAAGCGCCCGAGCCTTGGCGCGACTCCAGCAAGCCCAGCGTCTTCAGCCGCGACAGCGCCTCCCGCACCACCGTGCGGCTGACGCCAAAACGCTCCACCAGCGCGGCTTCGGTCGGCAATCGATGGCCCGGCTTGAGCTGCCCGTCGCGAATGCTCACCGCAAGCGCATCGGCCAATTGCTCTGAAAGGCGCGCGCCAACGCGCAGCGTGGAAACACCATCAAGCACCGAGATCGGACGGTCAGCATCATTCATGGGCGCATAGTATCTTGTATGACAACAATGCAAGCAAGAGCGGCTTCGAACTGTTTGAAGTTGAAGCAGCCTTGCACAAGCCCGGCCCACTCCCAAGTGGCCAGATAGATTGGACGCTTGGCAAGCTGCTTGCCCGCGCCCCTGCAAGGGGCGTGGCTGGGCATTGCTGGGCTGGCCTGGTACAGCCTGAGCGCCGACGCAAACTTGAGGCGCTGCAGAAACTGGGTCCTGCACCAAAGCTATTGCTCGATCGAAATGCCGTACCGCCGGAGTCGCGCGACGGAAGTACTACTGCTCGCGCTTCTCATCATCGCGGTGTTGCGGTATGGCGGTACAGCAGCAAAACGGCACGCAGGCTTCGGCTAAGCTCGCGCCCATGCCTACATCTGCACCGCCCTTGCCCACAAGCCCGACCTCAAGCCCCAGCGCAGCCCGCATCTCCCTGCATGAGTTACTGCTGCTGGCCAGCGTCTTCATCGTCGCTGCCTGCGGTCTGGTCTACGAGCTGACGGCCGGTGCGCTGGCGAGTTACTTGCTGGGTGACTCGGTCTTGCAGTTCTCGACCATCATCGGCACCTATCTGTTCGCGATGGGCCTGGGCTCGTGGTTGAGCCGTTATCTGAAACGCCAGTTGGTGGCGCAGTTCCTGAAGATCGAGCTGCTGGTCGGCGTGATCGGCGGGCTGATGCCGGCAGCACTCTTTGTGGCCCACAGCCTATTGCCGCCTGGCCAAGTCGCAGCCTTCCGGGTCTTGCTCTATGGCCTGGTGCTGCTGGTCGGCGCCTTGGTCGGGCTGGAGATTCCGCTGGTGATGCGCATACTCAAAAAACAGTTCAGCGAGCGCTATGAGCTGGGTGATCTGGTGTCGCAGGTGCTGACCTTCGATTACCTCGGCGCCTTGGTCGTGGCCTTGGCTTTCCCGCTGCTGCTGGTGCCCCAGCTGGGTTTGGTGCGCACCGGTCTGTTCTTCGGGCTCTTGAATGTGCTGGTGGCGATCTGGGCGCTGTGGCTGTTTCGCTCGCAGCTGCGCGCTTGGCGCGGCCATGCCCTAGCATGCGCGGCGAGCTTGGGGCTGCTGCTGGCAGCAATGCTGGGCGCCGACCGGCTGACGACCTGGGCCGAGGACAGGTTTTACGGCGAGCACATCCTGGTGCGCGAGAGTTCGGATTACCAGCGCGTTGTCGTCACCCAGGGCAATGCAGGAACGCGTTTGTTTCTGAATGGCAATCTGCAATTCAACTCCAAGGACGAATACCGCTATCACGAGGCGCTGGTGCATCCGGCCATGGCCGGCCATGGCGCGCCGAAGAAAGTGCTGGTTCTGGGCGGTGGCGACGGCATGGCCGTGCGGGAGGTATTGCGTTACCCGAGCGTGCAAAGCATCACCCTGGTTGAGCTGGACCCACATATGACAAGGCTGTTCTCCACCCTGCCCTTGCTGCGCCAGCTGAACGAAAACGCCTTGCTGTCACCAAAACTCAAGATCGTCAATGCGGATGCTTTTGGCTGGCTAGAGCAGCAGCAAAACGAACACTTCGACGTGATCGTGATCGACTTCCCTGACCCCAGCAATTTCGCGCTGGGCAAGCTCTACACGACGAGTTTTTATCAGTTGATAGATCAGCATTTGTCGGCCGGCGGCTACGCCGTGGTGCAGACCACCTCTCCGCTGATCGCGCGGCGCAGCTTCTGGACCGTGGTCAGCACGCTGGAAGCGGCTGGCCTGACAACGACGCCCTACCACGCCCATGTGCCCAGTTTCGGTGAATGGGGCTTTGTGCTGGCGGGCCGGCGCCCCTGGGCACAGCCGCGTGCCCTGCCTGAGGGGCTCAAGTTTTTGGCGCTGGACGGCTTGCCGGCGCTGCTGAACTTTCCGCCCGATATGGCGCGGTTGCCGACCGAGGTGAACCGCTTGTCGAATCAGCAGCTGGTGCATGAGTTCGAGGCCGAATGGGGCAAGGTGCATTGAGTGCGCAGACGTGAGCTATTGATAGGCAGCGGCTCGCTGCTGCTTGCCGGCTGTGATTCGCCCGCTGCGCAGTTGCAAGGCGGCTGGGTAGGCGGCGCCAACGCCGAGCGCGGCCACCGCTTGCGCTCTGCAATGCCCGCCACCGGCGCAGGGCCGCTGCGCCGAACACGGGTCTTGATCATTGGCGGCGGCGTCTCGGGTCTTGCTTGCGCACGCGCCTTGAACCAGGCCGGCCGCGACGACTTTGCCCTGCTGGAGCTGGAAGACGCCTGCGGCGGCAACAGCCGCGCTCACCTCATGGGCGACATGGCCTGCCCGACCGGTGCGCATTACCTACCTCTACCCGGGCCGCAATCACGTGAGGTGTACCAGCTGCTCGAAGAGTTAGGCTTGGTGCGCCAGCAACTCGGCAGGCCCTTGTGGGATGAGCGCCACCTCTGCCACAGCCCGCAGGAGCGCTTGTTTTTTGACGGTGCTTGGCATGAAGGCCTGCTGCCGCCGGCGCAAACCGATACGGCGCGCACTCAGCAACAAAAGTTCGAGCGCGCCGTCGAGGACGCACAGGCGAGCTTGGGCTTTGCCATGCCGACCCGGCGCGCACCCTGGACGCCGGGCCACGCCGCCTTGGATGCGCAGACCTTTTCCGCCTGGCTCAGCCAGCAGCGCATCAACGACCCACAGCTGCTTTGGTACCTGGACTATTGCTGCCGCGACGACTATGGCGCGGGCATTCACGAGGTGTCGGCCTGGGCTGGCCTGCATTACTTTGCCAGCCGCCATGGCTTTCATCCGGCCAACTCAAATGGCGAGCGCGAGGCGGTGCTGACCTGGCCGCAGGGCAATGCTTTCTTGACCGACGCGATGGCCAGGCCACTGCAGACGCAGATCCATCCAGGACGCAGCGTCTTGAAGGTGGAGCCGGGCAAACATCAGGTCCAGGTCTTGGCCTGGCATGAGGCCACACAGACCACGGAGCGTTGGGTGGCCGATCAAGTCGTGTTGGCCACGCCACTTTTCATCGCCAACAAGCTGCTTGGCGAAAGCTTGCCCCCCCCTTCGAGCCGCCGCAGAACAGCTGCGTTATGCGCCTTGGTTGGTGGCCAATCTGCAGCTCAAAGCACCGCTGCTGCAGCGCGTAGGCGCGCCGCCGTCTTGGGACAATGTGATCTACGGCAGCCAGGCACTCGGCTATGTTGACGCCATGCACCAGCAACTGCTGCCCCAAGCCGGGCCCACGGTGCTGAGCGCCTATTGGGCGCTGCCGCAGGCGAGGCGGGGCGAGTTGCACCGACAAGACTGGCGGCATTGGGCTAGGCAGATTCTGGCCGATCTGAGCCCGGTCCACCCTGACTTGGCTGAGCAAGTGCACCGCGCCGACCTGGTGCGCTGGGGCCACGCGATGAGCATTCCGCTGCCTGGGGTGCGCGGCTCGCCGGCCTTGAAAGCCTTGCTGCAGCCCCAGGGGCGGATTCACTTTGCGCACAGCGACCTGGCCGGCTACTCGGTCTTTGAAGAGGCTTACACGCGCGGCTATGAGCTGGGCTCAAGTTTCGCGGGCCGGCAAGGCCTCGGCTAGCGCCCCACTTCATCGCAAAGCCAACGCAGCGGCCTGCAAGTAGCGCGAATCGCCATAGGCCGCCCACTCCTCTTTGCAGGCATGGACGAGCTTGATCGCATGATCGTCTTCGGACCGGGTTGCGGCATCGGCCAATGGTCCCCAAGTCGGTGCCGGCTGGGTCGCCAAGGGAGTGGCACGCCACTGCACCCGCCCGGCCATATAGGCGGCGACAAAGGCTTCGGTCAGGATGGTCTGAACCTCTGTTTGAAAGTGCGGATCGGCCGGCACCCAGGGTGCCAACACGCGCACAGCACGCAGGCCGGTGATCATGTGCAGCACCGTGAAATTAGCGCTGTGCAAGTAATAGTCCAAGGCCAGCTTTGCCAGCTCGGCCACACGCGCAAGCAAGGTCGGCGCCGGGGCTGGCGCCAACCCAACTAACTCGGCATACACAGGCCTGGCGCTGGCCTCCACCATGCGCAGAAAAATCAAGGGCGCCTCACTGCGCCAGGTGGATGCGCCGGCCACCAATCGTTCGGACCACGCTGTCAAACTCAAGCACTCGGCGCCGTTCTGCAGTGGTGGCGCTGGTAGCTGCTGCCAACGGCTGGCCCAATAGGCCAAAGCCGCGACCAACTCGCCGACATGGCCGCCCTGCACGGCATGGGCAAGCCGGATCGCGCCATGAAACGCGACCGCCGAAATGCCCGCCAGCAAGTCGGGCAAGACCCGGCGCAGCAATGCGTCGCGGCCTTCTGTCGCCAAGGCCTGCTCAAAATAGCTGCGCAAGCCACTGTAGGCCGACCAGTCGCCTCGCAAGCTCAGCCAGTCCTGTGGCGGCGCGGCCGCTGACGGTGCCGCCATGCCCTCAAACCGACGGCAATAGCTATTGAAGAAGGCGGCCATGCGCGCCTCGTCGGCACCCAGGCTGTACAGGGCATGCAAGGCCATGGGCAGATGGCTGCTGAGTTGATCACCGTATTCGAGCGGGAATTGCTGCAAGTTGAGTTCCAACCAAGGGGCCAGTGCGGTGGTGTTTGCTTGTGTGTGGGTCACGATGGGCTTGAATGAGCTGATAAGGCCTTTATACTGAAAGTTCAAGTTAACTTGAAGTCAAGCGGTATTTTCATTAAGCCATGTCGACGCCAGCAAACCCCAAGACAGCCAAACCAGACACCCGCCTTGCGATCGGTGACTTGGTCAAGCGCAGTGGCGTGGCCGCCAGTGCACTGCGTTTCTATGAAGACCAGGGGCTGCTGCTCAGCCAGCGCAGTGCAAGTGAAAGCAAACAGGGCGGCCGGCGCACCTATGCGCGCAGCGATCTGCGCCGCCTCGCCTTTATCCGCGCCGCCCAAGCGGTCGGCCTGAGCCTGGAGCAGATTCGCGCCGCCTTGGCGGAGTTACCCGATGGGCGCACGCCGACCGCCGCCGACTGGACTCGGCTCTCGGGCGCTTGGCGGCCTATGCTGGATCAGCGCATTGCCGAGCTGACCCGGCTGCGCGACACCTTGAGTTCATGCATAGGCTGCGGCTGCCTATCGCTGAGCAAATGCGCGCTCTACAACCCGGCCGACGGCGCGGCCAAGGCCGGCTCCGGTGCCCGCTACTTGCTGGGGGACAGCGCTAAGAATGTGATGGCCGAGGCGGCTAAGGCAGCCCGCGCTGCAAAGCCTGCTGCCGCACCTGTGCAGGTGCGAAAGCCTTGATCAGCTCGCCCATCAAGGCCTGCGCCTTGGCGCTATTGTCCTGGCCCATATTGCAAACGTAGACGTCCAGCGTCACACCGCTCAACTCGGGCCAGGTGTGCACAGCCAGATGCGACTCGGCCAACAAGACTACGCCGGTGATGCCGGACTGAGTTTCACCCTCAGCGGGCATGAAGCGATGAAACAACTCGGCCACGGCGCCCAGGCCCGCCTGCGCCACCGCGTCGACACAGAGCGCTTGCAGCGCGGCCGGCTCGTGCATCAAGGCATGATCGGCCTGGACACCGCTCAAATCGGCCGTCAGGTGTAAGCCATGCATACCGAGTTGGCTTGACTCAGCCGCCGGTGACGGGCGGAAAGAAGGCGACTTCCGCGCCGTCGGTGATGACGGCATCTTCAGCGCACAACTGCTGGTTCAAGGCACAACGAACCGCACGGCCCCGGGCCAGCAGCTCGGCGTGAAGGTCCGAGCGCGCCAGCAGCAAGTCACGCAGCCCGCCGACCGTCGTGCCGGCCGGCAGCGTCAGGGCTTCATTGGCCCCAAGCCGCTCGCGCAAGGAGGCAAAGAACTTGAGCCTGACGGCGATCATCAAGCTCATGCCAGCAACTCGCTCATCGGCAAGTAACGCACCAGTTGGCCGGCCTCAATGGGCTGGCCGGCCGGATTGTCAAGCAGGCCGTCGGCCCAAACGGCCGAGGTCAGTACACCGGAACTCTGGTTGGGGAAAAGATCCAAGCCGCCAGCATCGTTGAGCCGCACCCGTAAAAACTCGCGCCGGCGGTCGGCCTTGGGCCAATCAAAATCAGCCCGCAGCATAAAGCCGCGCGGCTGGAGCTTGGTGGCGCCCTGCAGGCGCAGAATCACTGGCCGCACCAGCAAGGCAAAGGTGACGAAGCTGGAAACGGGATTGCCGGGCAAGCCAATGAACCAGGCCTTGTCAGCAACTCGACCGAAAGCCAGCGGTTTGCCCGGCTTGATAGCGATCTGCCAAAGATCCAAGCTGCCCTCAGCCTGCACGGCCGGACGCAGATGATCTTCCTCGCCGACCGAAACGCCGCCCGATGTGATGATCAGGTCGGCCTGCCCAGCCGCTTCGCGCAGCGCGGCGCGGGTGGCGTCGAGTTTGTCGGGCACGATGCCCAAGTCGATCACCTCGCAGCCCAGGCCTTGCAGCATGGCGCGCAAGGTGTAGCGATTCGAGTTGTAAATCGCGCCGGGCTTGAGCGGCTCGCCCGGCATCACCAACTCGTCACCGGTCGAGAACAGCGCCACGCGCGGACGGCGTGCGACCGTCAGCTGCGCTGCGCCAACCGAGGCAGCCATGCCCAAGGCTGCGGCATCAAGCCGGCAGCCCGCGGCGAGCACGGTGGCGCCCTCTTTCACATCCTCGCCACGGCGGCGAATCCACTGACCCGCTTGCACTGCAGCATTGACGCGCACGGAGCCCAAGCCTTCGCCGGCCACTGCCTCGCACTGCTCTTGCATGACGACTGCATTGGCACCGATGGGAATCTGCGCGCCGGTAAAAATGCGCGCGGCCGTGCCCGCCTGATGGACAGCGCCGACCACGCCGGCCGGCACTCGCTGAGCGACCGGCAGCAAGCTGCCTAGCGCCTGCACGTCGGCCGCACTGAGCGCATAACCATCCATGCTGCTGTTGTCGGCCGGCGGCACATCAATCAGCGACACCACCGGCTCGACGAGCACCCGACCCAGCGCGTCGCCAGTAGGCATGCACTCGCTCAGCCCCAGCGGCTGGACGGTGGACAGCAAGCGCTCCAGCGCCTCGTCCAGGCTTTGCATGGCCGGACGATGAGGGGCAGCTTCAGACATGGGCTTGGACAAAGGACTTGACCGCTTGAACGTCAACCGGCATCACGCTCACACGCTTGGGCAGCGACTCGATGTTTTCCAAACTGGCCGGACGCGGCGGCGTCAAGCTCAGCGCCTCTTCGATCGTCGATGCGAATTTGACTGGCAAAGCGGTCTCCAGCACCAGCATGGTAGTGCCTGGCTGCCGGTGCTCCAGCGCCACCTTCAAGCCGTCGGCGGTATGGGTGTCGACGATGACGCCGTATTTTTCGTAGGTCGAGCGGATCGTCGCCAGCCGGTCGGCGTGGCTGCTGCTGCCGGAGACAAAACCGTAGGGCTGAATCTGCGCGAGCTCTTCCGGGCTGATCTCGAAACGCCCAGCCTTGGCTATGGCGTCATCAAACAGCGATTTCACCCGAACGCCGTCGCGCCCCAAGAGGTCAAACACAAAGCGTTCGAAATTGCTGGCCTTGGAAATATCCATCGAAGGGCTGGATGTCTCATGCGTGTCGGCGCTGCCGCGCACGCGGTAAACGCCGGTGCGGAAAAACTCGTCCAGCACATCGTTCTCGTTCGTCGCCACCACCAGATTGGCGATAGGCAGCCCCATCATGCGCGCGACATGGCCGGCGCAGACATTGCCGAAATTGCCGGATGGGACGGTGAAGCTGACCTTCTCTTCATTCGACTTCGTCGCTTGGAAGTAGCCGGCGAAGTAATAGACAACCTGAGCGAGCAGGCGCGCCCAGTTGATCGAGTTGACCGTGCCGATCTTGTATTTGCGTTTGAAATCCAGATCGTTGGACACCGCCTTGACGATGTCCTGGCAATCATCGAACACGCCTTCGATGGCGATGTTGTGGATATTGGCATCTTGCAGGCTGAACAACTGTGCCTGCTGGAACGGGCTCATGCGGCCATGCGGGCTGAGCATGAAGACATTGACGCCGGCCTTGCCGCGCATCGCATATTCGGCCGCGCTGCCGGTGTCACCCGAGGTCGCACCAAGGATATTGAGCGTCTCGCCGCGGCGCTTCAACTCATACTCGAACAGCTGACCCAGCAGCTGCATCGCCATGTCCTTGAAGGCCAGGGTCGGGCCGTTGGACAAGGCTTGCAGAGCCAAGCCAGGCTCCAAGACCTTCAGCGGCGTGATCTCAGGCGTACCGAAAACAGCCTCGGTATAGGTGCGGCGAGCAATCGCGCGCAGATCCTCGGCCGGGATGTCATCGATATAGAGCGACAAGATCTCAAAGGCCAGATCCGCGTAGCTTAAGGCTCGCCACTTGCTCAGCGTCGCAGCGTCGATCTGCGGATAGCTGACCGGCAGATAGAGCCCACCATCGGGCGCCAGGCCTTCCAGCAGAATTTCGCAAAAAGCGCGCTCGGTCTTGTCGCCTCTAGTACTGATATACCTCATGCCAACTCTTCCTTACGCAGCCGCACAATGGGCGCGAGCACCGTCGGCAGGCCTTGCATGCGGGCCAAGGCCTTGTTCATGCCGCCTTCGCTGGTTTCATGCGTCAGGATGATCAGGTCGGTCTGACGCTCACCTTCATTGGACTCGCGCTGCAGCACCGCATCGATCGAGATATCGCCCTCGGCCAAGATGGTGGTGATGCTGGACAGCACGCCCGCCTCATCGGCCACGCGCAGACGCAGGTAATAGCTGGTCAGCACGTCTTCCATCGGCAGGATGGCGGTGTCGCTGATCGCATCGGGCTGGAAGGCTAGGTGCGGCACGCGGTGATCGGGGTCAGCGGTGTGCAATCGGGTGATGTCCACCAGGTCGGCAATGATGGCCGAGGCGGTCGGCTCCGCACCCGCGCCCTTGCCGTAGTACAGCGTGGTGCCGACGGCATCGCCCTGCACCACCACCGCATTCATCGCTCCTTCGACATTGGCGATCAAACGCGTGATCGGCACCAAGGTCGGATGCACACGCAGCTCGATGCCTCTCTCGCGCCGGCGCGTCAGGCCCAGCAGCTTGATGCGGTAACCGAGTTGTTCGGCGTACTTGATGTCGGCCGCCTGCAACTGGCTGATGCCTTCGACATGCGCCTTGTCGAACTGCACCGGCACACCGAAAGCGATCGCGCTCATGATTGTCAGCTTGTGCGCGGCGTCCACACCTTCCACGTCAAAGGTCGGGTCAGACTCGGCATAGCCCAGGCGCTGCGCCTCTTTCAGCACGGTGGCGAAGTCCAAGCCCTTGCTGCGCATTTCGGACAGGATGAAATTGGTCGTGCCATTGATGATGCCGGCAATCCACTCAATGCGGTTGGCCGTCAGCCCTTCACGCAAGGCCTTGATGATGGGGATGCCACCGGCCACCGCGGCCTCAAAAGCGACCATCACACCTTTGGCGCGTGCGGCGGCAAAGATCTCGGTGCCGTGCACGGCAAGCAAGGCCTTATTGGCCGTGACCACATGCTTGCCGGCCGCGATCGCTTCCAGCACCAGCGTTCGCGCCAAGTCGCAGCCGCCAATGGTCTCGACGACGATGTCGATTTCGGGGTCACGAATGATGTCGTAAGGGTCGGCGGTGACGGTCACGCCTTCACCAACGATTTGCCGGGCCAGCGCCACATTGCGGCGGCACACCGTCGTGATCTCGATGCCCCGGCCGGCGCGGCCGCGTATTTCGTGCTGGTTGCGACGCAGCACATTGAAAGTGCCGCTGCCCACGGTACCAATGCCCAGCAGGCCAACTTTGATCGCTTTCATGGGGTGGTTCTTTCTCTCTGCTCTTCGCTATAAATCTAACCGACTGTCTATGCGGAAGGCGCCTAGCGCCCGGCCCGCTTGCGGTAATGCGTCAGGAAACGCTCGATTCGCCCCACCGCG
>CAUPEV010000007.1:0-49833 GCA_963510335.1 uncultured Roseateles sp.
ACCCACCCCCCCGCGGTATAGCGCTCGCCGGCCACCGCGCCGGGCGCAAACAAGGCATCCAAGGCGGCCACTTGCGCGGCACTCAAGTCGATTTGACCGGCCGCCCAGTTGCTGGCCAGATGGGTTTGGCGCCTTGTGCCAGGAATCACCAGCACATGGGGCTGCTTGTTCAGAATCCAGGCCAAGGCCAGTTGCGAAGCCGGCATGCCCCAGGCGGCGGCCAAATCGGCCAGGCGCGCCGCCATGGCGCGATTGTGTTCGCCAGCAGCACCATTGAAGCGCGGCAGCATGCGGCGAAAGTCATCCGGGGCCAGGTCTTGCGTCGCCGGCATGGCGGCACTGAGCAGCGCACGGCCAAGCGGGCTGTAGGCCACAAAAGCGACACCCAAGGCGGCAGTAGTCGGCAGCATCTCTGCCTCGGCCCCGCGCTCCCAGAGCGAATATTCGCTTTGCACAGCCGCCACCGGCTGCACCGCGTGAGCGTGCCGCAAGGTCTGCGCGCTGACCTCGGACAGGCCGATAGCCGCAATCTTGCCCTCGGCTTTCAGCGCGGCCAAGGTCTGCATCACGGCCTCGATGGGCACGGCCGGGTCGCGCCGATGCACATAGTACAAACCGATCTGCTCCAGCCCCAGGCGTTTGAGCGAGGCCTCGCAAGCGGCGCGGATATAAGCGGGCGAGTTGTCGATGCGGCGCTCGTAAGTGCCGGCCGGCCTGTCAATGCCGAACTTCGTCGCCACCAGCATCTCAGCGCGCTGCGCCGGCTTCAGCTCGGCCAGAAAGCGCCCCAGCAATTGCTCGTTATGGCCGGCGCCATAGGTGTCGGTGGTGTCAAGATGGCGCACACCGAGATCGAAGGCCGCATGCAAAGTAGCCAGCGATTCGGCGTCGTCATGCGCGCCGTAAAACTCGCTCATGCCCATCAGGCCCAAGCCGATTGCGGGTACTTGCTGGTCGGCAAGGCGGCGAGTGGACTGCGTCATGACAAGACCCTTGCCGTCCCGGAAACCCGGATAGAACTGCCGGCCTGCGCCGGTATCTCGGCCCGCAATAGCGAGCGCAAGCCCATGTCTTCGCCTTGCACGATGTCGACCACGCCACCATGCGGCCAGCCCAAGTCGCGCAAGTAGCCGGCCAGCGCAGCCGTGGCCGCGCCGGTCGCCGGGTCCTCCAGCACGCCACCGGCGGCAAAAGCATTGCGGGTGTGCAAGAGCTGCGGCGTTTCAATATAGGCCAGCAAGATAGTGGTCAAGCCGGCAGCCTGCATCAGCTTTCGGCCCTCGGCCAAGTCATAGTTCATTGCCGCCAGCCTTGCGCGTGACTTCAAGGCCAGGACCAGGTGGTCGGCGCCACCATGGGCCAGCCCCGGCGGCATGCGCGGATCAAGATCGTCGGCCTGCAAGCCGAACAGCGCCAGCGCCGCCGCCAGCAGCTCGGGCTTGGCCGGCGCGCTGTGCGTCGGCGGCGACTGCAGGGCGGCGGCAAAAAGCGAGCCCGCGCGCCGCCCTTCAACGCTGATATTGGCGCTATTCAGGATCAAGTCGAACTTGCCTTCACCTTGCTGCTGCGCCAGCGCTGCTCCCAAAGCGATGGTGGCATGGCCGCAAAACGGCACTTCGTTTTCGGGCGAGAAGTAGCGCACCCGCCAGGCCGAGCCCTGCGGCTGAGCAAACACCGTCTCGGAGAAGCCCAGCTCGGCAGCAATGCGCTGCATCTCGGCGTCAGCAGGCAGCTGCGGCGCGATCAGCACGCCGGCCGGGTTGCCGCCGGAGTTGCCGTCGGAGAAAGCAGCAATCTTCAGTATGTGAATCGTCATAGGGGTGATCGGTTTGAGTTTGATGCCACGTATCTTGCTCGCTCGGAGCCAGGTCCGCCAGCCTCGCCGCCATGCACGGCCTGTGCAGCGGCACTGAACAAGCAATGCCGCCGACAATAGCCCCACCATGGCCGACCCAGACTTTCAGCACCTTCGTATCTTCCTTGCAGTTGCCGAGGCGCGCAGCTTTCGCGGCGCCGCGCTGAATCTGGGGCTCAGCCCCTCGGCCGTCAGCCAAGCGATGCGCCGTCTCGAGCAAGAGGTCGGCGTGGCGCTATTGGCGCGCAGCACCCGCAGCGTGGCGCTGACTGCGGCTGGCCAGCAGTTGCTGACGCAGGCCGAGCCGGCGCTGCGCAGCCTGAGGCAATCCTATGCAGATCTGAGCCAGCTGGGCGGCGAGGTCAAGGGTAGCTTGCGTTTGTCGGTGCCACGCAGCGCGGCGCGGCTTGTGCTGGCGCCACTCGTGGCGCGCTTTCTGGCCGCGCACCCGGCTGTGGAGTTGGAACTGCACACGCAAGACGTGATGGTGGACATCGTGGCCCAGGGCTTTGACGCCGGTGTGCGCTTTGCCGAGCGCCTGCCGCTGGATATGGTGGCAGTGCCATTGGGCGATGCGCAACGCTTCATCGTCGTCGGCGCGCCGGCCTTGCTGGCACGCACGTCGGTGCCGGTTCATCCACGCGACTTGCTGCATGCCCCTTGCGTGCGCCAGCGCTTCGCCAGCGGTGCGATGTTTCGCTGGGAGTTTGAGCGCCAGGCAGCGCAAGGTGCAGCACCAGGCGCAGAGCAAGGCGCTGTGCAGATAACGCTCGATGTCAACGGCCCCTTGCTGGTGGACGACCAAAGCGTGGCGCTGGCTGCGGCACTGGAAGGCATTGGCTTCGCCTACCTCTATGAATGTGCGGCGCGCGAGCATTTGGCGGCAGGCCGCCTGACCCAGGTCTTGGACGACTGGTGCCCAGCCGGCACCGGCTTCTCGCTCTACTATCCCGGCCGCCGCCAGGCCAGCCCGGCCTTGCGGGCCTTGATTGGGATGGTGAACTCGGCGAGTTGATGCACGCTCAGCGCTCGGCATGCTGCCGAGGGCGAGAGCATCCAGCCCGCTACATCGCAGGCGCCCCAGCAGGGGCGAGGCTACGCTTTGTCAGCGTGTTAGCATTATTTTTCATCGTCTGACAACAACCAATTTGATGCCAACCCCAATGCTATCCATCCGTATCTTGGCGTCACTCGGACTGCTGTTCTGCCTGCCCGCCCTGCTCACCGACGCCCGCGCCGAGCCTGGCGCCGATCATCCTGAAGTAGCCCGTTACCCGAGCGCCGTGATGATGGCCTTCGACTTCAAGGAATATGAGGAAGCGCAGCTGCTGCTGAGCCGTCCGGTGCAACGGGCTGGTGAATTCACCGCCGACAAGCTGATGCCGCTCGAAGGCCGAGTGACCTTCATCCGTTACGAGCTACCCAAGTCGGTATCGGCACTACAGATATTTCGCAACCACCAATCGGCCCTGCGTCGCAGCGGCTTCAAAGATTTGTTCGTCTGCGAGCGGCCCTGCACAAGCAACAACATCTATGAGCTGCGCAAGCTGATGAAGCTAGAGCGGGTCAGCATCGACGGCGACACCGACAACCAGTACTTGGCCGCACAACGCGGCGACACCTATGTGTCAATGTGGGTCAATGTCTACGGTAGCCAACCGCAAGTTTGGTTGACCGTGGTGGAAAAAGGCAGCCTCGACACCGAGATGATCGCCATCAGCGGCACAAGCCCGATCGCCAAAGCCCTCAACGAGCAAGGACGTGTCGATGTCTATGGTTTTCAATTCGATACCGGGCGTGCTCAGCTGAAGGCTGCATCGCAAGCCACCTTGAAGGAGCTCGCTCAGACCTTGCAAGACAATCCGGCACTGCAGATTACCCTGGTCGGCCACACCGACGATGTGGGCGGGGCCGAGGCCAATATGAAGCTGTCTGAGGCGCGGGCTCGCGCGGTGGCCGAAGCTTTGACTTTGAGTGCCGGCGTCGCGCCCGATCGACTGAGCGCGCGCGGCGCCGGACAGACGCTGCCGCTGGCGCCAAACACCGATGAAGTCGGGCGGGCGAAGAATCGTCGCGTCGAGGTCATTGCCGCCCAAGCGGCGGCGGCAGTGACCGCAGCAAAGTCGACGAGCAAAGACATCAACAATCCGCGACCAAATGTTGCGGCGGCCAAGCCTGCTGTCCAGATGCCTGCGCCGGCTGCGCCTGCGGTAGAAGACCCTATGTCCAGTTCACTAGAAAAAGCCAATAAATTGATCGAAGCCGCCAATAAATTGCGGGGGCTGTTCGGACGCTGACCTTCAGCGATTCGCCATCGCATCGGCACCGTGCAGCCCGTGTCTGCCAACTTGCGGCACCGCAAGCGTTTGAGGCGCTGGAGCCAAGCCAAGGCAAGGCAAGGCAAGGCAAGGCAAGGCAAGGCAAGCCAAGCCAAGCCAAGCCAAGCCAAGTTCAAGTTCAAGTTCAAGTTCAAGTTCAAGTTCAAGTTCAAGTGAAGCCTGTCTTGCATGGCGCACGACATTGACAAGGTCTCGAAAGCGGGATCAGAGCAAACCGCGGTTCAATAGCCATACCAGCAGGCCTCAGCATCGCCTCATCGAGACGAGCTAAAGCCTCCATTCACGCGACATTTCTCCCATGAGCCACAGAGCCCAGGTTCACCGAAATTTGCAGGCGCCTCGGAGTGGGCATGGTTGTGGATTGGGGCTTATTGGAACGCCTCCTGGGACCGTATCATTCAATGCCAAGGCGACTCGCCAAAGTCTCGTCAACAGCAGCCTGCAATGCTCCTTGCTTGCAATCCATCACTTACGGTGAACGCAATGATGACAAGCCCTGCAAACACGCGGCCCAAACTCGCTCAACGCATCCTCAGTTCACCAGCAGCGCGCGTGCTGTTGCTCGGGTTCATCTTGGTACTGTTTATGTCCCTGAACACCGATGCGATGACCAGCTATGCCGGAGAACCCGTCAAGGCTGTTCTACACATCATCGCCTTGGCCATCGCTGGCTTCGCGGTGTATGTTGGCTATGCATACTTGTTTGAGAAACGTGCCGTATCGGAGCTCGCCGTGCCGGGCATGGGTCGCCAACTCGGGCTCGGCCTGCTCATAGGCGCAAGCCTGTACGCAGCCTGCGAATTGATCCTAATGGCTCTAGGCATCTACCGCATTGTTGGCTTGAACCCCTTGAGCTACATGGTGCCGGCGATTGCCATGGCGCTGAGCTCGAGCGTCTACGAGGAGCTATTGTTCAGAGGCGTGCTGTTTGGCGCGGTCGAGCAATGGTTTGGCAGCTGGGCTGCCCTTGTGGTGTCTTCACTCGTGTTCGGTCTGACCCACCTGATCAACCCAGAGGGCACGATTGAGGGAGCGCTCTTCATCGCCGTCGAGGCCGGCATCTTGCTGGCCGCGGCCTATATGCTGACGCGCCAGCTGTGGTTGAGCATCGGTTTCCATATGGCGTGGAACTACACCCAGTCGGCCATTTTCTCAGGCATTGTCTCCGGCAACGATGCCCAACAGGGTCTGATCAGGTCCACCGTGAACGGCCCCGATTGGCTGACTGGAGGCGCCTTCGGTGTTGAATCGTCTGTCCTAGCGCTGCTCCTGTGCACCAGCACCGGAATCGTGATGTTGGTCATGGCGACAAGGCGAGGAAGGATAGTGCCGCCTGTTTGGAAGCGTCCGGGCCGGCTTAATGCCACTCGTAATGAAGCCTAAGCACTCAATCAACCGGACCCGCTGAGGCAGGCAGCGAAAGCTCGGTGGCTTGGGGTGAGCGGTTCAAGCGAAGGCAAATAGGCGCAGCGAGCCGTAAAGTCAAAAAACTCCTTCTGCATGGGCGCGCAGCGCGCTGGGCGCGGCCCGGCAAATTTGCCTCACTGAGCCTGGGCGGACCCGCTGGCCCATGTGGCAGGGTCGCCGCCGGCAAGTTCCGGCATCGTGCGGGTAGAGCAAATCATTCGCGGCAGGTTTCCTTTGCGCTCATCAGCGCGTGGCCATCGCCTCACCCAGCTGCACCGCACTGCCCGGCCGCCCCAAGTCCTCGCCAACCCAAGCCGGGTTGAAACTCCACGGCCCCTTGGGGAACAACATCACAACCGTTGAACCCAGCAAGAAGCGCCCCATCTCCTCGCCTTTTTTGAGCTGAATCTGCTGGTCGCGGTAATCCCACTCGACCACCTTGGCCGGCCGCGGCGGGTTGACTACACCGTGCCAGGTGGTGGCCATGCTGCCCACAATGGTGGCACCTACCAGCACCAAGACCCAGGGCCCATGGATGCCCTCGAACACACAGACCACGCGCTCCTTGCGTGCACACAAACCCGGCACGCCGCGTGCCGTCACCGGGTTGACCGAGAACAGATCACCGGGCACATAGATCATGCGCAAAAGCCGGCCGGCCGCAGGCATATGGATGCGGTGATAGTCGCGCGGGCTCAGATAGATATTGGCAAAGATGCCGTCATCAAACTGCGCTGCCAAGGCCGCATCGCCGCCGACCAAAGCCGTGCTTGAGAACTCATGGCCCTTGGCTTGAAAGATTTGATTGCCCTTGATGGCTCCGACTTGGCTGATACGCCCATCCACCGGGCACAGCAGGGCCGCATCGGCCAGCGGCCTAGCACCGGGCTTCAGCGCACGGGTGAAAAACTCATTGAAGCTGGGATAAGCCGAGATGTCCGGCTCGGCCGCCTCGGCCATATTGACCTCGTAGCGTGCGACAAAGCGCCGAATGATGCCGGTCGTGATCGCTCCCATGCGGGCCGAAGCAACGAGGCCGGCAAAGCGGGTGATGGCCTGTTTGGGCAAGAGGTATTGCAACAGCACGGCGGAGCGATCGGACACGGATTTATTCCCTTGGAGCCAAGGCTGCGGATTGTAGCGAGAGGGCTGGCGCGAGGCTTTGGCCCGCTGATGCCGCACAGGTGCCGGCCTTCGACTATGTTGGCGAACTCGCCTAGCTGGCCAATGTTCGCCAGCGCACAGCCGGGCAGCCAAATTCAAAGGATGCTTGGGCTACACGTCATTCGACGCTGACTGAACGTATGACCGACCGACCGAACCAAGGCCTCCCATGAACAACCAACCCTCTGGACTTACGTCTCCTTCAGTCAGCACCGCTGCAATGATGCTGGTGGCGGCAACGCTGCTGATGGGCGGCTGCAGCAAGCCGGCCGAAGTTGCGCCATCTGCGCCGCCTGCGGCAGGCACCGTTGCCGAAGCAGCTTCGACAGCGACAAGCAATGTGTCGGACGCCGATGTGAGCGAGCATGTCTCGACCGTGCTGAATCAGAACGATGCGCTGAAGACCTTTGACATCAAGGTCGTCACGCTCAAAGGCGACGTCAGGCTGATCGGGGTACTCGACACTCAGGCCCAGATTGACACGGCACTCAAGATCGCGCGCGAAGCGGAAGGATCTCACACCATCCACAACGAGCTCACGATCAAGAAGTAGGCTGACCGCTAGGCCTGCTGCAGGCTGCGCTGCCGCAACTCCCGCAGCAGCGGCAGCAAGTCATCGGCCGGCCGCGCCGCCAGCTTGCGGTACTCGCGCCCGCCATCGCTGCGCGTCAGCAATTTCATATTGACCAACTCGCGCCGCAAGGTGCAATGGTCGCCAAAGCCATGGTGCGCATTCAGCACCTCATTGACCTCCGGCTCGGTATAGATGCGCCGGTTGTCGAAATGCAACCACAGGCCCCAGATGGCATAACGCTGAACCTGATGGCGGCTGGGCCAGCGCATCAAGCGGCCCTGGGCATCAAATTGACGCAGCGCGCGGTCGGCCAACTCGCTCAGCTCCGGATGGCGCGGGCCGCGCGCAGGCGGGGCATGGTGGGGCGTGAGCTTGCTGGGTGGTGCGCTTGCTGCTACTGCTGCTGTTGACACAGCGGCGGCACGCAAGGCCTGTAGATTGCGATGGCCGGCCGCGCGGGCCAACATATTCAACAAGCTCAAATGACCGGGCGGCTCGCGCGGCTCTTCGCTTTGCGAGAGATGTTCGGCGAGTTGCTGGCGCAAGGACTTGGCGAAGTCCGAGATATCGTCGGCGTTCAGGGCAATAGATTCACGAGGCATGATTGAGAGATCTCCACATCACGCGTGTTGCTCATGGCCGCCACAGGAGGCGGTGCTGGTGCTTGCCGGCTTCCAGCTGGGCACACGCGAAACGGGGCTCAGCCTGGTGAAAACGAAAATCTCTTGCCTGGCAGGTTTAGCTCATGGTCAAACGCTTCAACGGTCTGCCATGCGGCAAGGCCTGGGTGTTCTGCCGACCCGGGCTGGAGTATAGATGATGGGTGCAGCGGGTACGATCGGCACTTCGGCCAAACAGGCCCGCCCCGCATCTACACATATTAGCCAGCCACAAGCGGCCACCGCCATGGAAATCTATCTCGACGCCAATGCCACCACGCCGGTGCTGCCGCAGGCCAAGGCCGCGGCCATTCAGGCGATGGTGGAGGACTACGGCAACCCCAGCAGCGTGCACAGCACCGGCCTGAAAGCGAAGGCGCTGATTGACGGCGTGAGGGCTCGGGCGCAGCGCCTGCTTGACACCGGCAAGGGCGCACTGCTGTTTACCAGCGGCGCCACCGAAGGCATTCAGACAGCGGTCTTGTCGGCGCTGAACGCCTTGCGGGGCAATTTGCAGGCCGAGCTGCTGCTCTATGGCGCCACCGAACACAAGGCGGTGCCTGAGGCGCTGAAGCATTGGAATGAGGTGCTGGGCCTGAATCTGCAAATCATGGCCATACCGGTCGACGCCCAAGGCCGCCATGACTTGGCCTTCTTGCGCGAGCATGCCCCCCGCGCCGGCCTGGTCTGCACCATGGCCGCCAATAACGAAACCGGCGTAATCAGCGATCTCGACGGCATCGAAGCCGCGCTGGCCGGCAGCAAGGCACTCTGGCTGGTTGACGGCGTACAGGCGCTGGGCAAGCTGCCGCTGCGCTTGCAGGCGCGCCGCATCGACTACGCGCCGTTTTCTGGCCATAAGCTCTATGCCCCCAAAGGCATTGGCCTGCTTTATGTGCGCGCCGGCGCACCGTTCACGCCCTTGATGGCGGGCGGCGGGCAAGAAGGTTCGCTGCGCTCAGGCACCGAGAACATGTCCGGCATCGCCGCCTTGGGCGCGGTCTTGGCGGCGCTGGAGGACGGTCTAACGCTGCGTGACACGGCCACCATGCACGGCTTTCGAGAGCGCTTGAGCGAAGCGCTGGTCGAGGCCTTCCCCGGCCTGGTGTTCAACGCGCCGCTGACCTTAAGCCTGCCGACCACGCTGAACTTTGCCGTGCCGGGCTTGAGCTCGCGCCTATTGCAAGACTTGTTCGACGCTGCCGATGTGCGCGTCAGCGGCGGCTCCGCCTGCAGCGCTGCCAAGGCAGCACCTAGCTTTGTCTTGCAGGCGATGGGCCTGCCCGAGTGGCAAGCGGCGGGCGCGGTGCGGCTGTCGATAGGCCCAGCGGTGGACGATGCCTTCATCGATGAAGCCTGCGCGCGCATCCGCGCCTGCGGCGAGTCGCTGCGCCGGCATTGCCTAAGCCCCGAGAACAACTTCCCCACCGTCGGTGACGGCATCACGCGATATATGCAGGACGGCGCTTGCTGCTATTTGCTGGCCAACGCTGCGGCACAAAGCTGCGTGTTGATCGACGCCCGCCCGGAACAGGTCAGCCGGCTGGCGCAGGCTTTGACTTGCCAGGGCTATCCACTGCTGGCGGTCTTGAGCAGCACCGGCGAGGCAGAGCACGCCGAGGCGCGCGAGTTGCTGGCCGAGAGTCTTCCAGACTTGATGCCCAGCGCGGCCACCGACGCCTTGGGTTGGCCCGTGGGCCAGGTGGCCCTGACACTCGGCGAGCGAGTGCTGACCAGGCAACGCAAGGGACAGGGTCAAGTCTTGCTGCTGGGCGATAGCGCCTCAGCAGAGCCGGCGCTGGCCTTCATCGGTTTGAGCGCGGCGGCAGACTTGCCGGCCTGCGTGGGGCCTGACACCTTGCTGGCCCCGGCCCGCGACGAGGCGCAGCAAGTCGCCCACTGTCTGGCCAGCGCGGCACTGAGCGAAGAACCCCTGGCGCAACAGGTGCAGGGCTCTCAACTCAAGGCCTTTATCAATTACCACCCCGATGCCGTGCTGGTCGATGTGCGTGAGCCCTATGAGCAGTTCCTCAGCCAAACGCCCGATTTGATCGGTGCGCAGATGGCCGCGATGCCTTTGTCACGCCTGCTCAATGCGATTGGCCCTTGGTTGCTTGAGCAGCCGCAACGGCCTTTGCTATTCTTCTGCCGTACCGGCAACCGCAGCCGCCAAGCCGCGCAGGCCCTGACTAGGCTCGGCCACCCGCAAGCCTGGACGCTGGCCGGCGGCTTGGCCCTCATGCCCCAAGCCTCGACGGCCGCAAGGCATCAACCCGACCCCGCTCTGTATGTCTGATTTCTCTGATTTGTCTGCAATGTCTGAGCTCGACCCCACCCAAGTCCATATTCACTCGTCCTTCTACCGCTTTGTCGCCTTGGCCGAGCCGGAGGCCGTGGCCGCGCGGCTGCGCGAGCTCAGCCTGCCCGTCACCGGCATTGGCGGCAATATTCTTGTCGCACCCGAGGGCATCAGCGCAGCGATCGCCGGGCCCGCGCCAGCGCTCGCAGCCTTTGAGCAATCTTTGCAAACCGACCCGACCTTCGGCAGCGCCTTTGTCGGCATGGTGTTCAAACACAGTGCCTGCACGACCAAGCCCTTCACCTTGATCAAGGTGCATACCAAGCCGGAAATCGTTGCCTTCGGCGTGCCCGGCGTTTCGGGCCTGCCGGACGCAAACAAGCCCGACACCCATGTCTCACCGCAAGAATGGCGCGAGCTGATCAAGCAGCCCGATGTGCTGGTGCTGGACAACCGCAACAGCTTCGAATTCAAGCTCGGCCATTTTGAAGGCGCGGTGGATCCAAAGGTCGCGCATTTCCGCGACTTCCCAGCCTATGTGGCCGAGCATGCCGATGAATGGAAGGCCAAGGGCCAGCGCATCGCGATGTATTGCACCGGCGGCATACGCTGCGAGAAAACCAGCGCCTGGATGCAGGACCAGGGTCTGGACGTCTACCAGCTTGACGGCGGCATCGTCAGCTATTTCGAGGCCCTGCCCGATGCGGCGGCCGACTGGAAGGGCGAGTGCTTTGTGTTCGACAAGCGCATCGCCATCGACACGCATTTGCAAGAAACGCCGACCACCGCCGAGGATGTCTATGCCGGCGAGCCGGATGAAGCCTGGCGGCTTGCAAGAGCGCGGCGCCTGGACCCGACGCCTTAAAACCAGCGGCAGCCCCTAGCGAAGAAAGGGGCATGTGTCCGCGCCGACACAAACTGCACATACCGCAGCAACGTCACCTTGCTCCAATTCACTCGTCCAAGCACAGTGAGCCAGGAGAGCAAGATGACGCAAGCCCATAACCACAACCACCACGACCACGATCAAGGCCTGAGCGCCGACCTGGCCCGCCTGCGCGCCCAAGGGCTGCAACGCCGCCGGGCCTTGGCCTGGCTGCTCGGAGCAGGCAGCATGGGCCTGATGGGCTGCGGCGGCAGTGACAGCAGCAATGAAGCTGCGGACAGCGGCAGTGGCACAGACACAAGCACCGGCAGCACAACAGGATCAACGACGGGCAGCAACACCAGCACTGCCAGCTGCAGCCAGATCCCGGCCGAGACCGCCGGCCCCTATCCAGGAGACGGCTCCAACAGCGCCAATGGCAGCGTCGCCAACGCGCTGATGCTCAGCGGCATTGTGCGCAGCGATATCCGCAGCAGCATTGCCGGCGCCAGCGGACTGGCCGGCGGCGTGCCGCTGACGCTGACTCTGCGCCTGATCAACAGCAACGCCAGCTGCGCCGATTTGGCCGGTTATGCCATCTACCTCTGGCATTGCGACCGCGAAGGCCGCTACTCGATGTATTCCAGCGGCGTGACGGCCGAGAACTATCTGCGCGGCGTGCAGCTGAGCGGCAGCGATGGCCTGGTCACGTTCAGCACCATCATCCCCGGCTGCTACGACGGCCGCATGCCGCATATGCATTTCGAGGTCTACCGCAGCGCCAGCACCGCACTCAGCTACACCAACAAGCTGCGCACCTCGCAGATCGCCTTCCCGACCGATGTCTGCAGCACGGTCTACAACACGGCACCCGGTTACAGCGCCAGCGTCAGCAATCTGGCCCGCATCAGCTTCGCCAGCGACAACGTCTTCAGCGACGGCGTCAGCCTGCAAACGGCCAGCCTCAGCGGCAGCGTCGCACAAGGCTATAGCGGCGCGCTGACGGTCGCCATATCTGTCTGAGGCTTGAGGTATCGTGGTCCTCAGCCGCGACCCCAGGACGACCTGATGCCCACTCCTTCTCATCATCATCAACCACTGCGCTGCCTGGTGGTCGACGACGACCTTGACATCCGCGAGTCGCTGCAGCGCTATTTGCAGAGTTTCGGCATGGACGTCAGCGTGGCGGTCGGCGCCCATGAGATGCAGCGGCGCATGACGGCCGAGGACTTCGATGTCGTGGTGCTGGACCTGATGCTGCCGGACGGCAACGGACTCGACCTGTGCCGCTGGATTCAGGCCCATCACGCGGGCAGTGCCGTCATCATGCTGACCGCCCAGGGTGACCCGATCAGCCGCGTGCTCGGCCTGGAGATGGGCGCCGACGATTACCTCGGCAAGCCCTTTGAGCCGCGCGAGCTGGTCGCCCGCATCAATGCGCTGCAGCGGCGCATGGGCAAAGGTGGGCGCGAGGCGCAGAACGGCCGGCGAGTCAGTTTCGAACAATGGACCTTCGACCGCGTGCTTCGCCAATTGGAGTCGCCGGACGGCGTGATGCTGGCGCTGTCGAATGCCGAGTACCGGCTGCTGAGTGCTTTTGTCGAACGGCCTGGGCGGATCCTGACGCGCGAACAACTGATCGAGCTGACACGCGCGCCGGGCGTTG
This sequence comes from uncultured Roseateles sp., assembly GCA_963510335.1. Taxonomy (GTDB): domain Bacteria; phylum Pseudomonadota; class Gammaproteobacteria; order Burkholderiales; family Burkholderiaceae_C; genus Paucibacter_A. Next base: position 12,829 of record CAUPEV010000007.1, read on the forward strand.
AGGTGAATGACCGCAGCATCGACCTGGCCGTCTCGCGCCTGCGCCAGAAGCTGGCCGACACGCCACCGCGCCTGATCCGCACGCTGCGCGGCGAAGGCTATCTGTTCGACGTCAAGCTGGCCAGCTCCTCATGAAGCGCTTGCCGCGCTGGGGCGACAAGCAGCGGGCGCTGCGCTGGCTTCGTCTTCTTTTGGCCGACACGCTGGGCAAGCGTCTGTTCCTGCTGATGTGGGCCGCCCTGGTGCTCAGCCACGTGATCGCCTATGCGGCGGTGCGCTGGGCCTATCTGCCCGCCGGGCCGGGCCTGGTCGCCGGCATGCCGACCTTCCCATCGCTGCCGCCCACGCCGGGCTTGTTCGAACGACATGGCCCGCGTCCGCCGGGGCAGAGTTCTTCTGCGCCGGCCGGGCTTGAGCACGCGGGGGATGAAGCGCAGGCGCCACCGCCGCCCGGACATTCCGAGCGAGGCCCTCAGGCGCGAATGTCGGGCCGTGGCCTGCCCACCGAGGCCTTGCTGCTCGACTATGGTCTGCGCCTGCTGGTGATAGGGCTGGCGGCTTGGTGGGGCTCGCGCTGGCTGGCCGCACCGGTGCGCCGCCTGGTGACGGCCGCCGACGGCCTGGGCACGGCCATCATGAGCAACGCGCAGGCGCCGGCTGCGCTGGATGAGCACAGCGGCACGCTGGAGGTGCGCGAGGCGGCCCAGGTTTTCAACCAGATGGCGCGCCAGCTGCACCAGCAATTCAAGGCGCGCGGCCTGCTGATGGCGGCGATCTCGCATGATCTGCGCACGCCGATGACGCGCTTGCGCATGCGGCTGGAGACCTCGCAGCTGGCCCCGCAGGCGCTGGCCCGCTCGGTCGCCGATCTGCGCGAAATGAACGCGATGGTTGACCAAGCGCTGGCGCTGTATCGCGGCCATGCGGTGATTGAGGCCGAGCAAAGCTGTGATCTGGTGGCGCTGCTGCAGTCGCTCTGTGATGACTTGGCCGAGCAATGCCAGGCGGTCAGCTTCGCGGCGCCGGACGCAGACGCTTCGGCGGCCATCTGCAAGCTGCAAGTGCAGAACCTGCGCCGCATCCTCGACAACCTGATCAGCAACGCGCTGCGCTACGGCGGCAGGGCAGACATCACCCTAACGCCAAGCAATAGCGGCGCAAGCAGCGGCTGGTTGATCAGCGTAATCGACAGCGGCCCCGGCATTCCCGAGGACCAGTTGGAGGCGGTATTCCAGCCCTTCTACCGGATGGACTCGTCACGCAACCGTGACACCGGCGGCAGCGGCTTGGGCCTTTATATCGCCCGCGATCTGGCCGGCCTGATGGGCGCCAAGCTCAGCCTGCACCCGCGCACCGAAGGGGGCTTGTGTGCGAGGCTGTGCTTACCGCAGCGCTAGAGCTTCGGTCAAAAACAGGGCGCTCGGCTGCGCCGACCCGGGCTACCAGACCTTGCAGCGCTTGGCCTCAGGCTTGACCATGGCCTGACCCGGCTTGCAGGCAAAGGCCTTTTCAAACTCCGGCATATTCACCACCACACCGTTGATGCGGTAGCGGCCAGGCGAATGCGGGTTGGTCAAGGCCTGCACGCGCAAGGCCTCGGGGCGGGCGTTATTGCAGTCCCATTGCGCAAAGCCGATGAAGAAACGCTGCTCGGGCGTCAACCCGTCGATGGGCTGCAGGTTCTGCGCGGCCACATGCTGCTTCCAGGCGGTCAGCGCCAGCACCAGGCCGCCAAGGTCGGCCAAGTCTTCGCCCAAGGTCAGCTGGCTGTTGATCTTGATGTTGTCGACGATGGTGTAGCCGGCATATTGCTGCGACACGCAGGCAGCGCGCTGCTCAAAGGCTTTGCCGTCTTTCTTGGTCCACCAGTCTTTCAAATTGCCTTTGGCGTCGAACTTGCGGCCCTCGTCATCAAAGCCATGCACCAGCTCATGGCCTATGGTGCCGCCGGTGTTGCCGTAATTGGGCGCGGCGTCCATCTTGGGGTCGAACAGCGGCGGCTGCAGCACGGCGGCAGGGAAGTTGATGTCGTTCATCTGCGCGTCGTAATAGGCATTGACGGTCTGCGGCGTCATGCCCCATTCGCCCCGGTCCAGGGGCTGGCCGATCTTGGCCAGTTGCCGCTTGAACTCGAAGCTATGGCCCCGCTGCACATTGGCAATGAAGTTGCCCCGCTCAACGGCCATGGCGCTGTAATCGCGCCAGCGCTCCGGGTAGCCGACCTTGTTAACGATGCTGCCGAGCTTGTCCAAGGCCTGTGTCTTGGTGGTCTCGCTCATCCAAGGCAGCGCCTTGATTGAGTCGGCCATGGCGGCTTCGATCTCGGCCGTCATTTGCTGCGTTTGCTGCTTCAGCTCGGGGCTGAAACTGCGCTGCACAAACTCCTCGCCGAGCGCCTCGCCGAGTTGCGCATCGACCAGCTCGACGCAGCGCTTCCAGCGCGGCTTGATCTGCGGCGTGCCCTGCAGGGTTTGGCCGAAAAAGTCAAAATTGGCCTGCACCATCTCGGGCGCCAGGTAGGCCGCGTGGCTGCTCAGCGCAGCCCAGCGTAGATAGGTCTTCAGCTCGGCCAGGCTGAGCGCTTGCAGGCGCTTGTCCAGCGCTTTGAAGAAGCCCGGCTCGGTGACGTTATAGCTTTGCAGCGACTCCGGCAGGCCCAAACCGGCACGGTATGTCGTCCAGTCGAAGTTGGGCGTTAGCGCCTGCAGCGCCTTGGCGTCCAGCTTGTGATAGGTCTTGTAGGGGTCACGGCGCTGCACCTGCGTCAGCGTCGCTTGCGCCAAAGCGCGCTCCGTCGCCACAACGCTGCGAGCGGCCTTGGCGGCGGCTTGGCGCTCTTCTCCCGCCAGCTCGAAAAGACGCGCCACATGGGCCTCGAATTTCTTCAGCATGGCGCGCGATTTGGCGTCCTTGTTGACGTAGAAATCGCGGTCCGGCAGGCTCAGGCCTGCGGCCATGGCGAAGGCAATCACCTGGGTGGAATCGCCAAAGTCCTGACCCGCGCCAAAGCGGAAGAAGAAGCGCTCGTTATTGGTGGCCAGATGCAGTGCAGCGAGTAGCGCGGGCAGCTCGCGCTTGTCGCTGAGCGCATCAATCTTGGCCAACAAAGGCTGCAGCGGTGCCAGCGCTTGGCTGCGGGCTGCGTCTTCGTTCATGCAGGCGGCGAAGTAGTCACCCATCTGCGCTTGCTTGGCGCTCAAGGCGGATTTGTCCGGCGCCGTTGCGAGCTTGTCCAGAATGCCCCAGAGAAAGCGCTGATTCTCGTTTGCCATCTTGGCGTAAACCGACCAACGCGACTGATCGGCGGGGATGGGGTTGTTCTTGATCCAACCGCCGCATGCGTATTGGTAGAAGTCCTCGCAGGGGTCCACGACTGCATCCATGGACGGCCGGTCCAGGCTGGGCGTGTAGGGCAACGCGCTGAGGGGCTGCTCGGACGACTGCCCAGCCGATTGATCAACAGGGGCGGCTTGCGCCAGCGCGGCGGCAGCGCTGAGCAGCATCACGGCCGGGGCCAGAGCCAGGCCTTGGCCAAGATTCAAAAGGGTCGCTGAGGGCTTGCGCATGGGATGTCTCTCTCTCGTGAAGAGTCGGCATTCTCGCCCATGGGCAGCTTGGCAAATCAAATCAAGCTGACCCCCATTCGAAAGGAATTCAGCTGGGCAGTTTCTGCATCGCCAGCTTGAGCGCCTCGAAGCAGATCGGGTCGATCGCGCTGCCGACCGTCTTGGCCATCATCTCCAAGGTCTGGTCTATCGGTACCGCGCCACGATAGGGGCGTTCGGCGGTGATGGCGTCGAAGATATCGGCGGTCGTGATGATGCGGGTTTCCATCGCGATATCGACCGCCTTGAGGCCGCGCGGATAGCCGCCGCCGTCCAGCCGCTCATGATGCGCGCCGGCGACCTTGGCCAGCTCGGTGAAGGCACCGATGCGCGACAGGATCTGCTCGGTCAGAAGCGCATGCTGCTGCACCGCCTGCCACTCAAGGGCATCCAGCTTGCCGGCCTTGTCGAGCACCGCGTTGCTCACGCCGAGCTTGCCCACATCATGCAGCAAGGCGCCGCGCTTGAGCCAACGCCGCCGCGGCGCGTCAAGCCCCATAGACTCGGCAATCAGGTCGGTGTAGAGCGCCACGCGGGAGCTATGGCCGCTGGTGTAGGGGCTTTTGGAGTCGACCACCTGGCCAAAAGCAGCGGCGATCGCGTCGAGGTAGTCTTCATCCAGCGGGACCTCAAAACTGCCCGGCTCCAGCGCCATCACATCTCGCTCGATGCTGGGCGAATTCAGCGTCGCCCAAAACTGCGGCCGCAGCGCCAGCGATTCCAGCGCCGCCACATGGCTGGGATCAAACCATTGCCCGGAACGGCCACGCACCTCGGCCAGCGCAGCTTGCATGCCTTCGGCGGTATGAAACACATCCACCACCTGAGCCAGCAGCGCAATGCGCGCAAACACCGGAATGGCCGCGCCGCTCAAACCAGCCGGCTTGCCCTGCCCGTTCCAATGCTCATCGAGGCTGTAGATGCCTTCCGCCACGGTCTCCGAAAAACGCAAAAGACGGGCAATTTCGGCGCCGCGCTGGCAGCGCGTTTGGATCAGCTCCTGGGCGATCTCGCTGCCATCGCGAAAAATGTGCAAGACGCTGCGAAAGCGCTCGGCCAAGCCGGCTTTCAAGCCGGTGTGCTGCAAGACAAAGCGCACCACCTGGGGCAGGCTGTCGCCAACACGCTTGAAATCGCGCTTGAACTGCAGGTCATCGGTCAGGTAAAGCTCGCAAATGCGCGCCGCATTGCTGCTGCAGCCCAGATCCTTCAGCAGCAAACAGTAATAAAGCTCCCACAGCTGCGCGTCCGGCAGGCCAAGTTCGCGCCCGATGTGCATGCCAATCCAGCAGCAGCGCACGCAATGGCCTTCGGGCTGGCCTTCGGTAATGTCCAGCGCATGGCTGAGTGCACCCATCAGCTCAGACAATTTCAAGCCTGCGCTCAGAGGTTTGGGATCTAGTTTCATGAAACGTCCAGGCGGGCAGAGCCAGAGGGAAAATACCCCGCTCCACACGAGTATCTCCGCTACAAGGGCAAACCCGTACTCAGCCGTGCCGACCGGGGCTGCAAAGCAGCCACCAGCCCCAACTAGTTCACGAAAGCAGACGCCGCCACACCGGGCATTGCGCCCAGGGCCAGCTCAAGCCAGCTCAGGCGCTGACCGCCAGCTCCGGCTCGGGCAACTTGACCTGGTTGTCGGTGCTGAACTGATAGTCCTTGAATACATGCTCGGCGCTGAGCAATTGATAGCTGCCGTCAGGGTTGCGGTGCGTGGTGTCTTTCAGGCGCCAAGTCAGCTGGCCGCAGGTCCAGATGTCGAAATTGCGCATATGGGTACACAAACAGGTCTTGTCCTGCACCGAGACGCGGCGCTCACCCGGATGTGCGGCCACTTCGCGGTTGTAAGACGTGATGTAGGCGCACTTGCCATTCGCGTCGAGCAAATAACCATAGGCCTCGCAATTGGGCCGGATGCCGTCGCCAATGCCGGGGCTGGCCTTGATCATGCGCATCGGGTAGCCGGTCGGCGAAATTTCGTTGACTTCGATGTCGGCCTCGCTGGCCTTGAAGTATTCCTGCTTGATGTCGTCCGGCAGGCCGCATTCGCGCGTGACGGTGAAGCGCGTTGCCACCTGCACGCCCGAGGCGCCCAGCTCAAGAAAACGCACCGCGTCGCTGCCAGTGAAGATGCCGCCGGCGGCGATCAGCGGGATGTCCAGCTTCTCGGTCAGCAGATATTGGTGAATCTCGGTGACGATTTTTTCCAGATCGTATTCGGCCCAGTCCATGCCGAAGCCCAGATGGCCGCCGGCCAGCGGGCCTTCGATCACCACATAGTCGGGCAGCCGGTTCAGGCGGCTGTTCTTCTTCAGGAACAGCTGCAGCGCGCGCAGCGAGGACACGATGATGCCCAGCTTGGCTTCGCGAAAGCGCGGGTGCTCGGCGATCAAGGCGAAGGAGCCCAGATGCAGGCCGGCGGCCAGGGTAATGCCGTCGATACCCGCGTCCAAGGCGGCATTCATGCGCACGCTGAGCGTTTCCTTGGGGCCATTCATCGTCAACTTTTCCATGCAGTTGATGAAGATGAGGCCGCTGCCCTGCTTGCGCGCCATGGTCTTCTCGACATGCAGGCGGGTCGCCTCGGCCAGGTGTTCGAGATTGAACTTGACCTCGCTCTTGTCTTCAGAGGCGACGTTGTACTGAAACTGTGCCTGCTTGGCTTTGGTGTATTTGGTCTTGTAGCGGCGGTCGGTCAAGGTGTTGACCATCGCGTCCGAGATGTGGCCGACGCCTCCTAAGCGCGCGGCTTCCAGCGCCAGGTCGGAAGAGGAAATATCAACTCCCATGCCGCCGATCACGATAGGCACCAACTCATGCCGCCCCAGGCGCAGTCGGAAATCATCCAGACGTTTCATTTTTTCTATCTACTTTCGAAGTTTGGACTCGGCCAACAATGCCGAGGCTAGCAGCCCTGCCGCCAGAAGAATTGCCGCGTGCGAGTGTGCCAAAAAATGACGCCCATTGTCTTGTCTTGTGACAAGACTTGGATACGCGCTTGTCTCTGGACTCAAGTATCGCCGCCAATGACTCAGAAGGTGGCGTCGCCCGCATGGATCACCCTAAAAGCGAGTGGCCGGTTTTGCTCAGCCTGGTCCTTGAGCAGCGGTGCGAGCTTTGCAATAGCGTCGGTGACGGATTGCGCCATCGCTGGCCCACCATGCCCCTCATCATTGACCACGAGCAAGTCGCTGCCCGGCCACAGCTTGTGCAAAGCCCAAGCGGTATCAAGTGGCGAGCTGATGTCGAGTCGTCCGTGAATCAAGACGCCGGGCAGGTGCGCGATCTTGTGCATATTCAAGCGAATGTCGCTGCCCTGCAAGAACGCCGCATGCTTCCAGTAATGAATCACCAGGGTTGCAAACAGCAGGCAGAAAGCGGGGTCTTGATAGCGCGGGTTGGGCGCCTTGCTCGGGTCGAGCGACACATGCGCGTCTTCCCAAGCGCACCAGGACTTCGCGGCCGCAGCGCGGGCGGCGGGGTCTGGGTCCCTGATGCGCCGGTAATAGGCATCGATAAGGCTTTCATCGGCCTGCGCCTGCGCGGCGTCGGCAAACTTTTCCCATTCACGCGGAAACACCAAGCCCATGCTCTGCGTCAGCCAATGCACCTCAGCGGCGGTCGTTGTCGTCACTGCCGCCAAGACCAAGCCTGAGACCCGCTGCGCGTGGGCTTGCGCGTAGGCCAACGCCAGCGTCGTGCCCCAGGACGCGCCGTAAATCAGCCAACGATCGACGCCGAGATGCAGGCGCAGCAACTCGATATCGGCGATCAGATGCTGCGTGGTGTTTGTTGGCAAATCAGCCTTCGCATCGCTCGCCAAGGGTCGGCTGCGGCCACAGCCTCTTTGCTCGAAAGACACGATCAAAAACACAGCCGGATCGCAATGCCGCCGATAGCCCCCCATGATGCCGCTACCCGGCCCGCCATGCAGATACAAGGCCGGCAAGCCTGCTGGGTTGCCGGAACATTCCCAATAAATCTCATTGCCGTCGGTCGTGGCCAAATGGCCGCTCGCACACGCATCAATCGCCGCAAACATGGCGAGCCATTTCTTTTAATGGGGTCAGGTTCATTTAATTGCGCCCCATCCTCAGTCGGCCGGCCCAAAGCCGCCGCCGCCCGGCGTGCGCACCACAAAGGCATCGCCCGCCTGCATCTCGGCTTGACCGATATGCGGCAGCGGCTCTATGCGGCCGTCCGCTCGCTCGACCCAGTTGCTGCCGGGAGCGCCAGCGCCGCCGCCGGCCATGCCAAAAGCCCCCTGCGTGCGACCGTTGCTCAAGATCGAAGCCGTCATGGGCTCCAGGAAACGAATGCGCCGCTCGCCACCATTGCCGCCGTGCCATCGCCCTGCGCCCCCCGTGCCGGGCACGATTTCATAGGACTCCAAGCGCACCGGGAAGCGGAACTCCAAGACTTCTGGGTCGGTCATCCGCGAATTGGTCATATGCGTTTGCACGACGCTGCATCCGTCAAATCCCTGCAAGTCCTTCGCCGGGCCGCTCCCGAGAACGACTTGGCCCCCGATGGGGGCCGCCTGTGTACCCACAGACGAGGGGTTCCGAATACCAGCTCCCGAACCACCGGAGATCGTTTCGTAATACTGATGGCTGGCATTGCCGAAGGTGAAATTGTTCATCGTGCATTGGCTGGCGGCCATCACGCCCAAAGCGCCATAGAGCGCGTTGGTGACGCAAGTCGATGTTTCCACATTGCCCGCCACCACTGCCGCCGGGTGACGCGGATTGAGCATGCAGCCCTCGGGGACGATCACCTTGAGCGGCTTCAAGCAGCCCGCGTTGAGCGGGATCGCATCATCAACAAGCGTGCGGAACACATACAAGACCGCCGCCATCGTGATCGAGCGCGGTGCGTTGAAATTATTTGTTAGCTGCGCGCTGCTGCCGCTGAAATCTATGGTCGCATTGCGCTCGGCCAGGTTGACACGCACTGCCACCTTGATCTGTGCGCCGTTGTCCAGCGGCAGCGTGAACGCGCCGTCTTTCAAGTTCGTGATGACACGCCGCACCGACTCTTCGGCGTTGTCTTGCACATGCTGCATATAAGCGGCGACCGTCGTGGCACCGTACTGCTCGACCATGGCGCGCAACTCCTGCGCGCCCTTTTCATTGGCGGCGATCTGCGCACGCAGATCGGCCATGTTCTGAATCGGGTTGCGCGAGGGATAGGGGCCGCTGCGCAATAGCGCTAGCATCTCGGCCTCGCGCAACTCGCCGCCTTGGACCAGCAAGAAGTTGTCGATCAGCACGCCCTCTTGCTCAATCGAATTCGAGAACGGCGGCATCGAGCCCGGCGTGATGCCGCCGATATCGGCATGGTGGCCGCGTGAGGCGACGAAGAAGCTGGGTCGGCCAGAAGCCACTTCAGAGTCGCCCGCTGCCGGGCCGCCCCAAGGCGGGCGAGCGCCCCCTCGGGGGGCAGGCAGAAACACTGGGGTCACGACGGTGATATCGGGCAGGTGCGTACCGCCGTGATATGGGTCGTTGAGCACATAGACATCGCCGGGCGCCATCTGTGGGTTGCGCGCGATCACCGTGTGAATCGACTCGCTCATCGAGCCTAGATGCACCGGGATGTGCGGCGCATTGGCGATCAAGTCGCCGGCGGCGCTGAACAGCGCGCAAGAAAAATCTAGCCGCTCCTTGATATTGACCGAGTGCGCGGTGTTCTGCAGGCGCAAACCCATCTGCTCGGCGATGTTCATGAACAGATTGTTGAAGATCTCCAGCATCACCGGGTCGGCTTGCGTGCCGATGGCAAAGGCCTGCGCGCGCGCCTGCACACGGCAAATTTCGACCCGGCCATCCGCCATCAAGCGCGCCTGCCAGCCGGGGTCGATGACGGTGGTGGCATTGCGTTCGGCAAGGATGGCCGGGCCATCAATCTGTGCGCCGCCGCGCAAACTCTCCCGCACATAGAGCTGTGCAGCGCGCCAGCCGGCCGGCTGAGCGTCGGCGCCGCAGTACATGCTGATGCTCGCATCGGGTGGCGGTGCATACCAAGCAAATTCGACATTAGCGTCAGGCTCTGCCAAGGCCATGCCGGAAGCTATGCACTCGACCGCCACCGCCTCAATCACCAGCTCACGGCCCGGCATCAAAAAGGCAAAGCGCTGCCGGTAGGCGGCTTCGAAGTCGGCCCGCAGATCGTCCACGCCTGTGCCCTCATGCAGCGGGCAGGTCAATGCGGTGTCGGTGCCTTGGTAGCGAATTTGCAGATGGCGCACCAGTTGCAAAGCCTCAAGGGCCAAGCCCTGGGCCACAAGTTCGGCACGCGCGGCTTGGGCCAAGTCCTCGGCCTGCGCCCAGGCGGCGCCAAGCCCCTGTGCGTCAAGACTGCGCTCCACGGAGGCTTCACGCGTGGCCATGCGGTCGGCCAGGCCCATGCCGTAGGCGCTCAAGACACCGGCGAACGGGTGGGCCAATACGCGGCTCATGCCCAAGGCGTCTGCAACCAGACAAGCCGCCTGCCCGCCGGCACCGCCAAAGCACTGCAAGGTATAGCCCGTCACGTCAAGCCCGCGCGCCACCGAGATGCGCTTGACCGCATTGGCCATGCTGCCGACAGCAATCTGCAGCGCGCCACTGGCGGCCTGCTCGGGCGTGACCAAGCGACCGGCAGCGACCGACATCTCGGCTGCCATCGCCGTGAAGCCTTGCAGAGCAGCCTCGCGGCTCAAGGACTGATCCGCCTGCGGGCCAAACAGCTTGGGGAAGAAATCCGGCTGTATGCGTCCCAGCATGACGTTGGCGTCTGTCGTGGCGAGCGGCCCGCCGCGCCGGTAGCTGGCCGGGCCTGGGTTGGCACCGGCCGATTCCGGGCCGACCCGCAAGCGCGCGCCGTCGAAGCCGATCACGCTGCCTCCACCGGCCGCGACCGTGTGAATGCTCAACATCGGCGCGCGCATGCGCACACCGGCGACTTCGGTATCGAAGGTCGTTTCCAGCTGGCCATTGAAATGGCTGACATCGGTCGACGTGCCGCCCATGTCAAAGCCGATCAACTTGGCGTGCCCGGCGGCCATACCTGTGCGCACCATGCCGACGATGCCGCCGGCCGGGCCGGACAGGATGGCGTCCTTGCCGCGAAAGTGATACGCCTCGGTCAAGCCGCCCGAGCTCTGCATGAAATAGAGGCTAACGCCCGGCATCTGCGCCGCCACCTGATCGACATAGCGGCGCAAGATGGGGGACAGATAAGCGTCAACGACGGTGGTGTCGCCGCGCGGCACTAACTTCATCAATGGGCTGACGCGGTGCGAGACCGAGATCTGCGTGAAGCCGATGTGCTGCGCCAAGCGCTCGGCCAGCAACTCATGCGCCGGGTAACGGTAAGCATGCATGAAGACAATCGCGCAGGCGCGCAGGCCGACGTCAAAAGCGGCCTGCAAATCCTGCCCTAAGGCCAGTTCATCCAAAGGCAAGACACAGTCGCCTTGAGCGCCGAAACGCTCATGCGCCTCGATCACGCGGCTGTACAGCAGCTCAGGCAAGACGATCTGCCGAGCGAACAGCTGCGGCCGTGCTTGGGTGGCAATGCGCAGCGCATCTCGAAAGCCGCGCGTCGTGACCAGCAGCGTCGCGTCGCCCTTGCGCTCCAACAAAGCATTGGTCGCGACGGTGGTGCCCATCTTCACGCAGTCCACCAGGGCCGGCGTGATCGCATCACCCGCCTTGAGTCCGAGCAAGCGCCGAATGCCCTCGACCGCCGCGTCAGCGTAGTGCTCGGGGTTCTCGGACAGCAGCTTCAAGGTCTGCAGCGCCCCACCCGGCGCGCGGCCGACCAAGTCGGTGAAGGTGCCGCCCCGGTCGATCCAGAACTGCCAACGATCGGAGCTAGTGGCGGCGACTTGAGGCGTAGGCATCATCATCATCTTCAAACTGGGGTCAGGTTCATTTAATTCAAAAAATGGGGTCAGGTTCATTTGTTGAAATTTAAATGAACCTGACCCCATTTAAAGAGAGAGAGAGGAGCGCTGGACGCAGCCCCGGCAGCTCACAAGGCGGCCAAGCGCCACAGTGAGGTCAGTTCAGCGGAGCGCGCTTTGAACAAGGGATCGAGCTTGTCGGCAGCGCGGCCATGTTGCGGTTTGACCTCGCTGCGGTCGACGACGCGCAAACCCGCTGCGGCTATCCAGCCCAGCAATTGCTCACGTGTGCGCAAGCCCAGATGCTCGGCCAAGTCCGACATGATCAGCCAGCCTTCGCCGCCGGGCAAAAGATGGGCACTCAGGCCGTTCAGAAAGCCCAGCAACATGCGGCTGTCCGGGTCATACACGGCATGCTCAAGTGGCGAGTTAGGCGTCCAAGGCAGCCAAGGCGGGTTGCAAACAATCAAATGCGCGTGGCGCTGCTCTTGCGGGTACAGATCGACCTGCATCAGCTCGACCCGGCTCGCTACCCCCAGAGCCGCCAAATTCTCGCGGGCACAAACCAGCGCACGCGGGTCTTGGTCGGTCGCAACGATGCGGGTGACGCCGCGCTTGGCCAAGATCGCCGCCAGCACGCCGCTGCCGGTGCCGATATCAAAGGCGACGCCTGCCTTGCCGCTGCTCTTCAGGCTGGCCGGCAAGGGCGCATGAGCCACCAGATCCAGATACTCGCCCCGCAGCGGCGAGAAAACGCCGTAGTGTGGCGTGATGTCGGCCTTCAGTGGGCCGACATGGACGCCCTTTTTGCGCCATTCATGCGCGCCGATCAAGCCTTGCAATTCACGCAGGGAAGCCACGTAATGCTCGCTCACCTCGCCGCGCGCCTGCAAGCCCGCTTCGCGCACATCGGGCGCACGGCGCAGCGGCACGCCATGGTCGGCGTCAAAGGGCAAGAGCAGCATATTCAAAACCCGCGCACGCAGCGCCTGGGCTTTGCGTTGAGCGACGAAGACATCGTGCACCGAGGCCGCAGGCTGAACGGGCTTGGCCAACTTGGCCGCCTTGGCGGCCGCCCGCTCGGCCTTGGATTCAATCCGCCGCTCCATCGCTTGCATCAGCAGCCTGGCGTTTTGAAAGTCGCCGCACCACAACAGGCCTATGCCTTCGCAAGCCCATTTGTAGGCGGTATCGGCATCAACGGTGTCGTCCACCACATAGACGCGTTTTGGGGCGGGCAGGTCCGCCATCGAACGCCAGCGTGCGCTGACGGGCTGGCCCTCGTTGGCGATCCAGCGGATTTGACTTGCTTCGGCTTGTGTATTCATGCCGTATTCTCGGTCGGATTGAGCGCAGCCTTGGACAAGTTCCTGGTTGGCGGCATTGCGCTCTACCCGGCCCCTCCGGCTTTGGGATTCCCCAAGCTTGCTGCTGCTAAATTGCGCCCATGCATTTACTACTCGTTGAAGACGACCTGGACTTGGGCCAAGCGCTGCTGTCTGCCTTGCGGCAAGAGGGTTTCAGCTGCGAGTGGGTGCGCCAGCTGGCGTCTGCCCAAGCCCTGCTCGATGAGCACTTCGACTGCGTGCTTTTGGATCTGTCCTTGCCCGATGGTGATGGCTTCAGCCTTCTGCAACAAATCCGCTCGCGAGGCACCGGCGTGCCGGTGATCGTGATCACGGCGCGTTCCGCGCTGGAGGAGCGTTTGGCGGGCCTGGACGGTGGCGCCGACGACTTCATCGTCAAGCCTTTCGCCGTGGCCGAGCTGATCTCGCGCATCTGGGTCGTGCATAGGCGCGCCTCAAACCAGGCCAGCCAGAGTTGGCAGATTGGCTCGCTGACCCTGGAGCCACGCATCCACAAAGCCTGGCTGGAGGGCGAGCCGCTGGAGCTCTCGCTGCGTGAATTCCGGCTATTGCTGGAGTTGGCCCGCGACCCCGACAGCGTGATTTCCAAAGGTGTCTTGGGTCAGCGCCTGGAGCCCCTTGGCGAACCGGTGGACCCGGCCACCGTCGAAGTACATATGTCCAATCTGCGCCGCAAGATAGGCCCCGAGCGCATTCGTACCGTGCGCGGCGTTGGCTATCAATTGGTCAAATGAAGATGAACAGCCGCATCAAGCAGTGGCTGCAGCCCTCGCTGTCCAAGCGCCTGGTTGGCAGCTTGATGGGGGCCTTCTTGTTGGTATGGCTAGTTTTGGTCGGCTATGAATTCTGGGGTTTCGAGCAGGAAAACCGAGCCGTCTTGCGCTCCAGCGTGCAACAGCTGGCGGAATCCTTGAGCGAGGCCGATGCGAGCGGCGCAAGGCAGATCGTGCGGGCCAGCGAACGCCAATTCAATCGTGCTCGGCACAATATGGGCATGGGCGATATTGGCGACTTGCTGTTCCGTGTGGAGCAGTTGGATGGCACTTTGGTCTATGCCTCTGCACCTTTGCTAACGCTGCGCCCTGCCTTGAGTCCGGCCTATATCGGCTCGCTCAAAATTGATTCCAAAGACTACCTCGGCGCACTTGAGCAGACAGCCCATTGGCGTGTCTATATTCTGGAACCCAAGCTCAGCAAGACCTGGCTGCTGAGCTGGTTCACCCGGCAGTTACTGATCCCGCTGCTGATCGCCTTTGTTTTGATTCTTCCACCGCTGTATTTGAGCGTTAGGCGCGGGCTGCAGCCGCTGCGTGCCCTGGTGGCCGATATTTCCGCGCGTGGCCCCAACGATTTGAAGCCCTTGGCGCTGGACTTGCGCTATGCCGAGCTGAAGCCGCTGGAAGCCGGCTTCAATGAGCTATTGACCAAGGCGCGTAACCGCGTCGCACGCGAAAGCGCTTTTGTGCAAGATGCCGCTCACGAGCTGCGCACGCCCTTGGCAGTGATCACGGCGCAAGCCCATAGGCTGAGCCATATTGGCGACGCCGGCGAAAGGCTGGCACTGAAAGCGGCGCTGGAACGCGCGACCGAGCGCGCCTCACATCTGGTGCACCAATTGCTGACGCTGTCCAAATTGGAAGGTCCAAATATCAGCCAAGCCCAAGCATGCAATGTGGTGGAGCTGAGCCGGCAGATTTTGATCGCCGCGATGCCCACTGCGCAAGAACGGCAGATTGAACTTTCGCTTGATTCACCGGAGCAGCTGCAAGTCAAGCTGGATGCGCACGCCTTTCACTCCATCCTCGACAACCTGCTGCGCAATGCCTTGGCCTACTGCCCCATTGGGGCACGTGTGGAGGTCTGCTTGAAGCAACAGGGCTCTGCGCTGCAATTGCAGGTCAGTGACGACGGCCCCGGCATCGCCGCCGCCGACCGGGCCGAGATCTTCGAGCGCTTTCGCCGCGGGCGCGGCGTCACAGCAGCCGGCTCCGGCCTGGGCCTGGCCATCGTCAACCAGGCCGCAATCAGCATGTCCGCCAGCATCAGCCTTGACGCCGGCATCGAAGGTCGGGGCGTGAGCTTTCGCGTTTGCATCCCGAGCTAAAGCCTGTCCGAACAAAAACAAACCCCTGCAAGTCAGGGACCTGCAGGGGTTTGTATCTGGAACTAGGCTGCTGACGTTTCAGAACGGAATGCCGTCATCCATATCGTCTACCGCAGGTGACGATCAAAACGGGACATCGTCATCCGTATCGTCTGCCGCAGGCGACGATCAGAATGGGATGTCGTCATCCATATCGTCAAAACCGGTCGCCGACCGGGGCGCCGGGGCCGCAGCGCGAGGTGCAGGTGCTGCGGCACGCGGAGCCGGTGGGCGGGCCGCTGGCGCGCGAGCCGCCGGTTCGCCATACTCATCGCCGCCGCCATAGCCACCAGCGCCGCCACGGGCCTGACCGCCGCCGTAGCCGCCACCGCCGCCGCCCTCATCGCCGCCATCACGGCCGCCCAGCAACTGCATTTCGTTGGCGATGATTTCGGTCGTGTAGACCTCTTTGCCTTCCTTGTCGGTCCACTTGCGCGTGCGCAGGCGTCCCTCGACATAAAGCGGCCGGCCCTTTTTGCAATATTGACCGACGATTTCAGCCAGCTTGTCATTGAAGACCACCCGGTGCCATTCGGTCTCTTCCTGCTTCTCGCCCGACTCGCGGTTCTTCCAGCTGCGCGTGGTGGCCAGGCTGATGGTGCAAAACGCGGTGCCGCTAGGGTTGTAGCGCAGCTCTGGGTCGCGACCCAGGTTGCCGATGATGATGACTTTATTGACCGAGGCCATGATGGGCTTTCTTTCTTCCGCTTGCTGATGTCTGAGTGCAGGATTATGCCGCCGCCGCCGCAGCACAGCGGCGGGTAATCCCTCAGCGGGCCGCGCCTGCGAACTTCCAGCCTCCTCATTCGCCAGCCAAAGCCTCCCATCCCGCCAAGCCGCAAGCCAGCGCCCTGATCCGGCAAATGATCGCCTGGCAGGCAAGCCAAGCGCCCTGCTTGCCTAAGATGGCGCCATGGATAACGTCATCAACAAGCCCAAGGCCAGCTCCGGCAGCAGTCAGCGCCGCTTCTGGCTTGCCTACGCGGGCATCTGCTTGGTGAGCTGGTCGCTATTTGTGCTGGCCGGCACCGATTACAAAAAGGGTGCGTGGGAAGTCTGGTCAGCCGTCTACGAGGCCAGCTTGACGCTATGGGCGCCGATGCTGCTGGGCGTGGCCGTGTTCCCTTGGGTGAAGTGGCTGCACAAGGCGCAGCATGGCTGGCTGGGCCTGTTCAGCCTGCACTGCGTAGCCGCGCTGCTGTTCAGCGCACTCTGGCTATCCGCCGACTTCGTCTTGGCCAGCCTGCTGTTTGGCCCCGAGCATGCGCATGCCACGCTGATGCAAGCGGCACTGTGGCGCGGCATCACCGGCGTTTTTGTCTATGTGCCGCTGGCAACCGGTTTCACGGCAGTGTTGAGCTCGGCCCGAGCCCGCGCCAGCGACTTGGCGACCGCTCAGGCCGAGAGCGCCTTGGCGCGCGCCGAGTTGGCGGCCATCAGTGGCAAGCTCAACCCCCACTTTTTGTTCAACACCCTGAACTCGCTGATCGCGCTGACCCGCAAAGACGCCAAGGCGGCCGAAGGGGCATTGATGCATTTCTCGGACATGCTGCGCTATGTCTTGGACAGCAAGCGCGGCGTGGCTGATCGCGTCAGCCTGCGCGAGGAGCTGGATTTTGTGCGCGACTATTTGGCCCTGGAGAGCTTGCGCTTGGGCACACGCCTGCGCCAAGCCTGGGAGATCGCGCCCGAAACGCTGGACGATGAAATTCCGCCGCTGACGCTGCAACCCTTGGTCGAGAACTGCATCATCCATGGCATTGCGCCCAGCGTCAGCGGAGGCTGCATCAGCATCAGCGCGCGCCGCGATGCACTCACCCATGGACTGACCTTGACGGTGCAAGACGACGGTGCCGGCTCCGATGCGGCCTTGTTGAATCCGCCCCCTTCAGTGTCACAGCGCCAGGGCATAGGCCTGGGTGCGCTGCGCCGCCGCTTCGCGCTTGACTACGAGGGCCGCGCCCGCTTGCAAGTACACACCGCTCCCGGCGCCGGTTTTCGCGTCGACATCTGGATACCGCAAACATGAGTTCAAACAAACGCAGGGCCGCCCCAGCTTGTTTGCCCCCTTCGAGAGGGTGGCGATGTTTTGCTTCGGCATGGGGGCTGGTATGACTCAGCGCATCACGACCTTGATTGCCGAGGACGAGCCGCTGGCCAGCGAAGCGCTGGCCGAATGGGTGGCGCAGCTGCCGCAGCTGGAGCTGCTCAGCGTCTGCGCCGACGGACTCTCTGCCTTGGCCGAGATCCGTCGCTTGCAGCCCGGACTGATCTTCATGGACATCAATATGCCGGGCATGAGCGGCTTACAGGTCTTGCGCACGCTGGCCGAGGCGGACGATGGCGCCAGCCAGTCGCGGGTGATCTTCACCACGGCTTATGACGAGCATGCCTTGGCCGCCTTCGAGCTGCATGCGGCCGACTATCTGCTCAAGCCCTTTACGCAGGACCGTTTCAACGAAGCGGTCGAGCATGCGCTACGGACCGTCGTCAGCAGCAGTGAACTCAAGAGCACGGTCGAGGCGGCCGCTGAGGACAGCAGCCCGCTCACCCGCATCCTGGTGCGCGACCAGGGCAAGATCTTCCCGCTGCAGGTCGGCGCGATCGAATATCTGCGCTCGGACATCAAGTACACGGCGGTGGCCAGCGCCGGCAAGCAATATCTGGTGCGCCTGCCCATCACCGCCTTCGAGCAGCGCCTGGACCCACAGCGCTTCTTGAAGCTGCAGCGCAGCTGCATCGTCAACCTCGACTATGTGGTGTCGATGACGCCGGATGAAAACTCGCAGCTGATCGTGCAGATGCAAGACGGCTCGCGCTTTACCGCCAACCGCGATGTCTCTAAAAAACTTCGGGAGCAATCGATATGAACAAGTTTCCCATTGCCATAGGCTGCTTGGTCTGGCTGTTAGCAGGCCAGGCCTTCGCCCAAACCAGCCCCAAGCCCGTCGTCAGGCAGGGCGTGGAAGGCCGGGTCTATGCGCCGGGGCCGTTCGAGCGCATCGAGCTGGCTGGCTCGGCGAATGTGAAATTGCTGCAGGGCGACTCAGACGAGGTCTTTATCGCCGGTGACGCGCAGGAGCAAGAAGGCGTGTCGGTCACGCTGAACCATGGCAAGCTGGATTTCCGCAGCAATACGGGCTGGAAGATGTGGCCCGGCAAACGCCTGCAGATCGAGGTGACGATGCGGCAATTGCAAGAGTTGGTCCTCTCCGGAGCCAGCGACCTGCACGCACCCGCCAGGTTCTGGGCCGGCCCTTTGAGCATCAAGCTTTCCGGCGCTGGCTCGGCCCGTTTTGATGATTTGCACGCCGAGCGGCTGGACTTCAGCATCTCCGGCGCCGGCGAAGGCTTCTTGCGCGGCCAAGTCAATCTGCTGGACTTGAAGATTTCGGGCAAAGGCAGGCTGGCCGCCGAAGACCTGCGCGCGCACGCCGCCAACGTCAAGATCAGTGGCGTCGGCAACGCCGACCTGTGGGTCAGCGAGAGGCTGAATCTGGATGTTTCTGGCGTCGGGCAAATTGCCTACTGGGGCCAGCCCACGCTCACGCGCACGACCTCCGGCATCGCCAAGGTGTTTTCGCGCGGCGACCGCCGTGCGCCCCCCGCGCCACCGGCCGCTCCCGCCATGCCAGCGACACAAGCCACGACAACGCCGCCGGGGCCGAACTCGGCACCGATCAGTCCCGCCACGCCGCAGCGTGCGCAGACCCCCTGATCGCTGTGGCTTTCAAGCATTCCAAACCCAGGCATTGCTGTCTTGGCTGATTCAAAGGCCTGCCAAGCACGATGCGTCAAACCGGCAAATTACTTGCCACAATGCCACGCCCCAGGGCCGAACTGCTGGGGCCGAATTTAAAACAAACATTCAGTGGAGCTTTCCCATGTTGCATAGAAGAATTGTCTCGATCGGCTTGGCCGGTCTGATCCTGGGTCTCGGTGCCGTCTCGGCACAAGCCCAAACGCAGGCGGCTGCAGCGGCACCGAAGTTTGGTGTGCTCTCCTTCCTCGGCGAGTCGATAGACATCATTGGCTCGCGCGCCTCGACCGGCAGTCGCCTGTCCAAGAACGATCAGATGTCGGTCAACATTCCCGATGCGGGCTTCGATGCCTCTGCCTTGAGCTCGACCCAAGCGGCGCTCAAGCGACTCGCGCCGCAAAGCGAAGCGATGCTGTTCAATGTCAAGGCGCCAAAATGGGTAGAGCGCCCGAACGAGCTGTTCACTGACGGCAAGTTGCAGGTTTCCCCTAAGCTGCTGGATTCATTGCGGGCCAGCGGAGCGACTCATCTGGTCATCTTGACCCGGCATCGCGCCGATGCCTTGGTGCAATTCCATGACTGGACCGACAACGTGGGCGGCACCGCCGAAGGGCTGGGCTATGTCATCAGCCGATCGGGCCGTGTCATCAACCGAGACACTGGAACGTCCCAAGAGGGCTATATCGCCCCCTTTACCTTCATGCGCCTGACCCTGGTGAACGTGGGCGATGCCACCGTCGTCAAGCAGCGCGCGATCACGGCAACCGCACCCCTGGCCATGTCGGTCAGCAGCGAAAGCCGCGACCCCTGGGACACCTTGTCGGGGGAAGAGAAGATCAGCAAACTCAACAGCATGATCGAGCGCGAGCTGGACAAGGCCTTGCCTAAATTGCTTGAAGGCTTGATCTAAGCGCTTGCGTGCGCGGCCGAGCCGGCGACAACAGCTCCGCCGCCGTCCGGCTCAGCGCTCGCCATCCCAGTAGTCCAGCGTGTTGTCGCGCCGCTGGATGAAGGCAGGCCCCTTGGAGAAGACCGCAATCTTGTCTGAGTCCGGGTATTCGCAGACCTCGGGGCGGTCCTGCGTGCTGATGGACAAATACTTCAGCTCGGCGTCCGAGGTATTGAGGATGTGATGCGGGTACTCGGGGCCGCAGGGGATGAAGATCACGTCGCCGGCCTTGATGGGCAGCAGCTCGCCCGCTACCCGCAAGCTGCCCTTGCCTTCCAACACGACGAACATCTCTTCCTGACTGTGATGGAAGTGATAGGGGCAGCTCTGCTTGCCCGGCGGCACGGTGTCCACACCGCAGCCGAGCTTGCGTGCGACCGTGCCTTCGGAGACTCCGCCTACCCTGCTTTCATAGACAGGCTCGCGCGCAAAGTGCTCGCGCGGGATCTCCAAATAATTGCGAATCAGCTTGTGGCGCAGCTCGGCGGATCTGTCGACGTTTGATTCATTCATGGATGAACACTCCTGCAGGCTTGACGCTGCCATCATCGGCCCCGGCGGCCCGGCCTGAAAGGCAAAAAAGCCCGTGCGAATCAATCGCACGGGCCTTGTCAAATTCAGCCGAGCGCCGCAGCGCGGATCAGTTCAAGCCGCAGCGCTGCTCAGCTCAGTTCAATGCGCTCAAGCCTGGCGGCGGCGCTTGGCCACGGCAGCCAGCAGGCCCAAACCGGCCAACATCAGGGCATAGCTCTCTGGCTCAGGCACCGCAGTGGTGAAGCGCAGATCGTCGGCCACCACACCCAAACCCTTGAAAGAGATCGAGCGGATGTCGGCGCTGGCGCGCTTGATGCCCAGGAACTGGCCTTCGTTGTAGCCGAAGGGGTCGGTGGAGACGCTGTAGTTATAGGTCTCGATGATCTGGTTGTTGTCGCCGTAGACCGACACCACCATATTCAAGGGGAATTCGGCAATCGCGTAGTGATTGACGAAGGCGCCAGCACCTGCCGTCAGTTCAGCAAAGCTGAAACGCAACTCGCCGATGCCCGCAGCAGCCACGAAGTGACCATTGGCGCCCCACATGCCGTTCTCACCCAAAACGCGGTTGTTGGCACCCAACTCGGAGCCAGCGTCGCCGGTGAAAGTCACGCCAGGCGCAACAGTCTCAGGGCCAGTAGTCAGCAGGCCGTCAAAGGCTTCGAAATCGACCAGGCTGGTGGGCAAAGCCAAGGCAGCAGAGTCAGTCACCAGCGCCGCATGGGCAGGCGCCAGGGCGGCAACAGCCAAGCCGAGGGCTGCAAAAATTTGCTTGTTCATAAAGGTCTTTCTTGTGAATGTTGTGTTGGATCGCGAAGCGCTGCTTAGCTACCGATGATGCCGCCGTCGTCCTTGGTGATCACCACCACGCTCGAGCGTGGGCGGCCGAAAGGCAGCGAGGTGACGCCGTCGGACTCGACGCCCCACTGATTGGCGGGCCACTTGGAGATCTTCTCTGGGTCGCTGGCAGGCGAGCCTTCGCCGGGATGCTGCACACCCACCCACATGGTCTTGCCATCGGGGCTCATGGCCATGCCGGTGACTTCGCAGCCATTTGGCGAGGTCAGGAAACGGCGGCTCATGCCGGTGTTCGGGTCGGCGCAGACCATGCAGTTGGCGCCGATATTCTTCCAGTCGCCGGAAGCGTCACCGATCTGGTCGGTCTGCACCCACAGGCGGCCGAAATGGTCGAACCACAAGCCGTCCGGTGCGCCAAAGTCAGCGCTGCCGAAGGGGTCGGCAACGATATTGCCCTTGTAGTTATTGGTCGGCTTTGGCGCCTTGCTGGTCTTGGTGTCACCGGCTTGCAGGAACAGGTTCCAGCTGAAGGTGGCTGCCTTGACCGAATCGCCATCTTCCTGCCAACGAATGATGTGGCCGTAGATATTGTCTTCGCGCGGGTTGGCGGCGTCGACCGGTGGGCGTGCCGAGGCAGCCGTGGTGGAACCGTCAGCCTTGTTGCTTGAGGCAGTGGCGGTGCCACGGCGGTTGTTATTGGTCAGCGTGCAATAGATCTCGATCTTGTTGAAGCCACCGATGCGGGGGCGCGCGCCGGTCCACTCGGGGCGATCCATCATGGTGGCGCCAACAGCGTCGGCGGCCATGCGGGTCTTGATCAGGATCTTGGCCAGCACTTCGGCGTCATTGGCGCCGGCGAAATTGGCGTTATCACGCAGCGCCTTGCCGTCAACACCGACGGTGCCGGGCTGCAAAGCGATCCACTGGCCGGTCATATCGGACGCGAACTTGGCCACATACAGCGTGCCGGCGTCCAGCAGATCGCGGTTGGCGACGCGGTTGCTCGGGTTGTACTTGCCGGCGCTGACGAATTTGTAGATGTACTCGTTGCGCTCGTCGTCGCCCATATAGACGGCCAGATGGCCGGCAGCGTCGACCACGTACTGGGCGCTCTCATGCTTGATACGGCCCAGTGCGGTGCGCTTGACCGGCACGCTCTTAGGATCGTAGGGGTCAACCTCAACCACCCAGCCGAACAAATTGGATTCGTTCGGGTTGACGCTCAAATCGAAGCGTGGGTCATGCTTGTGCCAGTTGTAGGCAAAGCCGACATTCGAGAAACCATAACGGTTGTAGAGCTTGCCCACTTCGCCCGAGGCGGTGGTCGGCAGCGCGGCGTTGGAGCCGAAATTGCCGTTGAAGTTCTCTTCGCAAGTCAGGTAAGTGCCCCAAGGCGTCACACCGTTGGCGCAGTTGTTGATGGTGCCGTAAGCGCTGAAACCATCGGTCTGCTGGCCGGTCGGGAAGCTGCCGTTCTCGTTGATCAGGTACTCATTGGCCTTCATCAAGGCGTGGCCAGCGGCGGGGCCGGAGATGCGCGTCTTGGTGTTGGCGGTCAGGCGGCGGCCATAGGGCGAGGTCTTGACCACGGCCCATTTGCCATTGCGGCGGCGCGCTTCGAGGATGGACACGCCATGCGCGGCCTGCGACTTGCGCACGGCAGCGATGCTGGCGCCGGCAATGCCTGCAGGCGTCAGGATTTCTTCATGCGTGTACTCGTTATTGATGGCCAAGATGCCACGGTCCGAGGCCGGCTTGCCGTCTGCACCGGTGAACGGGAAGAAAGCCATGCCGTCGTTGTGCGCGCCAAACTGCTTGGCTTGCTCGGCAGCGGTGTTGCTGGCGTCGGGAGCGAAAGCCACGCCACCCGGCATGATGGCGTCACCCCAGGCGACGAACAGCTCGGCCTTGTAGCCCGTTGGCACGGTGATCTTGTCGGCCACGGCCGGCAGTGCTGGCGCTGTCGTGATCGACACGCTGGCCGGCACGCTTTCGAAACCGATACCGGGGAAGCCCAGGCCGGCAGGCACTGGGCCGGCTTGCACGGTGTTCACCAGGCCGGACAAAGTCAAGCCGCCGGCGGCGGCCAGGGCGGTCGTGCCGACCGAGCCCTTGATGAAGGTGCGGCGGCTGGCGTCGATGCCGTCGATCACGTCGTAAATGGATGCATTACCGGACGGGTTGATCGTCTCGTCATTGCGGGGGTGCTTGATGCCCTTCATGGCTGGCTCCTGGGTGCTGCTAACTGGGTGAATGACTGGAGTGACTCGGGGCCGCATCGCAGCCGCAGTGCCGGACTGTGCCCACCGCGGGAGTCATCGCCATGACAGCCATAGTCCGAACGGCCCATGCAAATCCACAATCAGCCACAGGAACCCTCATATCGGGGGGTGGCCCGCGCCGCCCGCGGGCGAAACGACAAGGCGCGTACCATTGCGCTCGAAAATGAGCATTCAAGCCCCCCACGCTCCCCCCACCCAAGCCGGCACGCCGCTCGCCATCCTGCAAGAGGTGTTCGGCTACAGCGCCTTTCGCGGCGCCCAAGGCCAGATCGTCGATCACGTCAGAGCCAACGGCGACGCGCTGGTGCTGATGCCGACCGGCGGCGGCAAAAGCCTGTGCTATCAGATCCCGGCCATCGCCCGCCACCGCGCAGGGCTGGGCGTCAGCGTCGTCGTCAGTCCCTTGATCGCCTTGATGCATGACCAGGTCGGCGCGCTCGAAGAAGCGGGCGTGCACGCCGCCTTTCTGAACTCGACGCTGTCGGGCGAACAGGCCGCGCATGTCGAGCGCGAGATGATGAGCGGGCGCCTGGTGATGCTGTACGCGGCGCCCGAGCGCATCACCAACCCTCGTTTTCTGGCCCAGCTCGACTCGCTGTATGAGCGCGGGCTGCTGAGCCTGTTCGCCATCGACGAAGCGCATTGCGTCAGCCAATGGGGACATGACTTCCGCAGCGAATACCTGGCACTGAGCCTGCTGCACGAACGTTACCCCGAAGTCCCCCGCATCGCGCTGACGGCCACCGCCGATGATCTGACCCGCGCCGACATCATCGAGCGGCTCAAGTTAGATGCCGCGCAGATCTTTATCTCCTCGTTTGACCGCCCGAACATCCGCTACGCCATCGTCGAGAAAGACAAGCCGCGCGAGCAGCTCTTGCGCTTCATACGTGATGAACACGAGGACGACGCCGGCATCGTCTATTGCCAAAGCCGTAAAAAGGTCGAAGAAACCGCCGCTTGGCTGGAGGCCGAAGGGCTGAAGGCCTTGCCCTATCACGCCGGCCTGGACGCGGCCGTGCGCCTGCGTCACCAGGACCGCTTCTTGCGCGAAGACAGCGTCGTGATGGTGGCGACGATTGCCTTCGGCATGGGCATAGACAAGCCCGATGTGCGCTTCGTCGCGCACCTGGACCTGCCCAAGAACATCGAGAGCTATTACCAGGAGACCGGCCGTGCCGGCCGCGATGGCGCACCGGCCGAGGCCTGGATGGCTTATGGCCTGGCCGATGTGGTGAACCAGCGCCGCATGATCGACGAAAGCCCGGCCGGCGAGGAATTCAAAAAAGGCCAGCGCGGCAAGCTCGATGCGCTGCTGGCGCTGGCCGAGGCGACCGATTGTCGGCGCGCTCGTTTACTTGGTTACTTCGGCGAAGTCAGCCTGCCCACCGCCGGGCCGCCCCAAGGCGGGCTGCGCCCCCTCGGGGGGCAGGAGCGCAGCGACGTGGGGGTCCGTTACTTTTGCGGAAATTGCGACAACTGCTTGAACCCACCGGCCACCTGGGACGGCACCGACGCCTCGCGCAAGCTCTTGAGCTGCATCTACCGCTTTCACCAGAACGGCGGCCAGCGCTTCGGCGCCGGCCATCTGATCGACGTGCTGCGCGGCAAGGTGACCGACAAGGTCACGCAATACGGCCACCAGACACTCAGCACCTGGGGCATAGGGGCCGAGCTGCCGGAAGCGCAATGGCGCGCCGTGCTGCGCCAACTGATCGCGCTGGGCCATGTGGTGACCGAGGGCGAGTACATGACACTGGCGCTGGCCGACAGCGCGCGCGCGGTGCTGAAGGGCGAGGTGCAACTGCGCTTGCGCGTGCCGACGGTGGCGCCCAAGAAGGGCAAGCTGACACGCAGCAGCAAACCTGGAAGCTCCGGCCGAAGCGCAGCGCCCATCGAGTTGGACGAGGACGCCCAAGCTCGCTTCGAGCAACTCAAAGCCTGGCGCGCCGAGGTGGCCAAAGAGCACAGCTTGCCGGCTTATGTGATCTTCCAGAACGTCACCTTGGCCGAGATGGCCAAGCAGCAGCCACAAACGCTGGATGAACTGGCGCAGATCAGCGGCGTCGGTGCGAAAAAGCTGGAAGCCTATGGAACTGACATTCTGAGGGTGCTGGGCGAATAAGCCGCTGCGCTGCCCTGCTACTGCTTCGCCCCAAGAAAAAGGGCCGGCAAAAGCCGGCCCTCATCAACAGCCGTTCAGGCCATCAGGAAATCATTCCCCGATCTGCCCTGGAATCAGCGTGATGTGGATATGGTCATTGTGGACATTGTTGTTGAGCATCTTGGCGTTGACATAAGCGCCATTGCCGAAGTCCAGCGTACGAACCAAGGCCGGGCCACCCGGCTGCGGTGTCGTCATCGTGGCCGTGCCCTGGGTCAGCAAGGTGCGGCACCAGCCGGCCGGCAGGCCGTTGGCGGCTGGGCCGGCGCAGTGAATCACCGCCGACACCGCAGCCGGTGCGGCCAGATTGGTCAGGCCGGTGCGGGTGTCGGCGATCCAGGCCTGCACCCGGCCGCGCGCTTGCACGGCGGCGGCCGGCGGCTGAGCGGGTGGCGTCACCAGGGTGCCAAAAGCGGCCACCACGTCGGCGCGCAAGAGGTTGAAATTGGCCATACCCTGGCCCGGCGCCGTCGTCACGCCCGGGAACAGATAGAAGTGGAACATGTCGATATCGGTGCCGCGCGCGTGAGTTTGGTGGCCGAGGTCGATGCCATGTTCGCCGCTGACATCATTGACTTGGCGCAGGATGCCGGTATTGGCCGCCATCCAGTTGTAAGTGCCACGCGCGGCCCAGTCATCGCCGCCGGTGTCACGGCTGCCGTAACGGCCAATCACATCGGGCATGCGCCACAAGGAACGCTTGCCGCTGAGGTCCTTTTCATCGCTGATCTCGGCGCCTTCGCTGTCTTTGCCCTTGATCTTGAAGCGATAGCCGAGGTCGCGCGTGGGCGGCGGCGTGCCGGCAATGGTGGACGCCGGGTTTTGTATGGTTGTGCGAATTTTCAGGCGGGCACTGGTGTCATCTTCTGCCTCGACCGTGACACCGGCCGAGCCGGGCGCCGTGTCTGCCAAGACCTCCATCAGGTTGGCGCTCGCCCCGTTGAGCAGTTTGACGTTGGCAAAGCTCAGCGTCGAGCCCGATGGCTTGGTGATCTGCACGGTGAAGCTGCGTTGATTGCTGTTGCTGGCGCCGCTACGGGGCACGCTGTAGAAGCTGCCGTCGTTCTGGCTATTGACAGCGTCCGGCGTGATCTCGCCGATGGTCAGTTGCTGAGCCGAATCCAATTTCGCCGACACCGAGGTCGGCAAGATGCCGTCGCCGATATTGACGGCCGTGGCGCGCAGGATCAGCGTGGCCTCGGCTGTCGCGGTCAGCGCGCTGACATCGAACTCCTTCTTGATCAAGCCGGTGCTGCCGTTGCTCAGCCAGACCGGCTCCTGCGTCAGCTGTGAGTTGACTTGCCGGGTGATGTCATAAAGCGAGTTGCCAGTGGAAGCCAGCACCGACAGACTCCAAACATCGTTGTAGACGCTTTGCGCCAGCACATAGGTGGGGTACTCGGCCGTCGCCACGGTGTAGCTGAGCAGGGCCTTTTTGGTGCCCTTGGGCAGTTTGAGCTGGGCCGATTGTTCGATCTGGGCGTTCTGAGCACCCGCCGACACATTGATCGTCACCGAGCTGGCGGTCGCCGCACTTGCCGCCTTGCTGCCACCGGCGGCCAGCTTGGCATGCGCGCCACCGACTCGGTTGGCATAGGCCTGGCGCTCGGCCAATTCGGTCGCAGAGAAGATGGCCACCTCGGCCGACCCTGCTGCCGCTGCTGCGCCCACAGCAGGCGAGCCCAGCAAAGTCAGTTGAGCTGAAGTCAGGCCCATGCCAGCGGGCAGAGGCTGAACCGAAATCGCCGGCACATTGTTCAGAATGTCACTGGGGCCGCGCAGCGTCAGCTTGACGAGCGAATGCTTGTTCAAAACCGCCGTGCCCTGGCCGGTATAGCTCAGGCCATCCGCCGTGGTGGTGGACTCCAGGGAGATATTGCCGCCCGGCAGATCCGGCAAAGTGATGAAGCCATTGGCGTCCGACTCGGCCCGCAGCAACACATCGGTGTTGAGCACAGTGGCGACGATGCGCACGCCGGCCAGGCTCAGGCCGGGCTTGGACGGCGGGGCTTGCAACTGCACGCGCGTCTTGAAATCAGACAGGTAGAACGAAGCCTTGCCGTTGACGGCTTGGCCGTCCACATCTTCACCATCCAGGGTCAGCGTGGCACGGCCGTTGAAACCAGCCAAAGCCTGATAGAAGGCGGCCGGCGAGGCGCTGACCGTGCCGTCGGACTGGATGCTGAACAAGCTGCTGAGATTGCTGCTCTGACCCAGCACATTGCTGAGTTGTACAAAGTTCACCAGCCCCAAGCGCACTGTTTGCTCATCGCGCATGAAGCGCAGCGAGACGCGCGTCGCATTGCGGGCCAAGAGCAGCTGCTGTACTTGGTCAAAGCGCAGCGAACCCTCGGCATAGACCTCACCACCATCGCCTACCAAGACATCGACCGAAGCGTTCTGCCCGGCCAGCAAACCGTTCAGCAAGGCAGAGCCGGCGCCGTTCGGGGACTGGGTCACCGCCACCGTCTTGGCGCTGGTCGGCACCAGGACGCTGAGACGACCATTGGCATCGGTCGTGCCGCGCACATAACCATCAATCTTGACGTTGAATCCCGCACCGACCGGCGCGCCTTTTTGATCGCCTTGCGCACCATCGGCATAGAAGGCATTGACCTGCAGCATGCTGGCATGGGCCGCATCCAAGCGCGTGCCGTGGACGCTGAACTGCAGCTGCGTCACCGCCCGGCCGGTATTGATCAATTTAACCGGCACCGAAGCGCTGGCGCCGGGAGCCAGCAGGCCCTGCTTCAAGGGCACCAGCACATAGTCCTGGGACAGGCTGTTGCGCCCGGCGCTGTTGTAAAGCGCCACGTTCGCGGGTGCAATTGACGCCATCGTCAGCTGCAGCGGGCCGCTGATCGGATCACTGCCCTGATTGCG
The DNA here is from genome assembly GCA_963510335.1 of uncultured Roseateles sp. Taxonomy (GTDB): domain Bacteria; phylum Pseudomonadota; class Gammaproteobacteria; order Burkholderiales; family Burkholderiaceae_C; genus Paucibacter_A. Next base: position 41,204 of record CAUPEV010000007.1, read on the forward strand.
CAGCGTCACCACGGTGTCAAAGGTATTGCTGCTGCGATTCAGCACCAGCGCCGTCTTGCTGATGCTCAGCTGCGCTGTCAAATCTGCGGCCCAGGCGGCCTGGCCGCTGAGCAGGGCGCCCAGCATCAACAGTCGCGCCGAAGTGCCTCCAAACAGTCGCACTCGGGGCCCGGCCCGCCCCACCAGCAGCAAGGCCAGGCCGGCAATCACCAGCAAAGCCAAGCTGCCCGGCTCTGGCACCGCCGTCGACTGTGGCTGCGCGCTGATAGTCAGCAAATCAGACTGGAACAGCTGCAGCCCTTGCGCTTCGCCCAAGCTGTACAGCAAGGAGGCGTTGGCGCCGGTTGGGTCGGCCGTGCTCAGCAAAGGCTGGCCATTGGCATCAAGCACAAAAAGCGAAAAGCCATCCGGCAAGGAGCCGCCGCTCGCCAGATCGCTGCTGTCGAAAACGAAGCTCAGCCAATTGCCGAACACCAGCGCCTGCACATACTCATTGAAAAAGCTGCTGTCATTCAAGTTCACCGTGCCCGGCAGCTGGCCGCTGACGCCGCCTGTTGCGCTGCTGGCGCCCAGCACGCCATCGGTGGCAAAAGCGCTGATCTGCAGGCTATTGGACGGCGCACCGCCGTCGATCAGATCAAACGCGAGCTGCGCGCTGCTGCCGGCCAGCAGATGCGTGTCAAGTGTGACGAGCACGGGGGCTGCCTGCGCCGCCAAGCCCCACAGCAAGACCAAGCCCCCAATCAAACGGCGCCGCAGGCGCGAATAGAGAGTATTCAAGGTAGTCCTCCGTTATTGGAGCCCGCGCCAAGCGGCCAGCCCCTCGATATGAAAGAAGCGCCTGGATGCTAGCAGCGCGAATCTGCATTGACTACCGCATGCCCATGAACTAGGGGGTTACTCAGATGGCTGATGATTCGGCCAAAAAATCTGTTCGATCGGCCTGGCAGCGGCCTATTCGCCAGGTCGTCTCGACGGCATGGCGGATAGGCGGATAGGCGGATAGGCAGCTTGTCATGAAGAGTCTGTAACACGCGCGCGAGCTCAAGCGGCTTGCGACTCTGGGGTCTGGGCTTGAGTGCGAAACGCGATGCAGGAAGCAATAGCGATCGTGCTCCATTGGGTTTCCAGCTCGAGGGCGCGTCAATCGCGCTCCAAGCGCTCTGCATTCAGCGCCAGCCGCTCAGCTCTGGAAGCATTGCCCTTGTGCAGCTTCGTCAAGCATGGCTAGCAGTGACACGCCCGGCAAGGTCAACCGTCTATGAATAGGCCCGGTTACCGCCCTTTTCCAAAGCCTGCTGGGGGCAGATACGCTTAGACTGTGCCGCATTCGGTCTCAAAGCGACGAGGTGATGGCGATGGCGGTGTTTTCACATGAGCTGGCCTTGTTCCCTTTGGAGCGCGAGGTTCAGGCTGCAAGTCAACAACTGATCGAGCGAGACGACTGGAGCTTGCGGCTGTTTGTGGCCTGGGGTTCGCGTCAGTTCAATTGCCCTCGCGCCGACGCGCTTGCCACTGAGCTGCTGCAGGAATTGGCGCAGGAACAAGAGCAAACCGCCTTCATGGACCCGGCCGTTTTGGCCTCGATGCGCGGCCGCCTGCACCTGGTGCAAGGCGAAGTGGCGATGCTGATGATGCGCCACCCGCAGGCTTGGGAGAGCCTGGCCAAGGCGCGCAGCGAGTTCGACAACCCACCCAATCCGATCGGGCTGGCTGATGCGCATTGGCTGGCCGCCTGCATACAGTTCGACTGCGGCGAAGTCGATCTGCAACGCGATGCTTTGCAAAGCGCGCTGGACTGCGCCGATCAGGCGCAAGACGAAGAGCGCCAGCTCTACTTCCGCGCAACCCTGGCGCGCAGTGATTTGTTCCGCGATTTTGAGCTGGCACAAGCGACTTGGTCCGAGCAGCTGCCACACAGCATCGAGGGCTTGTCACCGATGTGCGCGGCGGCGCTGGCCGACTTCCGCGCGCTTGAGCATGGCTTGGCCGACAACTACGGCGAAGCGAGCCGCTGGCTGGACTGGGCCTATGAAGGCAGCATGGAGACCGGCCAAATCAAGCGGGCGATTGCGGCGGCCTCCAACCAGGGCTATACCTACACCAGCATTTCAGACTTTGAATCGGCGCTGCGCTGGCTCAAGAAGGGCCTGACGCTGGCGCGCAAGGTGCAGTGGCCGGGGGCAATTGGCCTTTGTCTGGCCCATACCGGCGAAGCGCTGCGGCGCGTTGGGCAAACCGAGTCGGCGCGCGAGTTGCTGCGCGAATGCCTGCAAACCCTGCAACGCCACCCGCACAGCCGCGCCGCCATGATGGCTTTGAACTATCTCGGCCAGGCCGAGCTTGATGACGGCCATTACGGCGAGGCGCTGGCGCATTTCGAGCTGCTGGACAAGCATGAAAGCATCGCCCATGCCTCCGATATGCATAGCGACGTGGTGCTGGGTCGCGCGCGCGCACTGATGCACCTGAAGCGCCTGGACGAGGCGCGGGCGCTGGCATTGGAGGCCGCCCAACAGATGGCCGGCCAACAGCAAAAAATCATGCTGGTCGAGCTTCGGCAATTATTGGCCGAGATCGAGCGGCGCAGCGGCGGCACGCCGGATATGGTGCTGGCCTGGCTGAACCAGGCCTTGGAGCAGGCCGAGGCGGTGGCGGGCTATCAAACACCACCGAGCCTGCTTGACGCAGCCGCCGAGACCTTGGGCCAAGCCGGCCGCTATGAGCAAGCCTATGCGATGGCGCAGCGCGCTACGGCAGCGCGCCAGAGCGTCTGGAACATCACCTCCAAGCATGCGCGCCAGCAAGTCGAAATGGCGCGCACCGAGCGCCTGCAGGCGCGTCGCTTGGCCCAAGGCAAAGATGAACGCTTGAGCAAGCTGCAAGGCGAGCTTGAGCAACTGCAACAGTTGGTGGTGCTGAGTCGGGAGATTTGGCGCCAGCCCAGCCCCGGCCTGGTGTTCTCGGCGCTGAGTCGGGCGCTGAAGTCGCTGCTTGACCTTGAGGTATTGGCGATCTACCGCCCACGGCCAGGCGGCAAACTGCTGGCCATGGCCGAGTCAGCACGCGGCGAGCATGAGGGCTTGGCTTTCGAGATTGCCGCCGATGCACCGGACAAGCTTTGCGCCAGTTGCTGGCGCGATTGGGTCGAGCGCAGCGAGCCGCGTGATGCCCAGCTGCTGCGCGTGTTTGCGCCCATGATCGGTGACGAAGGCAATCTTGGCGTGCTGGTGCTGGAGCGGGCTGCCAACGCACCCTGGGGCCAGCGCGAGCAGGCGGCCTTGCGCCATCTGAGTACCGACGCGGCGATGTCGATCAAGCGGGCCTTGCCCTGAGGCTCCATCTCAGGGTGCTCTATATCAGGCCATAAAGCCGAGATCCCGCTTCGCCGCGTCAAAGTTCTTCAGGTTCGGGAAGATATCGGCCAGACTGCCTTCGCTGACGCCCATCCAGCGCCCCAAGGTGGCGCCGAGTTGCTCGACCGATGTTTCGGGCAACAAACTGCCATTGCCGAGCTGATTGGGGCTGCTGTCGAAGTCGTTGTTCTTCGCGTTCTTGCTGCCCAGGGCCGGAAAATTGCCGTAAAACTCACGGCCCTTGACCGCGCCGCCCATGACGAAATGGTGGCTGCCCCAGCCGTGGTCGGTGCCGTCGCCATTGCTGGTGAAGGTGCGACCGAAGTCGCTGGCGGTGAAGGTAGTGACGTTGTTGCGCAAACCCATGGCGCCCAAGGTGTTGTCGAAGTAGGCCAAGGCATGGGAGAGCTTGGCCATCAGTTCAGCGTGCCCGCGGTTCTGGCCGTCATGCGTGTCAAAGCCGCCCAGGCTGACGAAAAAGACTTGCCGGCCGGCCCCCAAGGCGCTGCGTGCGCCCATGGTGCGTGCCACCACCTGGAGCTGTTGCGCCAGTGAGTTGCTGGCCTTGGCGCCGGTTGAGGGGTTGTCGTATTGCAAGAGCGGATCGGCTGCGCCATTGGCCAGGCCCGGCGTGCCATAGGGGGCCAGGTTGGCGGCCGGCAAGGCGCTGCCAATCAAAGCCTCGGCCGACAGTGAGCGGCTCACCACAGCGGCGTGGTCGCGCGCGATCAAGTCGTTGCTGCGGCCGCCACGCATGATGGTCTTCATGCGCTCGAGCGCGCTGCTGGACCCGAACAGGCTGGCCTCGCTGCCGCCGATGCGAATCGCGCCGCGCGTGCTGATCTGATACTGCAAGGCCTGCTGGCCGCTCAAAAAGACCGCGTTGCCGCCGGCCGAGATGGCGCTGAAGATGGGCTGGCTATTGCCCGCCATCAAGAGGTCGGCGAAGCGACCGCCCCAACCTATGGTGGCGCCTTCGGGGGTCAGGGCTTGCCAGGTCGATTGCTGGTCATTGTGCGAATAGAGGCCGGCCGGCCGAGCAAAGCTGGCGATCTTCAAGTCGGCCTTGGTGCTGGGCCGCACCAAGGGTCCGATATTGGGCAGTACCGCCAAACGCCCAGCGGCGAACAGATCACGCACGCCAGCCATGCAGGGGTGCAGCCCGAAAGTGCGGCCTTGTGCCGTGATAGGGTTGATGGCGAGCACGCCGCCGAGTCGCTCGGGCGAGCCCGCAGCGGCATTCAGCTGCGGGGCCGTGCCGGGCGCCAGCAAGGCGATCGACTCGGGCGCTTGATTGCGCACCTGGCTGTAGGCGGCCCAGGACTGAGCATCGGTCGGCAAGACCATATTGAAGGCGTCATTGCCGCCGAACAAAAAGACGCAGACCAAGGCCTTGTAGTCACCCGCGGTTTGCGCGTTGGCGCTGCCCAGCGCGGCCAAGTTCATGGCCATAGGTGCGGCTGCGCCCATGCCGACAAAGCTGGCAGCCTGGGCGAGAAAGGCGCGACGGGAGGCGGGGGAGTTGGAGTTGGTTTTCATCACATGTCCTAGGCTGTTGGGGTCAGAGCATGGCGCTGCGCGCCAAGGTCTTACCCGCAAGTCATTACTTTTGAACCAGGTATTCAGGCGACACCAGCGCCAGGTAGACGCCCAGCTTGGCCCGGTTGCGCAGCTGATCGTCAATGGTTTTTTGATTGCTGGCGTCGGCCTTCAGCACGTCGAGCTTGACCGACTCGACCGCCGCCACCATCTCTGCCTTCAGCGCTGCATTGCTGCGCCCCCCTAGCAGCTGCTTGCTGACTTGTTCAACCAGCTCGAGCGGCTTGGGCGCCAGCGCGATCAGCGGTGCCAAGTCGAACTGCACGTCATTGCGGGCGGCCTTCCAATCCAGGCCGCGCTGGCCGAAGCCACTCGCGACGCCGCCCTTGATGAAGTTGGCATAGCCCGCGACCGAGGTTTCTTGCACCAATTGCAGCTCGGGCATGGTCAGCTTGGCCGCGCCACTTTCGCTGCCGGGCGCGACAAAACCTGGGCGGTAGAAGTTGAACACCGAGGGTGAGCGCAGCGGCGACTGGCCGAGCTGGGTGGACGGGTCATCGGTCGCACCGATCAGCCAGGCGCCGCTGTCGCTGCTGGCGCCGAGTGCGCGCAGGGCCGCCGTTAGGCGCAGCACCGGTTCTTGCAGCTTGCCGTAGCTGGCTTGTGCGGCCACGCCGGCGTCGCGTGCTTCGCTGTCCAGCAAAATCGCCTTGACCATCGCCTTCATGTCACCGCCGCCAAAAGCCTTGGACACCCGCCCCACATACTCTGGGCTGGGGTTGCTGGTGACCAGGCGCTGAATCATCTGACGGCCAATGAAAGGGCCGACATTGGGGTGGCCGGCCAAAGCATCCAGACCTGCCCGCAGGCTGGCAGCCGGATCGGCCTTGGCCTGCGCGGCCACCACTTTGCCCAAGAATTTCTTCTCGCTGATCGAGTGAAACTGGCTATAGCCCTGCATGGACTTGAGGCTGCGGTCTGCGTCGCAATAGTCCGGGCACCAGCCCCAGAAGCGGCCGTCTGCGGTGTCCGCGCCATCCCAGCTGAAGCCGGTGAAGACCTTGGCCATGCCGCTGATGTCCTCGCCTGTGTAGCTGGGCTTGGGGGCGCCGGCTTCGAGCTTGGCGCTGCCGTCGGCGTTCAGCTCGACCAAGCCGATCGAGAACAGCTGCATCACTTCGCGGGCAAAGTTCTCATCCGGCACCCGGCCGGTTTTGGCATCTTCTTTCTGGTTTTTCAGATGCGAGAGATACAAACCCATGGTCGGATGCGTGGCCACCTGCTCCAGCAGCACGCGGTAGTTGCCGAAGGCGTTGGACGACAAGGTGTCCATGTATGAGGCCACGCCGCGCGGCTGGTTGCCGACATTGTCTTGCGCCATCGACACCACCATGATTTGCGACAGCGCATAGGCAACACGCTGACGCAGCTGGTCATCACCGGTGATCGCGACCTTGTAGAAGGAGTCAAGCACTTCGCGGCTGCCGGCCGAGTCAGTGGCTTTGAGCGCCTTGACGGCGGCGTCCGACGCATCCCAGTTCAGCCGGTGAGCGCTGGCTGGTTTGGCAAACTGCTCGTCCAGCCAGGTCTCGTAGCCCTTGTCCATCACGGCAGCAATGCTGGCCTCGGTGGGGCCAAAGCTGGCCTGCATCAAGAAGCGCATCGCTTCCTCGCGGCTGCCAGGCTTGAGCACGGTGGCGACGGGCGGCGGGCTGGCGGCGGGCGTCGTTGCGGGCCCGGCAGGCGCATCGGCAGAGCCACCGCCTCCGCCGCAAGCACTCAGCAATAGCGTCGCCAGCGCTATGGCGCTCAGCCCAAGCGGCCGGCGGCCGCCCAAGCGGGAGAACTCAGAACGCAAAAAAATGTGCCACATACATCGACTCCAAACTGCCTGCGCAAACGGAAGCGCCGCGCGATGGAGCGGACTGTAGGGAGCCGAGTCAGAAGCAGGGTGACGGCAAAGGAAAGAGATGTAAGCGCGTGTTGCCGTTGGCGCCTTGCATGCAACAAGTCCGCCTATTGCGTGAAAAACTACCGCGCCTTTGGGCGCTGCAAAGATGCCTAAGACAGATGCCGCTCACAGCCCCGGCAATGTCGGATGCCCGCGCATGCCCTTCATCCTGGCCAAAAGAGAGTTGAGCCAGGATGGCGGGGATGAAAGGGATGAGGTATTGGGTTTAGACCAAGACCGGCAGCGAAGTGCGGCTCACCACCTGTTGCAAAACAAAGCTGGAATGCACGCCGGTGACGCCCTGGATGCGGGTGAGCTTGCCGAGCAGCAGGCTTTGGAAGTGGTCCATATCGCGCACCACCAGCTTGAGCTGGTAGTCGGCCGCCTGACCGGTGATGAGCAGACATTCCAGCACCTCGGGCAAGACCTGCACGGCGGCCTCAAAGTTGGCAAAGCGCTCCGGCGTGTGCAGGTCCATCGAGATGTGCACCAAGGCCATCAGGCTCAGGCCCAGTTTCTTGGCATCCAGCAAGGCCCGGTAGCCGGCGATCAGGCCGCTGTCTTCCAGCGCGCGCACACGCCGCAAGCAGGGCGAAGGCGAGAGGCCGACGCGCTCGGCCAAGTCTTGGTTGTTGATCCGGCCGTCTTTTTGCAATACCTCAAGAATCTGCCGGTCAATTCGGTCAATTTCCATAAAGCCACCTCTTGATTGTTTGTTTGCGCAATATTCTGCCGAATATAGAGCAAACAAGAGCATATTCGCAATTTTCTGCCGCGCCTGCCTGCCTACACTGATTGCACTGGTTTCAAAGAGCCAGCAAATCAGCAAGCCAAGCGGAAACCTCCGCGAAGCTCTGGGCCGGCGCAGCATCCAAGGCGCCGTGTGGACCTCCCACCTGCCCTGCCGCACAGCAAGCCCCAGCCGCCACAAGCGCCTGGGGCTTTCGGCGTTATGGGCAGCGCTTGAAACTCATGAAATGCGCTGTTGGTGACGCAGCTACAGTGTGGCGAACGATTCACGAGCGCACTTTTAAAACGCATGGCAAACATCCTCATCCTTTTGGCTCACCCCGAGCTGGCCCAGTCTCGCGTGTGCAAGGCTTTGCTCGCGGCCCTGCAACACAGTGGCGAGGCCCTGCAGGAGCCTGAGATCGAGCTGCGCGATCTCTACCGGCTCTACCCCGACTACAGCATAGACATACAGGCTGAGCAGCGCGCCCTGGCTAGCGCGCAGCTGGTGGTGTGGCTGCACCCGCTGCATTGGTACAGCTCGCCCGCGCTGCTGAAACTGTGGATTGATGAGGTGCTGAGCTTTGGCTGGGCCTATGGTCCGGGCGGCAGCGCCTTGCAAGGCAAGGACCTGTGGTTGGTGAGCTCCAGCGGCGGGGCCGCCGAAGACTACAGCGCCGCAGGTCTGCATCAACACAATATCGCCGACTTCCTCTTGCCGCAGGCCCAAACTGCGCATTTGTGCGGCATGCGTTTCTTGCCGCCGCTGATACTGCACCGGGCTCACCGGGTCGATGACGAGGCTTTGCGGCAGCATGCCTTGAACTTCGTCCAGCACCTGCTCAACTACCCGGACTTCTGTGCCGATACGCCCGCCGCACAGCCGCGCCCGCGCCTCGACGGCACTGCCCGCCCGGCACCTGAACAAGGAGCAACTTGAATGGAAGCGACAAGCTGGTTGCATTTGCCGCTGGTGTTCCTGGCTGCGGCCGTGATCGCCGTGCCGCTGGCACGCTGGGCCAAGCTAGGCTCGATCTTGGGCTATTTGATCGCCG
>CAUPEV010000008.1:0-48959 GCA_963510335.1 uncultured Roseateles sp.
CGCCAATCTGCAAGCCGTCATCGACGCGCTGAAGCAAGAACTGAGCAGCGTGCAAAGCGAAAAGCAGCAGGCCGAACAGCAACTCAGCCAGTTGCGCGACCGACCCTCGGCGCCGGACGACTTCGCCACCGCGGTACAGCAGTCATTGGACGAGCTGCAGGGACGCATGGCGACCATGCGCAATGCAATGTCCAACTTCGCCGTGCGCGAGTTCAAGCTGGAAGCGAGCGTGTTTGTGCAGGTCTCGGCGCTGGGCAATATCGAGTACCGCTTTGTACAGCCGGGCGACCAGATTGAGCCAGTTGCGCTGTCCAAGCTGACGCTGGATGTGGTGCCGCTGCCCAAGAGCAATCTGGCCGGCGTGTGGTCCAGCGAGTTGTTTCAGCCCGAGCTGGCGCTAGGTGGTCTGCCCGGCCTCACTGATGATCAGCTCAAGCGACTGGAGGGCGCGGGCCTGTTCTCGGTCGGCGAGTTTTTGCAGGTCGGCACCCGAGCGCGCGCGCAAGTGACGCTGCAAGCCCTGCTCGGAGCCGAGCGCCAGCAACTGCAGCGCTGGGCCCAGCAGGCCGCGCTGATGTGCTTGCGAGGCGTGAACGGCGCAGCTGCGCTGGTCTTGATCGAAGCTGGCTTCGGTAACTTCGAGCTGTTGGCCGGCCACGCGCCGGAGACAGTGGCGCGAGGCTATGCGAAGGTGCGCGCCGCGCACAAGGACTGGGGCGCGCCCTTGGCCGGCATCGCCTGGGCCCGGCAGTGGGTGCGCGCAGCCCGGCAGTATCTGGGTCTACCAGAGGACGCTGCGGCGGCTGGCACTTGACACTTGACCCGGACACTGTGCCCGCGTCCGCAATCAGTTCAAGGCCCATGCTCTAGGCTGGACCTTTCCCCCACTTCAGCAGTCCTTGGGATTCTCGTTATTCACCCCAAGCTAGCGGGCTGCGCCCACTTGAACGCGAATTCATTTGGCGTGCGCCGCGAGCTCTTCGACCAGCCGAATCAGCTCGGCAGCGTTGTTCGTACAAGCATAGGCGTCATGAAGTGACGCCTCCTCGCGCAGCGCCGGCGCGTCCAGCGATGCGTAAAAAACCACAGGTGTTTGATCGTCCCGCCCGCGCATACTGTCCAACAAATGAAACCCTTCCCTGGACCCTTCTTTTCGGCCCATGTCCGAGATCACGGCCAAGTATTTGTTCTTTGCAAGCAGCGCCAAGGCCAGCCCGGTTGATAAGGCGTAGGAGATGTGAATACCTCTACGTTCAAGTTGGGCGGCAATCGGTCGGTTGTCGTTTGGCTGATCATCTACCCAAAGGACCCGACGGCTGGCGTCGTAGCGAAATGGAGTCATTGCTTCTGTAGAAGTCCGGCGCCTAGCGTCGAAGTTAAGCGGCGAGCGATGGCTGGGCGCGGAAGGCCCAGGATGAAATGGCAGCCTGGAGTGCGCAGCCGTTGCGGGTCGGCTCGAACGACTGCTTAGGCGTCGCTGCGCAGATGTTGGCTATGGCTTTGCTGCGCTCCAGTACGACAAGAAGTCTCTTCCGGTTGAGTTTGTGAGACCCTCGAGTCGACTGCCCATGAGAATTGCTGAGTGGTTGTAGGGGCCCGACTGGTCTGATGTAACGAAGGCGATGCGAACCGTACCCCAGTCGGTATTGATTCTCGCTTGTTCAATGGGCGCGCCATAAAACGTGCCAGAGAAGGTCTTTCCATTGACCGATGACACTACGAACTCTTGAAAGTACGCCGGTGCAGTTGGCGTCGGTCGCAGGTCTACCTTCCAGACGCCAATAAGTGCCTGCGGATCGGCAGGCTTTAGGTCTTTGTTGGGTGCTGCGCATCCAACCATCAGCGCAAGAGAGAGTAGCGAGACTGCGATTCGCATTTGAGCCTTTCCGGACTGTGTGTGAGACAGTGGTTTTGCGACGCCAAATAGGCTGCGGGGCAACTCCGCTGCTACGTATCGCAGCGACTGCGCCCCCATTTTCTGGGTATCTCGGCTGGCCCGCACAAGCTTGCTGCCGACCCTCCCATTTGCCCGGTTTGTACCACGCGTGTTGAATCGCTAAAACCAGCAAACCCTTGAAGCAGGCTGGCTTGGAGTGAGTTCACGAACTCCAATATTCATCGGCATACAGGGATATCCGGCCTTGTTGTTGGAGCTCAGGTCGTCCACGCCAAGCAAGCAGGCTTGGTTTGGCTCGGTCGCCGATCTAGTCGAGTCGAACTTTTGCCCCGGCCCCGGCCCCGATCTCGAACCAGCGCCCCAGCAGCGCCCGCTCCGCCTCGGTGATGCCTGTCGCATTGTTGAGCGGCATCAGCTTTTGCAGCACCGCCTGTTGATAGATCAGCGGCGCGTTCTGCGCGATCAAGGCCTGCGTGTGCAGCTGCACCCCCTTCTGAGCGAGGTCGGCGTTGTGGCACATCACACAGCGCTGCGTGATGATGGTCTGCACCTCAGCAAAGCTAGGGGCCTCCGCTTGCGCGGCAAGCGGCACGCGCACCGGCGCCATCCACACGATCAAAGCCGCCAGCAGCGCCAGCGCTGCAGCCACCAAGCTCCAGGCATTGACGCCCTTGTGCCGCTTGACGAAATAGCTGCGCACCAGCACGCCCACGGCCATCAGTGCAATCAGCACCAGCCAGTTGTGCGCATGGCTGTAAAGCATGCCGTAATGGTTGCTGAGCATCGCGATCAAGACCGGCAGCGTGAAGAAGGTGTTGTGCACGCTGCGCTGTTTACCGCGCTGGCCGTAGACCGGATTGACCGCGCGGCCGGCGCGCATATCGGCAATCACCTGCTTCTGGCCGGGAATGATCCAGACCAAGACATTGGCGCTCATCATCGTCGCCAGCATCGCGCCGATGATCAAGAACGCGGCGCGGCCGGCGAATAACTGGCAAGCAGCCCAAGTTGCTGCGGCGACGAAGACGGCGATCAGGCCCAAGACCCGACCGTCGTTGCCGATCTGGCCATCCTTTGTTTTTCCCAGATGCCTGCAAATCTGGTCATAGACCAGCCAGCCCGAGAGCAGAAAGCCCAAGGCTGCCGCAATCGCCGCAGCTGGCTCCCAAGCGTGAACCCTTGGGTCGATCAGATAGGTGCTCGCATTGAAAAGATACAGCGTCACAAAGAGCGCGAAGCCGCTGATCCAGGTCCAGTAGCTTTCCCAATAAAACCAGTGCAAATGCTGGGGCAGATTGGGCGGCGCCACCATGTATTTTTGCGGGTTGTAAAAGCCGCCGCCATGGACGGCCCACAACTCGCCGCTCACGCCTTTGGCACGCAAATCGGCAGCGACGGGGGCGACGAGATGGTTGTCCAGCCAGACAAAGTAGAAGGAGGCGCCGATCCAGGCGATGCCGACAATCAGATGCAGCCAACGCAGCAGCAATGCGGCCCAATCAAGCAGATAGGCGAGATCCATATGAGTCTCAATCCAAGAATCAAATGCCTCTCACCACAGGCGGGCGCTGTGAGCTGCGAAAAGTCGCGTCAATCAAGGCCGCTGCGACGTCATTACTTCGAGCGGCAAAGTGTAGCGAGCTTTTCGGGCCTCAAGTCTTGCGACTCTTCTTCGCCCGACCGGGCTTGTTGTCCGCTGACTTCGGATGCCGGTCGCTGCGCGCCACATGGCTGGGCAAAATCGTCTGCGCCAAGGCGATCAAAGCCCCGGCGCTGCGACTCAAGGCCACATCATCATGCTGCGCCAGCGCGAGCGCATCAACAAAGCGGGACAGGCGCTCAAGCCGGTCCACCATCGCCTCCAACTGCAAAGGCCGCACCGTCACACAGCCCAAAGCCTGAGCGTAGCTGGCCGCCAACTCATCAAACCAGCGGCGCCCTTCTTCGTCAGGCCGACCCAGCTTGCCGTCAATCATCCGCTCCACCAGCAAGGCTTCCGGCTGTATCAACAGGTCCCAGGGGCTGGGCTGAATGGCAAAGCTATGCGCAGCGCTGAGTCGACATTGCTGTGCCAACTCGATCGCTGCATCTTTCTCAGCAGGGCTGTGCCAGTCTGTCAAAGCGTCCAGAGCCAGGCGGTACAGCGCATGGCAAGGGCTGAAATGTTCAGCCCCCGGTTGGCCCTCGCCAGCACGGTAGGCCTCGACACCTTGCAGCAAGCAATGCGCCATTTGCCGGCCCGCCGCGTCTGCGGCAGCCTCGTCTAGTTGCCCGCTGAGCAAGCGCCGCGCCTGCAAATTGGCCTTGCGTTGCCAGGCCGCACCACGCAGCGCCGTGCGCTCGCTGTGCATCGATGAGCTGGAAGGCGCGGCAGCCGCGTCGACAGTGCCGTCGCCGTCCCCATCGCCGTCAGCCACCAGGGCATCCAGCCCGTCAAGCCGGCGCAGCGCCAGATCAATCAGGCCCTCGCCGGCCAGCACTTGCTGCTGGGCCTGCGCGTCCCCAGCCAAGGCTTTGTCGAGCGCAGCAACCGCGCGGCTTTCGCCCAATCTTGATTCGACATCGACCAGCTTCTCCAGATCCGAGATCGGCACACCACCGATCCGATCAACCGCTTGCGCAGCACTCAGAAAAGCGGCGCGGGCCTGCTCCCATTGGCCCAAGTCGAACCAGGTTTTGCCCAAGGCATATTGGAGCTGCGGGTTCAGCTGCCAACCCGGCGGGCAGCGGCGTGCCAGCGCGTCGGCCACATGATCGATTTCCGCCTGCAACTCGCGTGACCCGAGAAACTCCCCGCGCCGTGCCAACTCGGAACGCAGGCTGGCCAATTCGTCAAGCATCTCGTCCGGTGACACATAGCGGCTGCATGGCCCTCTGCCGGCAACACCTTCGGCGGCCGGCTCGGCCAACCAAACCGGGTCGCCATAGGCCTGGAAGGCGCCCCAGGTGATGTCTGCCGGATAGGCCTTCCAGACCTCTTTGCGCGCGCTGAAAACCGCATCACCAAAGGCCTGGCGCCGCAACAAGAGCTGCTCATAAAAGACCTGCCCAAACAGGCGCGCCGACTCGTCATTGACCGCCCAGCCCGCCACCACCACACAACGCACGCCGATGGCAATCATCTCGCGCGCCACGCTGGCGGCCAGCTTGTTGCTGCCGGGGCCATCAAGCCCGCTGTCGACCTGCCCCAGATGGCAGCAATTCAGGAACACCAGCTCGGGCACCGTCTCCATCGCCATGATTTCGGCGGCCGTGATCAAGAGCCCGTCCGACAACAGCACGCCGCTGCGATTGCGCCCGTCGACATGCGGCAGATCGAACACGCCGTGGGCGGAAATATGCAGCAGACGCCAAGGTCGGGCATAAAGCTTGGAAAGCACATCGCTGGCTTTGCTGCCGTAGTCCTCGCCACGCCCGATCACGGCTTCGACGTCATAGCCCATGCCGGTCAGCAACTCTACACAGGCCTCCCCTTCGGCCCGCGCACCGGGCAGATCCGGCGGCGCCTGGGTCGGCTGGCCGTTCAGCAGCGGGAAGCCTTTGGAGAAGCCGGCCACCGAAGGGTTGGCAATCACCAAGGCGCTGCGCGCCACGCTCTGCCGCACGCTGGCGCGGAACACCTGCGCGGCCAACTGCCGCACCACCGCCGTGCGCAAAGCCAAAGGCTGCTTTTCCTCGGAAGGCCGGTCCGGGTCGTCGGCCAGCATCAGCTCCCACGGCAGATTGGCGGTATAGCCATCCACCACCAGCACCACCCGGTCGAGTTGGCGCGCCGCATCCTTGAAGTCATGCGGCACCATCAGTTGGAAAAGCATGCGGCCGAAATCTTCATTCCATATCGGAATGCTGATCTGCTGCGCCACCATCATCTCGATCAAGCCTGGCTGCCGCTGCAAGGCGACCGACTCGGCGCGCGCCCGCTGGCCGACGAAAACAAAGCGCAGCTTGTCGGCCACGGGGGCAGCTCGACCGGCATGGGCCGCTGCATTCTGTGCTTCGCTGCGCTCGGCATCGGTAATGATCAAACGCGGCCAATAGCTGGAGTTGCCATCATCAAAGAGGCGCTGCCTGAAGCCCTCACCCTGGCTCAGTTCACCCTGGCACAGCAAGGCCGTGCCTTGCTTCTCGGCTTGCGCCATCAGCTGCGCGCTCAAGTTGCGCAAGGCATAGGTGGCACCAATGGCGGTATCCAGGTAGAGCTCAATGATGTCCAAGCGGCCTATGCGGATATTCAGGCGAGTCGCGGCAAAGAAGCGCACATTGGCTTCCATCACGCCGCGCACCAAGGCCTCGACCGAAGCCGCCACGGTCAGATTGGCCGAAGAGTTATAGCCCAGCAACAAGCTGGCCAGCGGCACCTCACGGTCGCCCTTGCCCAGCACGTCGATCACCTGCAGCAAATAGCGCAGCGCGCCGGTGCGCACCGCCTCGGTCAAGTCGGCCGGGCTCAAGGCCCGGTCATAAGAACCCAAGCCAGTGACGACCGCGCCGCTCAGCACACCAAGCTGCCGCTCAAAATCACCACGCACCCGCAACACCACTGCGGCCGTGCCCCTTGCCCCAGCGTAAAGCCCCAGGCTGTAGCGCTCGCTCAGCTCCTTATTCAACAGCTCCCGATCGATCAAAGCTTCGGCGCCGGAAATTGGATCTCGCTCGTAATGCCCGACCAAGATCGGGTCAGACACAAAGCGCAGGTCCATCGCCTTGACCGACACCTCCAGACGCCGAAGCGTGCGGGCGGGCACACGGTTGCGCGAGGAGCCCCCCATCAAACCGCGCAAGAGCGCATCCGGATCGTCGGCACCCGGCGGGCCGGCGTCATAACTGACAGGCTGCGCATGTTCGATCGCGCGCGTTGCCGGCGCTTGCGCGCTCAGAGCGGCAGTTGAGCCGGAATTCAGCAGTTCGGTCAGAGCGGTGAAATGAACGCTGGTGGACAGCAGATCACCATGGGCCGCAGGCATGTAATAAAAGCGCCCAATGCCGCCGATACGCCCCGAGTCCCAGGTCACCGTGCCGTCGCCGCGCGTGGTGCCGACCATTTTCAGGCGCACATTGCTGCCCGTGCCTTCTTCGCGTAAACCGCAAGGCGTGTTGGGGGCCTGGCCGAAGATATAGATGCTCTTGGCCTCGTAGGCGGCCGGCAGCGCCGGCTGACCCGCGCCGGCCAGCTTGTCTTGCGCCCACAGCCAGCTGGCGGCATCGAGCACTGTTTGGCTGGGCGTGCCGGCCTTCTTGTCGCCAAACCAGAAGTCGCGCACCTGGTTCTTCAAGACAGCCCAAGTCTCGGCCTCCTGGTAGGCGTAGAGGCCCCCGCCGTCCGGGCGCCCCTGGAAAGTGTCAACAAAATCAGGCTTGGGCAGTAACTGCAAAGCACCACGGAAGCCGGCGATGATGTTCAACACCTCCTGCATATCGTGCTTCAGGTCCAGGCGCACCAGCTTGCGCAAGGTATCGCCCTTGCCGATCAAGTTCTCCACCATCGAATGCGCGCCCTGATTGGGCGTGCCGAGCATGATCAGGCGGGCGCCGTCGCGGGCCATCAATTGATCAATGATGGCGCGGCGTTTGTAAATACAGGCGCGCACCACCAGCCCGCCCATGCTG
This sequence comes from uncultured Roseateles sp., assembly GCA_963510335.1. GTDB lineage: Bacteria > Pseudomonadota > Gammaproteobacteria > Burkholderiales > Burkholderiaceae_C > Paucibacter_A. The sequence goes on from CAUPEV010000008.1 coordinate 7,505, forward strand.
TGAGCCAAGAGTCGAATCGGCTGCTGCGTCTGGCGCATCAGCCGATCGAGAAATTCCCCCAGGCGCTCGGCCAGCACGTCCAGCGGTTGGCGCCAGTCATAGGGGAATGGCTCGACCCTATGGCTGTCTGCCAAATGCTTGCAGGCACGCCCGTAGAACATCGCAAACAGCTCTTCGGCCTCGACGCCCGGCTTGTCCCATTCGATCTTGGCCAGCCCGCCGGTCGCGACGTCAGCCGGATCGAACCAAACCCGGTCCTTGGCGCCAGCCTGCAAATGCGAGCCCATGATGCCGGGCAGCACAACGACGATGGGTCTATCGGCCGCACCCACCGCCCGGCTGGCGCCTGCGGCTTCCAGCGCCGCCTCATAGTCGGCCGGATCGGGCAGCGAGCGGAAGCTGCTCAAGCTCTTGGGCTCAGGCACCAGCAGCCAATCGCGCAGCGCAGAGCGGGTATCGGTATTGACGAAATAGCGGAAATGCGAAACATCGGCACCGCGGTCGAACAAGACCCGCGCGGCCGACTTCGGGGCAATGCCCGCAAGCATCGATGTGGTGTTGACGACCAAGTCGTTGTCATCAAAGTCGAACAACAAGAAGTCGGTCAGCATGACGCCCAGTCTGCGCAGCATATTGCCGCCCTGGATGTCGCCGGCAATGATGGCCATCTCGGTGCCCGCCCGCACCGGCGCGTCATGCAGCAGCCTGGCCATCGGAGAGTCCGGCAGCATGGCCTCGATGCCGGGCACCAGATGCGCATTGGTGCGGTTCTTGGCGATTTCTATCACCACGCGCTTGAAGGCGGAATAGAGCGGGCTGCCGAAGAAAAACGGGACTGTGCCAAGCAAGGTAAGCACGCCCGACAAGAACACATCGAAGTTGCCGCTGGCCAGCTTGGTGCCACTGGCGGGCGACGCCGCCCGCACATAGCGCTGCACGACTATCTTGCGTTCACGCAGCAGGCCAGCCAGGCGGCGCAATTGCTGGCGTTGCTCAGCATGAGCGGCGCCCAGCTCTTCAATGACGCGCTTGGCTTCCTTCGCATCAGCGTCGCCCGTGCCTTCAAATGCAAAAGCATAGCCATCGATCAAGGCATCGAAATCCCCCAGGCACAGCAGGTCGGCCACCAGGCCACCACGCGAGTGGGAGACCAGACAGATTTGCGCGCCGATAGGCAATGCACGCACGAGATCAATCGCGTTCTCGATCGGGCTTTGCGACAAGGTGCGATGCTCGAAGCCATAGATACCGCCGCTGAACTTGGCCTGCAGCGAGCCCCACAGGTCGCGGTCGCCGCTGCGCAGTTCACCAAAACTGCCCAAGGTGCTGGAGCCCGTGCCATGGACAAAGACCAACATGGCGCCAAGCGGCGGCTTTGCATCAAAGTTGCAGGCCTCCAGATCTTGCGCCTTGCCGGTTGCCGAAACCCAGCGGTACAAGCCCGGCTCTTGGGCAAGCTGCTTCTCGATTGCCCACATCAAGGCCTTGGTGCCGGCCCAGCTGATGCCCAACTCGGCCTTGTTCTTCAACTCACCCAAGGCGGCGTCGATGATGGCATCCGGCACCGACCCCACCGCAAAAGAGTAGACCTTGCTGATCAAGCCACCGACCGCCTCGCCCAAACCACGACCGGGCGCCGCGCCCTGCGCACGCAAGGCCTCCAGCAAGATCGCGCCGTCGGGAGCAATCAGCTCCGGGTGCGTCTGCAACAAGGTGTCGCGCAGGCGCTCGGCGCTGGTGATCAGCGTGCTGCCATCGGCCAATTCAAGCACCAGCACCTCGCTCGGGCTGGCCGCGTGCGTTTGGGCAAGCGTCGCCGCATCGGCGCTGCGCGCCGCCGGACTCATATCGAAGGCGCTGATGGGCTGCAGATAGCCATCGGGCAAAAAGGCGTCATCACGCCTGTCGGCCGAGCGCGCCGCCGGGGTCAGCAGCGGCGGCAAGCGCAATGTCTCGGCCGGACGCCCGTTGAGTCGAATCGAAATGCTTGGCTCGGCCATCTTGCGCTCCCGCTGTCTCTATTTCTATCGTTAGACCGTGAACGGCTTTTGCGCCACAAAGGCCGCCGTCGCCGCGCTGCTGCCAAGCACAAACAGATTGGGCGACTGTGTCGGCGGCAGGCCGGCGCGGATACGCGTGTGAAAGCTGGCGTAGTTGCCCGTGAAAGCGCCGCCGTTCCAGACCTTCAGCAACTGGCCGGTGAAAGCGCCGTTATGGGCGCCGTCCATCGAGGTCTGGTTGTCCTGGCAACCCGAGATCAAGAGCACGGCCGGCTTGAAGACGCCCACCAATGCCGCCGCATGCGAGGCCGCGCCAACAAGGGCGAGCGCCGCATCGGGGTCAGTTGTTGCCTTGGCGGTTTCTCGCAGCACATCGACTTGCAATTGGTCATAGAAGTCCTTGTGCTCGGCGTAAACACGCCTTGCCACTTCGGCCGGCATCAGCTTGATGCGCTGGCCCGGCGGCGGCGGAGGCGGAGCGAAGTCCCGCGTGACGCTGCCGCTGTGGCAGCTGTCCGACAAGACCAGCACGCGCACGCCGGCAGCAAAGCGACTCAGCTCCAGATAGAGCTCGTCGTCGATCAATTGCCCGTCAAACAGGCACCAGGTTTCGTCTTTGTTGTCGGGTTCGTCGCCATTGATGTCACCGACCTGGCCGCCGTGCCCGGAATAGGTCAGCAAGAACAAATCGCCCGACTTCAAGGCCTTGGCGGCCGCGCGCATATGACTCAGAACCGCCGCCCGCGTACCCTTTTTGGTCAGCAACACAGTCGGCTTGATGCCCTTGGTCTTGGCCAGCGCGGCCATATCATTGGCGTCGAACTCACAGGCAGCGAGCGGGCCGTCCCAGCCGCCATAGGCCGCCGGGCTGACGGCATTCAAGCCGATATGAAGTGACAGCGCTTTGGGCTTGGTCGCGGCGACCTTGAGCGCTGGGGCGGATGTGATCTTGCTGGCCATGATGCGATTCTCCTGATGCCGCCCCCTTGGCGGCAGCCCAGGATCTTCGGCGCCCGGGCCTGAATGCGATACCCCTAGCTTAGAGCTAGGATTGAGTATCGTCCCATCAGACCGACAAAATCAATGCACAAGGCACGACCTGACCCCCTGGCCCAGCACTTGCTGAGCATGGCCTACAACAATGGCTGGGCCAATCAACGCTTGTTGAGCGCATGCGCGCAACTCAGCAAAGCCGAGTTCGAAGCCCAGCGCTGCAGCTTCTTCCCCAGCATCAAGGCGACACTGAATCACAATTTATGCGTCGACTGGTTCTATGTAGACGCGCTCGAGCGCGAGCAGCAAGGTCTGCCACCGCACCCCGATTGCTATAGTTTTTTTGCTGTTGACGAGCCCATTGAACGCTGCGCGGAGCTGCAACAAGCGCAAAGCAAGGTAGACCTGCGCCTGATCGCCCTGTGCGGGCTGTACGCGGCGCAGCATGACGCTCAACTTGAGCGCATCGTCACGATAGACCGCCCCGGCCGGCCGCAGCTGGAGAGCCGCACGCGCCTGCTGGCGCATTTGTTCCAGCATCAGATTCACCACCGCGGCCAGGTCCACGCGATGCTGTCGGGCAGCTCGGTGGCCCCGCCGCAGCTGGATGAATTTTTCTGCGCCGGCGAGGCTGACGAGCGGGCGGCGGAGTTTGCCGCCTTGGGCTGGACCGAGACCTTGATCTGGGGCCAGCCCTAAGCCTGATTCAGAACTGGTAGTAGTTCTCAGGCGACCCGACGGCGGCGCACGACCAGACCCAATGCACCCAAGCCAGCCAGCAACATGGCATAGCTTTCTGGCTCCGGCACGGGCGTCAAGGCAGCCACTGCAGCCACACCGGTGTCGGTGAAGTCGGTGAAGATGCCGTCCACGCCCAGCTTCAAATAGGCTTCCATTTCCTTTTGCGGGTCGCTGAAACCCAGCAAGGACGCATCATTGCGGAAAGTCCAGGTGTGCACGAACAGGCCATTGGCATGAGCTGACTCGATCACGCCTGTGCTGCCATCAACGCGGCGGTCCTTGCCATTGACGGCGCCGTCGCCATTGCGGTCAACGCCGTCGGCCACGGTCTTCAACAAGTATGGCTTCCAAGGGCCGATGCCGTCGGCATAGGTGGCAACGAAAGACAAGCCCACATCGCTGACCAGATCGGCAAAGGTCAGCTTGCCGCCCTTGATGGCCACATCAAAAGGCTTGTCGTAGGGAGCGACCAGCGACATCGAACCATCCGCGTTGACGTCATCGGCGTCCACCAGCTGCACCAGCTTGATGTCGGTGCGGGTGTTCAGGTATTGCAGGTTCGAGACCTCGAAGCTCTGGATGAACACCGGGGCATTGGCGCTATCGCCATAAGCGGCGTGCAGTGTCGACACCAGCTTGTCCTCGAAATAAGTCTTGCTGCGGCCTTGCGCCACCGACACGCCCTGCATATAGGTCGAGTGCTTCAGCTCAGGATAGATGCCAATGGTGCGGCCAGTCTCGATGCTCTTGGCTTTGGCCAAGGCAATCACCTCGTCCAGTGTCGGCACCTTGAATTGACCGTCATACGTGGTCGGGCGGCCGGCGCGCGTCTGCATCGCGCCCAAGGTCTTCAACTCGGCCAGCGTGAAGTCTTCGACGAAGTACTCGTTTGCGTAAGTGACGCCGTCAATCGTCTTGGTCGTCTTGCGGCCGGCGAACTGCGCCAGGCTGGCGACATTGGTCGAAGCGCCGATGATGGGCTCATGGCGCGCCACCAGCACGCCGTCCTTGGTCATCACCAGGTCGGGTTCGATGTAGTTGGCGCCCAACTGGATGGCCTTGGTATAGCCCTCGAGGGTGTGCTCGGGCATGTAGCCGGAGGCGCCACGGTGGGCGATCACGAGGGGCGCATTGCCGTCCAGCGTGTTCCAGGCGAAGGCAGGGGCGGCGCTGAGCGCGCAAGCGGCGGCCAGGGCGGAGAGGATGTGTTTGGTTTGCATATCGGGCTCCAGGTTGAAGCCGCGATGATCCAGCAGTCAAATGAAAGTCCGCGCGCCAAGTTGGCAACTAACATGATCCGTTCAGACTATGCCGACACTTGCCAGTTTGAGAATAGTTGCGCCACCACGGCCAGCGCAATCACCTCCGGCTGCTTGGCCAAGATGCCGGGCAAACCGATAGGGCAAGTCACGCGGCCAAGCTCGGCCTCGCTGAAGCCGCGCTCGCGCAGACGGGCCTGAAAGCTGGCCCATTTGCTCTTGCTGCCGATCAAGCCTATGAAGGGCAAATCGCCGCGCTGGCGCTGACGCAGCAGGCAGGCGGCCAGAACTTCAAGATCCTCGGCATGGCTGAAGCTCATGATCAAGACTCGGCTACCAGGGCCGATGTCTTGCACCGCCGCTTGCACCGGGTCGCTGTACTCGGCCTGCACATGATCGGGCAAGCCCGTCGGGAAAACCTCGTCGCGGCTGTCGAACCATTGCACCCGGCTGGGCAGGCGGCTGAGCAGTTCGATGATGGCACGGCCGACATGGCCGCCACCGAACAGTCCCACCGGCAAAAGCTGCGCCTCGGGCAGACTCAGGCGCGCACGCAGCTGGCCGACCTGTGCAGCCGAGGGGCGCGCCGGCAGCAGCTCAAAACTCAAATCCACCACGCCACCGCAGCATTGGCCCAAGGCCGGGCCAAGCGCGAAGCGTCGCTTCAAAGAAAGTGCAGGGCCGCCCCGAGCTGTCTTGCCTCCCCCCTCGGGGGTTGAACGACCTAGTTCGGCGTACTGGGGGATTCCATCGAGCAAGGCTTGCCCCTCCAGCAGCGAGCGTGCATGGTCGCTTGCCTCGAACTCCAGATGGCCGCCGCCTATGGTGGCGATCAAAGCACCTGAGCTTGTCAGCGCCATCCAGGCGCCGACCTCACGCGGCCCACTGCCCTGCACCCGCTCCACCCGCACCAGGACAGCAGGCCCAGCCTGCAAGGCGGCCAACAATAGGTTTACGCTGCTCAAGATAGTTCAGCTGCCGCGGTAGGTCGAGTAGCTCCAGGGGCTGGCCAGCAAGGGCACGTGGTAATGCAGACTCGCATCGGCAATACCGAAGTCCAGCGGCACCTGATCCAGAAAAGCCGGCTCGGGCAAAACCACGCCGCGCGACTTGAAATAGTCCGCCACGTAGAACATCAGCCGGTAGCGGCCAGGCAGCAAGTCCGCGCCCTGCAGTAGCGGTCCGTCCGCGCGGCCGTCGTGGTTCAGATTGAGGGACTTCAACAAAACCGGCATATCGCCATCCAGCCGAAAAAGGCGCAGTGCCATGCCGGCAGCCGGCGCGCCATGCATGGTGTCCAGCACATGGGTGGTGAGCTTGCCTATGGGGTCAGTGATTGCCTGCGTCATGTGATCAGCGCCTTGATTCAGAATTAGGGCAAAGTGTAGGCACAGAATGGCCAAGCAAACCAAGACTTCAAACGATGCGACCTGAGCTCCAAGCAAGTAACTATCCACGCGACCTGATCGGTTATGGCGAACACCCGCCGCAAGCCCAGTGGCCGGGCCAGGCCCGCATCGCGGTGCAGTTCGTGCTGAACTACGAGGAAGGCGGCGAGAACGCTGTCCTGCATGGCGACGCCGGCTCGGAGCAGTTTCTGTCCGAAATGGCCAATCCGCCCGCCTACCCGGCGCGCCATCTGTCGATGGAGAGCATTTATGAGTACGGCTCGCGCGCCGGCGTCTGGCGCCTTTTGCGCGAGTTCGAGTCGCGTGGCCTGCCGCTGACGGTGTTCGGCGTGGCCATGGCCCTGGAGCGCCACCCCGAGCTGTGCAGCGCCATGGTGCAGATGAACCACGAGATCGCCTGTCATGGCTGGCGCTGGATCAATTATCAAAACATCGACGAAGCGACCGAGCGAGAACACATGGAGCGGGGCATGGACGTCTTGCAGCGCCTCTGCGGTGAACGCCCCTCCGGCTGGTACACCGGCCGCGACAGCCCCAATACCCGCCGCTTGGTGGCCGACTATGGCGGCTTCGAGTACGACAGCGACTACTACGGTGATGACCTGCCGTTGTGGCTGCAGGTGCGCAAGAGTGACGGCACGCTGGCGCCCCATCTGGTCGTGCCCTACACCTTGGACTGCAACGATATGCGCTTCGCGCTGCCGCAGGGCTTTTCGCATGGCGACGAGTTTTTCGAGTATCTGCGCGACAGCTTCGACGTGCTTTACGCGGAAGGATCCGAAGTCCCCAAGATGATGAGCGTCGGCATGCATTGCCGCTTGCTCGGCCGGCCGGGCCGCATGCGCGCTTTGCAGCGCTTTCTCGACCATGTGGAAAAGCATGAGCGGGTCTGGATCTGCCGGCGCATCGACATTGCCCGCCATTGGCGTACCACCAATCCTTTTGACGCCGCGACTGCTTTTGTGTGGGAGCGCTAGACATGTTGACCCTGGCCCAATTGAATGCCGCCACGGCGGCCGATTTCGTGCAACTGCTGTCCGGCACCTACGAGCATTCGCCCTGGGTGGCTGAAGCGGCCTGTGCTGACCGCCCTTTTGCTAGCCTGGCCGGCCTCAAGCTGGCGCTGGCCAAGGCGGTGCGCGAAGCCGGGCGGGATCAGCAATTGGCGCTGATCCGCGCTCACCCCGAGCTGGCTGGCTCGGGCCTGGTGAGCCAAAGCCTGACGACCGAATCCAGCGACGAACAGGGCCGCGCCGGTCTCACCGACTGCTCGCCGGCCGAGTTCGCACAGATACAGCAGCTCAATGCTGCCTACGGCGCCAAGTTTGGCTGGCCCTTTATCTTGGCCGTGCGCGGCCCGCGCGGCCTGGGCCTGAGCCGGGCCGAGATCATCGCCACCTTTGCGCGCCGCCTTGACGGCCATGCCGACTACGAGCTGGCCGAATGCCTGCGCAATATCCACCGCATCGCCGAGATCCGCTTGAATGACAAGTTCGGCCACTCGCCCGATCTGGGCAACCAGGTCTGGGATTGGGCCGAAGCCTTGGCTGCGCATTCAGACCCCGGTTTCAAAGAAGCCGGCGAGCTGACCGTCACCTACCTGACCGACGCGCACCTTGCCTGCGCCGCCCAATTGCAGGACTGGATGCGGCAGGACTGCGGCTTCGATGAAGTCGCCATCGACGCGGTCGGGAATGTGGTCGGCGTCTATCGCGGTACCGCACCTGATGCCAAGCGCCTGCTGACCGGCTCGCATTACGACACCGTGCGCCGCGCCGGTAAATACGATGGCCGCCTCGGCGTGCTGGTGCCCATGCTGTGCGTGCGCGAGTTGCGCGCCAGCGGCCGGCGCCTGCCGTTTGACTTGGAAGTTATCGCTTTTGCCGAGGAAGAAGGCCAGCGCTACAAAGCGACCTTTCTGGGCTCCAGCGCCTTGACAGGCGAGTTCGATGCCGCGTGGTTGGATGAGGTCGATGCCGACGGCACGTCAATGCGCGTCGCGATGCAAGCGGCCGGCCTGCCCGCTGAAGTAAGCAGCATTCAAGCACTGCAGCGCGACCCGACCCACTACCTCGGCTTTGTCGAGCTGCATATCGAACAAGGCCCGGTATTGACCGAGCTGGACCTGCCGCTGGGCGTGGTGACAGCTATCAATGGCAGCGTGCGCTATCTCGGCGAGGTGATAGGCATGGCCGCACATGCCGGCACGACGCCCATGGACCGACGCCGCGACGCTGCCGCCGCCGTGGCCGAACTGATTCTCTATGTCGAGCAACGTGCCGGCACACATCAAGAACAGGTCGTCGGCACCGTCGGCATGCTGGAGGTGCCTGCGGGCTCCATCAATGTGATCCCCGGCCGCTGCCGCTTCAGCCTCGATCTGCGCGCCACCACCGACGCCGCCCGCGACGCGCTGGACGCCGATGTGCGCGCGGCACTGGCCGTGATCTGCCAGCGCCGCGGCCTGCAGTGGACGCTGACGCCGACGATGAAGGCCGACGCCGCACCCAGCGATGGGCAGTGGCAAGCCCGTTGGGAGGCGGCGGTCGCCGCTTTGGGCCTGCCCCTTCATTGCCTGCCCTCAGGCGCGGGACATGACGCGATGATGCTGCACCGCTTGCTGCCGCAGGCCATGCTGTTTGTGCGCGGCGGCAACGGCGGCATCAGCCACAACCCGCTGGAGCAAGTCAGTAATGACGACGCCGAGTTGGCGGTGCGGGCCTTTCAACAACTGCTGGAACAGCTGGCCAAGGAGCCGCTATGAATAAGAACAACAAAAGCTATGCCGAACTAGATGCTTGGGTCGACGCCCACTTCGCCGAAGAAGTCAGCTTTCTGCAAGCGCTGGTGCAAGTGCCGACCGACACACCGCCGGGCAACAACAGCCCGCATGCCCAGCGCACGGCCGACTTGTTGACTGCGATGGGCCTGAAGGTCGAGCAGCATGAGGTGCCGGCCGAGCTGGTGCAGGCCCAGGGCATGGCCAGCATCACCAATCTGATCGTGCGCCGCCAATACGGAAATTGCAGCCAAGACAAGGCCGAGGGCGGGCCAGTGATCGCGCTGAACGCCCATGGCGATGTGGTGCCGCCCGGCGAGGGTTGGGCTCATGGCCCCTATAGCGGCGAGCTGGTCGGCGACTTGCTCACTGGCAAGATCTATGGCCGTGCTGCGGCAGTCAGCAAGAGTGACTTCGCCAGCTATAGCTTCGCCTTGCGGGCGCTCGAGTCACTCGGTGTACCCCTGCAAGGCGGGGTCGAACTGCATTTCACCTATGACGAGGAATTCGGCGGTGAACTTGGCCCCGGCTGGCTGCTAAAGCATGGCCTCAGCAAGCCCGACCTGCTCTTGGCCGCCGGCTTCAGCTACCAGGTCGTCACCGCACACAACGGCTGCCTGCAGATGGAAGTAACGGTACATGGCAAGGCGGCACATGCCGCCTACCCGGACAGCGGCGTCGATGCGCTGCAAGCCAGCGTTAGCATCCTGAGCGCGCTCTATGCCCAGAACGAGCTGTACAAAAAAATCAGCTCCGAGATCGAAGGCATCAGCCACCCCTATCTGAATATTGGGCGCATCGAGGGCGGCAGCAATACCAATGTGGTGCCCGGCAAGGTCACGTTCAAACTCGACCGCCGCATGATCCCCGAGGAAGACCCTGTCCTGGTCGAGGCGAATATCCGCGCGGTGATTCGCGATGCCGTGGCCGAACTGCCAGGCATCAGCGTCGACATCAAACGGCTGCTGCTGGCACATGCGCTGAAACCAAACCCGGCCAACGCAGGCCTGGTGGCGGCGCTGCAAAGGCATGGCGAGGCGGTCTTCGGCGAGCCGATTCCGACCTCGGGCACGCCGCTCTACACCGACGTCAGGCTCTATGGCGCATACGGTATCCCGGCGGCGATCTACGGCGCCGGCCCGCGCACAGTGCTGGAAAGCAATGCCAAACGCGCCGATGAGCATTTGAATCTGGCCGATCTGCGCGGCGCAACCAAAGTGGTGGCCCGCACGCTCTTGGACTTGCTGCATAGAATCGAGCCATGAACAAAAAACTACATCAAGCCTTGTTAGCCGCAGCCGCCGGTCTGCTCATTCTTAGCGCGGGCCAAGCCTCAGCCCAAGTCGAAATCAGCCAACCCTGGGTGCGCGCCACCGTCGCGCAGCAAAAAGCCACGGGCGCTTTTTTTCAATTGAAGGCCAAGTCCGACAGCCGTCTCGTCGAGGTCCGCTCCAGCGTGGCCGGCGTGGTCGAGGTGCATGAGATGGCGATGGTGGGTGACGTGATGCAGATGCGCGCCGTGCCCAGCTTGGCGCTGCCGGCCGGCAAGACGGTAGAGCTCAAGCCCGGCGGCTATCACGTGATGCTGATGGACCTGAAGGCGCCTATCAAGGCCGGCGACAGCGTGCCGCTAAGCTTGGTGTTTGAGGGCGCAGACAAGAAGCGCACAACGCTTGAGATCAAAGCGGAGGCACGCCAGCTGGGTGCGCCGGCCACGCCTGCAATGGCTCACTGAGTCGAATTGCCCTCCACCGGCAGCGACTCGGCCCGCCAACGCAACATGCCGCCGGCCAGATTGGCGACCTGCGTCAAGCCGGCTTTTTGCAGCAAGACGGTCGCCTGCGCTGAGCGCGTGCCCGAGCGGCAGATCGCCACCACGGGCCGCTTCGCTGCGATCAGCTCATCGGCATGAGCGGGCAGTTGCGACAGCGGCAGCAGGCGGGCCCCGGCGATATGGCCCAGCGCATCGCTGAATTCGGCCGGCTCGCGCACATCAATCAGCTGGACCTCGCAGGATAGCTCGGCCAAACGCTCGGACAAGACCGTCGGCTGAATCTCCCAGATACCGCTGAAGGTCAAGGTCAGCGGCGCCCACAAGGGCTCACCCGCAGCGCTCGCCTCATCTGACTCGGGCCGCCCGCAGCGCAGATTGGCCGGCACGGCAATGGCCATCAACTTCGGGTGAGGTAGGCCAAGATTGTTCATATAGCCGGTGAAGTCGGCTTCATTGACCGCGCCACCCAGGCGCGGATTGAAGTGTCGCTCTTCGGCCACGCTGGTGACGGTCAGGCCGCGATAGTCGTGCCCTGGATAGAGCAAACAGCTGTCGGGCAGCGACAGGATCTGGCTCTGAACCGACTGATAGAGCAGATGCGGGCTGCCTTGCTGGAAGTCGGTGCGGCCGCAACCGCGGATCAACAGGCTGTCTCCGGTAAAGGCCATGCTTTGGTCGTCAAGCACATAACTCAAACAGCCACTGGTATGTCCGGGCGTGGCGCGCACGGTCAGATAGCGCGAGCCAAAGTCCACCCGATCGCCATGCTTGAGCAGGCGGTCGGCGTTCTCCGCGCCGGCCTGCTCCGACAACATGATCTGGCTGCCACAGCGTTGCTTCAAGCCCCAGGCACCGGTCACATGGTCGGCATGCACATGGGTGTCCAAGGTCAGCAGCAGTCGCAGGCCAAGTTCGCGCAGCAAGGCGGCATCGCGGCGCTGATGCTCGAACACCGGATCAATGATCAATGCCTCACCGGACGCCGAATCGCCAAGCACATAGGTGTAGGTGGATGACACCGGGTCAAACAGCTGGCGAAAAATGAGCGGCGCCTTGGCCATGGAACTGGCCACGGAACTGGTCAAGGGAATGGGCATTGACATGGGTATCGACTCCTGAAAAGGCACAATCAGTTTAGGCGACGCCGATCAGGCCAGGCTTGATGGCAGTCAAGTAGGCGCTGGCCGCAGTCGTTAGAATCCCGCCCGTGCAAGCCCGATTCCCTCGCCCCTCAACCACAAGCCGCTGGCTGGTCGCCCTGACCTTCCTGCTGGCTGCGCTGATGCCAGCCTTGTCGCAGGCCTTGGCGCATGCGCGTGGCGATGTGGTGGCCTGGAGCCAGGTCTGCCGCAGCAGCGTGGTCTCGCCGCGCGCTGGCAACTCGGTGCTGGCGGCGCAGGCCGATCAGCAAGACTCGCAAGAATCGGTACACGGCCTGTTTGCCAACTGCCCCTACTGCGCGCTGCACACGCAAGACCTGGCACCGCCGCCTGCGGCGCTCGCGAGCGCGATGGTTCTGCTGCCCTTGAGTTTCGAAATGCCTGAGCGCTTCTACCGCGCTCCGCACAGCGCCCATGCTTGGGCGCCGGCGCAATCGCGCGCGCCCCCTCGGGCGGTCTAAGCAGACTTAACTACCCCGCGGCGCCGCTCAGCTCAGCGCCGCCGCCCCCCCCAAGCCCCAGACGCAATGCCACGGCCAAGCCGCGCCGGCATTGCGCGTCGCTTTGTTAGTTTGAATATGCCCTTCCCTTATCCTGCCGCCCGCCTCAGCGCCCTGAGCCTGGCCACACTTGCCTTTTCACTGTCACTCTCACTGAGCAAAACAGCTGCCGCCCAAGGCGTCGCCACCGAGGGCCAACTCGCCCCTGTGTTGATCAATGGCGTCGCGCTGCGCTCCGGCCTGGCTGCCAACCTGCCCAGCAGCAGCGCCAGCAAGACCGCCGAAGAGCTGCGTGATCAAAACCTCTTCAACCCCGAAGACGCACTGAAATACATGCCCAACACCAGCATTCGCAAGCGCTATATCGGTGACCGCAACGCGATGATTGGCGGGCGCAGCTTCGGCACGCTGCAGCCCGGCCGTGGCCTCGCCTACGTGGACGGTTACCTGATCAGCAATTTTCTGGGTCGCTTCGACGGCCCGCGCTGGAATATGGTCACGCCCGAAGCGATTGCCCGCGTGGATATGCTTTACGGCCCCTTCTCGGCCATCTACCCCGGCAACTCGATAGGCACCACGGTGGCAATCACCGAACGCACGCCGCAAGCGTTCGAGGCCTCGGCGCGGCTGACCGGCTACAGCCAAAGCTTTTCACACTACGGCCAAGACGGGCGTTACAACGGTGGCCAGCTATCGGCCTATGTGGGCAATCGCCTGGACTCCGGCCTTTGGTACACCGCCACACTGAACCACCAGGATTCCACCTCACAGCCGATGAACTACTACACGGCCGGCGTCAACGCAAAAACCGGCAAATTCGACCCGGTCAAACCGGGCGACAAACTCGTCAGCGGCATCCAGTACGACCTCGACCCCAAGGGCCAGCCGCGCGCTGTTTTTGGCGCCAGCGGCGGCGCGATTGACCACACGGTGCAAAACGCCCTCAAGCTCAAAACCGGCTATGCCTTTACGCCCGAGCTGCTGGGCAGCGCCATGCTGGGCTTTTGGACCAATGACAGCGACAACAGCAACCGCCCTTTTCTGCAAGACAAAGCCGGCAACACCGTCTGGTCGGGCGCGGTCAGCGACGGCGTCAACAGCTTTGTGATCCCGAACAATGCCTTCGCGCCCTCAAACCGCGAAGAGTTGCACCGCCATGCCGGCCTGACTTTGAAGACCAAACGCGCAAGCGGCTGGAACGGCTCGGTCGTCTATTCCAACTACCGCATCCTCAAGGACATTGCCCGCCAAGCCAATACGCCTGACCCACAGGCACAGAACGGCGGCGAAGGCACGTGGACGCGCCGCGACGGCACCGGTTGGGACACATTCGAGCTGCAGAGTGCCTACACGCCGGTGGCCGGCGACTGGGGCGATGGGCGCCACACGCTGATCTTCGGCCTGCACCACAACAGCTACCAGCTCGACAGCCCGACCCGCAAAGCCACCGACTGGCGCAACACCGAAACCGAGCTGAGCCAGCGCTACCAAGGCCGCACCGAAGTGCTGGCCGCCTATGCCCAAGACACTTGGCGACTGCGCGAGGATTTAGACCTGACCGTGGGCCTGCGGCAAGAGCATTTCCGCACGCAAGACGGCGAACAATTGCTGCGTGTGGCCAATTGCAAGCCCGCACTGGGCGTGGTCTGCGAGCCCACCGGTGACGGCAGCTTCAACAAGGTCTTGGCCTATGACAAGCGCAGCTTGTCGGGCAGCTCGCCCAAAGCCTCGCTGGCCTGGGAGCTGCAGCCTGACACCTTGATCAAAGCCAGCTACGGGCGTGGCATCCGCTTCCCCAATGTCGAAGAGCTGTACAACGGCACCCTCACCAGCACGGCCGTGACCCAGAGCGACCCGGACTTGAAGCCCGAGCGCTCCGACGCGCTGGAGCTCAGCGTCGAGCAGGATTGGGAGCGCCAACATTTGCGCGTCTCGCTGTTCCATGACGATGTGAAAGACAGCATCTTGCGGCAGACCGATATCTCGGTCGTCCCCAATGTGACCCGGGTTTCCAACGTCGACCGGGTGCGCACCTATGGCATTGAGCTCGACTGGCAAGCGCAGGACCTGTTGCTCAAAGGCTTGAGCCTGGATGCGAACGCGGCCTTCGCTCACGCCAAGGTGATTGCCAATGCACGCGACCCGCAAAGTGTCGGCAAGTGGTGGTTGCGGGTACCCAAGGTACGGGCCAATGTGCTGGCCGCCTACCGGCCCACCGCGCAGTGGCTGGGCAGCGTCGGCGTGCGCCATTCGGGCCGCGCCTACAACGATGTCTACAACCTCGACATCAACCCGAATGTGTACGGCGGCGTGTCATCCTTCACTTTTGTGGACCTGCGCGGCAGCTACAAATTCACACCGAAATTGGAGTTAGCGCTGGGCCTCGACAACGCAATGGACAGGCGCGGCTTCCAGGCCCACCCCTATCCGGGCCGCACCTTCTTTACCGAGCTGCGCGCCAGCTATTGATGATGGGATACCTTGCGATGAAACTGCCCTCTCTCTTGAGTCTTTGTCTGGGCCTTTGCCTTAGCCTGGGGCTGAGTCTGCCCATGATGGCCCGGGCGCAACAGACTCCACCTTCAGTCGGAGCCGGCGTCAAGGCGGCAAGCAAGGCCCCGAAGGCTGCGCTGGGCACGGGAGCTGCCTTCTCACCCAGCGGCGAGCTGTGGATCACCGGGCTCGACAGCCAAGGCCGCTTGTTCGTGCAAAGCAGCCCGGACGCAGGCGCCAGTTGGGCGGCGCCCAAGCTACTGGACATCGGCGAGGACCGCGTGTCCGCCGATGGTGAAAACCGCCCCAAGCTGGCCTTCGGGCCGGGCGGGCTGCTGGTCATCAGCTATACCAAGCCGCTGAGCAAACCCTATACCGGTGATATCCGCCTGCTGCGCTCGGCAGACAGCGGCAAAAGCTTCGCCGCGCCCGTCACGGTGCATGCCAACCGGCAGCTGATCACGCACCGCTTCGAATCCATCGCTTTCGATTCCAAAGGCGTGCTGCACACGGTGTGGATAGACAAGCGCGATCTCGAAAGCAGCAAGGCCCGCGGCAAGCCTTATCGCGGTGCAGCGCTGTACCGCAATGAGTCCACGGACGGCGGCGCTAGCTTTGGGCCCGACCTCAAGCTGGCCGACCACAGCTGCGAATGCTGTCGCATCGCCCTGAGCCGGACGCCCGAAGGCGGCATGGCCGCCCTATGGCGCCATGTGTTCGAGCCGAATCAGCGCGACCATGCTTTTGCCCGCTTGGAGGGCGAGGCCCCGGCAATGCAGCGCGCCTCGCTGGACCGCTGGGCGGTCGACGGCTGCCCGCATCATGGGCCGAGTTTGGTGCCGGCCGAAGACAAAGACGCGGGCTTCCACGCGGTCTGGTTCGGCGTGCGCGCCGGCGAATCGGCGGTGCGCTATGGCCACCTGGACAGCCAAGGCCGCCCGCTGGGCGAAGTGCGCGCGCTGCCGGATGCGAGCGCCGAGCATGCCGACCTGATGGCCGCGGGCCAGCAAGTGGCGATTGTCTGGCGCAGCTTTGACGGCCAGACCAATCGCCTGCGCGCCTGGGTCTCCAGTGATGGCGGGCGCAACTTCAAGCTGCAAGAACTGGCCAGCAGCGCGCTGGACAACGACCACCCGCGCCTGTTGCGACTGAAGGACGGCATTTACGCGCTCTGGCGCACGGCGGAGAAAACCCATGTATTCAAGATCAATGCCCTCGCGTGAAGCCCGGCGCAGCCACGCCTGGGTCAAGCTGCTGCGTTTGAGTCTGGGCCTGAGCCTGCTAACGCTGAGTTTTGCTGCTGCCGCCGCACCTCAGCAAGTCGAAGCCTTCAACAGGCAAAGCTGGGCAGCCTTGCAAGCCGAGCTGAAAGCGCCGGCGATTGTGGTGTTCTCCAGCACCGACTGCGTCCACTGCCCCGCCGTGCTCAAAGACTTGGCGACACAGCGCAAAAAGCTCGGCGCCACGGTGATTGCCGTCGTGATGGATCAAGAACCCGGCAGCGAGGACGCAGCCCTCTTGGCGAATCCGCATTACCGCATGGCCGATCGCCTGCTCGCCTTTGAAGGCCAGGGTCAGGTCTTGCGCTACGCGGTCAACCCGCAGTGGCGCGGCATGACGCCTTATATCGCGCTGCTGCGCCCCGGTGCGACCGCGCAGTTTGTGATGGGGCCGCCCAGCGCCGCTGACTTGCAAGTCTGGCTGCGCGAAGCCAAGACGCGCAAACCCTGAGGCGGCGAAGTCAGGAAAAGCCCGGGAAAACCAGCCTACAAGATGGCAAGCTTTGGGCCCGGTTCTTGGGGGTTTTGCGGCCGGCCGGCCAGTGAAAATACAGGCCATGACAACGCAACAACACTCCAGCCAAGGCCGCAAGAACCCCTTGCGCAAGCCCACACCAAGGTCGATGTTGCGAACCAGGCCGCCGAACTCCTAGGCGTCTGCAGATTCACTTCTAACAGCGCCCAGGCTGCAAGCCTTCACCGGCTTGCCCGGCCCAGCGCTGCCAGCGCAAACACCTTCAACGCTGCGGCCCCACGGGCTAGCCCTGATCGACCAAGCATCGAGCTAGCCACGTCTTTGGGCAGCGTCACGCGCTTTTGACAGACCCCGACCGATTCATCTTGGTCGGGGTCTTTTTTTCGCTCATGTCCGCAAGGCAATGCTTACTTGGTGCGGCCGACCACGGCGCTGCTGATGGCGCCTGGCTGGTAGGTTAAATACACCCGCTGCACGCCCAGCACTTGTAGGCTGGCGCCTGTGTGCGCCGCGTTCAAGATGGGTCCAGTCCAAGCCAGCGTGCATTGGCCTGCGGCGTTGGTGAGGCAGCTAAGGGTTTGCAGGCCGACGACGCGGGCGCCGACATGGACTTGCAGCAGGGCTTGGACGGTGGCACCGCTCACGGCAGCGCCGCGCGCGTCTTTCAGCGTGGCCAGGAATTGCGGCGTCCATTCGGCCGCCGTTGCGGTCTTGCGTGCCATGGTGCCGCTCAGTGCCGTCAGCAGGGCCACCGGTGCAGCCGGCCGCGCTATTTGGGTGCTTTTTACGCCGCCGGTGTAGCTCAGTTGAGGGCCGCTGATGCCTGTGACGGCAAAGCCCAGCGCAGGCAAGTTGGCCCAGGGCGCGGCGCTGCTGGCGATGCTGCAAAGGCCGTTGGCGGCCGTGGTGCAGCTGACTTCCGCCGCCATATTCGAGAAGCGCGCCAGCACCTTGGCGCCGCTCACCGGCGCGCCCGCTTGGTTGACCACCTTCACGGCGGCGTCGGCCTTCCAGTTGCCCGTCGAGGGCACGCTGCTGGTCAGCGTGATGCTTTGCAACAGCACCGGCTTGACCGTCGGCGCGGGCGCGGGCGCGGGTGCCGGTGCCGGTGCCGGTGCAGGGGTGGGTGCCGGTGCAGGGGTAGGCGCGGGTGCCACAGCGGCGCCCTGACCCGCGAACAACAGGCTGCGGGTGGTGGAGGCTGAAGCGCCCGTGATGGCGTTAAGGCTGGCCTGAGCCAGCAGTTGCGCCCGCACTTGGGCCGGCGCCATCTGCGGGCTGGCTTGCAGCAGCAACGCGACCGCGCCGGCCGCATGGGGTGCGGCCATCGAGGTGCCGTTCATGGCGACCACGGCGCTCGTCGAGGCGTGGCCGGCCGAGCCGATGGCGGTGCCGGGCGCCCAGATGGCGCCACATTGGCCCCAGTTCGAGAAGCTGGCTTTGACATCGGCTTTGTCGCTGGCCGCCACCGTGATCAAGCCTGCAGCTCGCGCGGGAGACTGGGTGCAGGCGTCCACATTGCTATTGCCGGCTGCCGCCACCACGCTGAATCCTGCCGTTACCAGTCGCTGCACGGCGGCGTCCAGCGTCGTCGAGGCGCCACCGCCCAAGCTCATATTCACCACGCCGGGACGTTTGCCGTTCGCGGCTACCCAGTCCAGCCCCGCCAGCACCGAGCTGCCAGTGCTGGAACCTCCGCAGTCCATCACCCGCACCGGCACCAAACGCGCGCCGGGCGCCACACCCAAGGTGGCCCCGCCCACCGTACCGGCCACGTGGGTGCCATGCCCATTGCAGTCGCCAGTGCCGCGGCCGTCGTTGATGGCTGAAAAGCCTGCCACCAAGCGGGCGCCAAACTCGTTGTGCGGGTTGATACCAGTGTCCAGCACATAAGCGTTGACGCCATCGCCCCTCAGGCTTTGGCGAAAGCTGTTGTCAAACAGACGTGCACGCTGGTCAATGCGGTCAACACCCCAGGCACGGGCGTCCAGGGTGCGTACGCCGGCCACTTGGCCGGTCGAAAACACGCGGTCGGGCTCGACCGCATCGACGCTGGGGTTGCGCGCCAACTCGGTGGCCACTTCATGGGCCTGCGCCCAGGGCACGGTGATCACGAAGCTCTCCACCGCATGCGAGAACTGCTGGCGCACCTGTGCCCTCGGCGACACCGCCAGGACCGACTGCGTCACCACGGCATCCACCGCCGTCGCAACAGCCGAGGCCTTGGCGGCCAGTTGCTTGGCATGCAGGGCGCCGGCGGTGGCTTCTGCGTCGCTCGCGCTCCCCTCAGCGCCCTCGCCGCCTTCACCCGCCGCCGTGGCACTCAGCATATAGGCACGACCGCTGTCCATCACCGCCGCCGGGTTCAGCCGCACGATCAGGCGTACCTCGCTGCCATCCGCTTGCGGATCCGCCTGCCGCTGCTCGGCAAGCACGGTGGCCTCTTCGCCGGGCGCCCAGAGTTTGAACACACGGCCCTCCACAAGCACGGAGGCTTCGGCCGCCGCTACCGCGTTGCCACTGACAGGCGTTTGTGCCTCCTCAGCACCGCCGCCGCAACCCAGCAGAGTCAATGACAGAGCACTGGCGGCCCACGCAGCAGGTGTACGAAGGAAACCGAAACGGTTTGGGGGGAAGTGAGGAGTCATGGTGGCCGCGCGCAAAAATATTTGAGGCGAGGGCCACGCTGTACAGCCTGCTCAATCCGACCACATTCGTTGATCGATTTGTGCCCTGGGCAAAGCCCAGCTAGGCCGGCGGCCCCGCTGCCATGACACTGTCGTGCTTTAGGCCGGAAGCTTTGCGTCCCTGTCTTTCGACAGGTTTGCCCTCGGTGAAACAGCTGCCAAGAGCAGCTCTTTTCGAACCACTGGTAACAACTTGATACGAATTCTGCGTCGATTTAACAATTGGCGCCTGTGCTCGCTGCGCCGCCAATGCCCAATCCATCACGAATGCCGCGATTTTGTTTTTCTGATGCACGGCTTTCGGCCGAACTGCTTGGCCGCTTGGCGCGCCTTGAGGCCTTTGCGAGCGCGGCAGGTTTTCAAAAAACCGGGCACGACAATTTGGCGATACGGCAGCTTCACTTCTAACCGCGCCTTGGCGGCAAACCTTCCGCGGCTTGCCCGGCCCAGCGCTGCCAGCGCAAACTTCTTCGACGCTGCAAGCCCACAGGCGAGCCCTGATCGATTCAGCATCGAGCTAGCCAATTTTTTGGGCTGCGTCACACGCTTTTTGACAACCCCCGACCGACTCATTCTGAGTCGGTGATCTCTTTGGGCACATCAAGAGAACTGCACTTGCTTGCTTAGACGCTGACCGGCTGCGTCAACTGTGATCAGTTACGTGCGCGTGGACTTGGCCCTGCTTGGCTGCGCAGAAGTCCGCGCCTCTGAAGCATGTCATTCGGCCTCGGCCACCGCCCGCCCGGCCTGTGCCCAAGCATCCAGGCCGCCAACCAAAGCGCGAGCTCGCGTGATGCCCTGCTCGGCCAGCACGGTCACGGCCAAGGCAGCGCTGACCTCATTGGGGCAATTGCAATACAGCACCAACTCACGGTCGCGCGGCAGGCTGGCCGCTTGGTGTTTGAGTTGATCGATCTCCAGCAGCAATGCGCCGGCGATGTGGCGCGGGTCCACCGCGCGGCCGCCGGCGGCGCGCACATCGATGAACACCGGCGCAGCGTGACTGTCTTGCAAGGCCGCAGCCTCGGCCACCGTGATGCGCCCGCCCAAGGTGCGGCGGGCAAAGCGACGGCGCTGCCACAGGCGCCGCAGAACCAAACCGACAACAATCAAGGCCAGCGCCGCCAGCGCAACAAAGCCGGCGCTGGCCAGCATGTCCAAGACCTGCTGAATTTGGTCCGACAGCATCCAGCCCAAGAGCAGAAAAGTGCCGCTCCAGAGCAGGCCGGCAAACAAGTCATAGGCAAGAAAGCGCCGCCAACTGAAACCCAGGGCACCGGCCATCGGTGCGGCCACCACCGAAACGCCGGGCAAAAACTTGGCCGCCAGCAAGGCCTGCCCGCCCCAGCGCAAGATCAGTCCCTCGCTCTGCCGCACACAGGCATCGGGCGACAGCGAAATACGGCAAAGCAGCTTCATGACCCGATAGCCATGGCGCCGCCCGGCCACAAACCAGATCACATCGCCGCCAATATTGGCCAGCTCGGCCACAGCCAGCGCGGCCATGCCGGAGAGTTGCCCCTCGGCGGCCAGACCGCCAACCACCACCAACATGGGTGCAGCCGGCAGCGGCAGGCCGGCGCGCGCCGCCAGGGTCACCACAAAGACCAGCAACAAGCCATGGGCAATCAGCAGGTCTATCAATTCGCGCATCGGACTCCTTCTACAGCGCCCTTGCTGCCGGCAGCTGAACGCTCACTCTTGAATCTGCACGCCTTTCCAGAAAGCATAGTGACCCTTGATTTCAGCGGCAGCCTCGGTCGGCTCGGGGTAGAACCAGACGGCATCCGGGTTCATCTCGCCCTTGACGAACAAGCTCAGGTAATGGGCCTGACCCTTCCAGGCGCAGCCGGTTCTGTGATTGCTGAAGGTCGTGTGCTCACGCTTGAGCGACTCGGGCGGGAAGTAATGATTGCCTTCGACGACGACCGTCTTATCGCTTTCGGCCACGACCACGCCATTCCAAACTGCTTTCATCTTGACTCTCCTGCCAATAACAATGCTGGCCGGACTATAGGACAGCCGACAATGCAGCGGTGAAACGCTACCACTCCCATCTCGACCGCGACATCTTTGTCACCTCCGGCTCCGCCAAGGACCTTGCCCCCGGCTCTTTCGGCATCTGCGCCATCGACGGCGGCGCACAAGGCTGGTCGGTTGTGCATATAGGCCCCGACGGCGACGCCGCTGACCTCGGCGGCGAGTATTATTTCGCCACCCCGGAAGAGGCGCTGGCGTTCTTGAAGGAACTGATCGAGATGCTGCAACAAAGCTGAGCGACCCAGTCGAGCAAGCAAGCATGTATGCATGCAAGGAGCCGAAAGCCATGATCGACAAAGCCTTCGCTGCCGCACTGCTCTGCGCAAGCGTCTTGCTCGCGCAGGCACAGGCACAGGCCCAAAAGGTCACGGTCACGGTTGACAGCATCACCTGGTTGAAGTCCGAGTCGCCCAAATCGAGAGACTTCTTGCGCGACGAGAGCGTTGTCGACCCGATGCTTGAATTCATCAAGCAGCAAGTTCCGCAGGTCAAACATCAGCTCATCACCGCCAATGCCAAGCGCAGCTGGCAATTGCTTCGCCAAGGGGATCGGATTTGCATTGCTTCAGCGGTGCGCAATCCTGAGCGCGAACGCTTTGCCTACTTTTCGAACACCACGTTGTCGCCGCCGCTGCGACTGATCGTGAACAAAGACAAGGCAGCCGCCTTGCCCTTGAACAAGTCAGGCGAAGTCGACTTGGCCGCCCTATTGAACAACACCCAGCTGCGCGGCGCTTTGGTGGACCAACGCAGCTACGGCGCGACGGTAGACAAGTTACTGGCCGAACGCGCACCCAACAAAGCCATCAGCGTGATGGCGCCCAGCGACTTCGGCACTCAAATCTTGCAAATGATCGCGCGTGAGCGGCTGGACTACACCATTGAGTACGAGCAAGCGATGTTGCTGATTGAAGATCGGCAGCAGATCCTGCTCAGCTTCCCCGTTGCTGGCGTTTCCGAGCTCATGGTGGTCGGACTTGCCTGCCCGCGCAACAGCTGGGGATTGGCTGCGATTCAATTAATCGACGCGGCGCTGAGCACGCCCGCGGGTGTTGCCATGTTGAAGCAAGCCAGCGCGCGCGGGGCCACCGGCGATTACCTGCAACGCTTTGCCGCGCAGATCGACGCGTTTTACAAGAGCCGCGCTCAGGCGACCCAGTTTGGCCCCTGAATCAAGCCCAAGAAGTTTGGACCGATACTTGCGCCGCTGCCTAGGCTTCAGCGCAGCGATCAAGGGGAGCCAAAACCATGCGCTTTGCTGTCGCCCTAACCCTGCTATTGCTCGGCGCTTGCCCGACCGGGAGTAGTCGTGCTGCGAGCGACGGCGTGAGCCACATCCAATGGCTCTCATCCGACGTGCCTGCCCAAAAAGGCAAGGGCCCGAGCTACGGCATCACCGAGCTTCTGGTCGCCTTCATGGACAGCGAATGGCCGCAGGTTCAGCATCAGTTGCTGACGGCCAATTCCAAGCGCAGCTGGCAGATGATAGGCAATGGCGAGCCGGCCTGCCATACCACCGCCCTACACACCGCCGAGCGCGAAAAGTTGGCCTATTTCAGCGACATCTTGCTGGTGCTACCCGCCCAGTTGATCGTCAACCGCGCCCATCTGGCGGCGCTGCCGCTGAACGCCAAAGGCGAAGTCGAACTGCCGCAAATGCTCAGCCAGGGCAGTTTGCACGGGGCGCTGGTCGAGGGGCGAAGCTACGGTGCGGTGGTGGACGCAGCGGTGGCAAGCCGCCCGGCCGGCGGGTCGCTGAAGTTCTTCTCCTCCCAAGGCTTTGGCGACAATGTGCTGCAGATGGTACTCAACGGGTATGCCGACTTCACCATCGACTTTGATGTCGCTCTGCGCACGCTGGACGAACGCGGCATAGCGCGCAGCCAGTTGGTCGGCGTGCCAATCCAAGGCGCCAGTGAACCCTTGCTTGTCGGCATCGCCTGCCCACGCAATGCCTGGGGTTTGAGCGCGATTCGGCAGATCGACAAACTGATGGCCTCACCGGCCGGCATTGCCATGCTCAGAAGCGCCGGCACGCGCTGGGCCACGCCGGAGATCTTGCGCATCTATGGGCCCCGCTTGGAGCAGTTCTACAAAGAGCGCAGCAAGCTAACGACTTACCCCTGAGCACTCCAGACACTACGGCGCTGCGCCGATTGTGTGGATTGCTCGGGCAAGAACATGCTCTAAACTGGCCCGCACCAAGCCACTCAGCCACGGGGGCCATCAGAATGAAGTTGCCTGCGCTGATGGGTCTTTTTTTGGCCTCACCTTGCTTGGCCTTGGCTTCGCAAGGCCCTTCAATGCCAGACACAGCGCAAGCGCCCGGGCTTGAACGCATCATCTGGATGAAGGCCGACGCGAAAGCAGTCAATCCTGCGACGGCCTATATCGTCGAGCGGCAGCCGGCGATCAAGCACGAGTACTTATCGGTGAACGCGCTGCGCAGTTGGCAAATGATTGAGCGCGGCGAACATGCCTGCCGCCCGGTGACGGTACGCACCGCGCAGCGTGAGGAGCAGGCCTATTTTGCCGACACCCATTTGGCCCCGCCCGCGGAGCTGCTCGTGCGGCGCGACAAACTGGCGCTTGTGCCGCGCAACACAGTGGGTGAAGTCGATCTGGAACTGCTGCTCAAGAAAAGAGAGTTGCGCGGTGCATACGCCCGCGGGCGCAGCTACGGCGAGTCTATTGATCGCCTGCTGGCCAGCCAACGCCAGAACAAGCAATTGGCCGACTATTCAATGGCGGGCTATGGCTCGCGCTTGCAAGACATGTTGGCGCGTGACCGCACTGACTATCTGATCGAATCGAATGGCGCTTTGGCGCAGATGAGCGCGCGCAACATCGACACCCAGCCTTTCATCGACCTGCCCATCC
The DNA here is from genome assembly GCA_963510335.1 of uncultured Roseateles sp. GTDB lineage: Bacteria > Pseudomonadota > Gammaproteobacteria > Burkholderiales > Burkholderiaceae_C > Paucibacter_A. Next base: position 31,975 of record CAUPEV010000008.1, read on the forward strand.
AAGGCGCGTCTGAGCCGCTGGTGCTGGGCATTGCCTGCCCTCGCACGGCCTGGGGGCTGGCCGCCATCAAGGCGATTGATCAGGTGCTCGGTACGCCCGCCGGTGCCGCACAAATGCGCAAATCGAGCAATGACTGCTTCAGCGGTGCAGCGCTAGAACGACTGAAGCCGCAAATCGAGCAGTTCTATCTGCGCCGCAGCAAGCCGCACTACAGCGAATGATTCGTCAAGATTGCTGCAGCATCGCCGCGCCCAAGGCCTCGGCCACTTCGATGCCATCCACCCCTGCCGACATGATGCCGCCGGCATAACCCGCACCTTCACCGGCGGGGTACAAGCCTTTGACGTTGAGGCTTTGATAATCGCGGCCGCGCGTGATGCGCAGCGGCGAGGAGGTGCGCGTCTCGACGCCGGTCAAAACCGCGTCGACCATCGAGAAGCCCTTGATCTGGCGCTCGAAGGCCGGCAGCGCCTCGCGGATCGCCTCAAGCGCGTAGTCGGGCAGGCTGCCATTACCTTTTTGCTGCAGGTCGGTCAGCGTCACGCCGGGCTTGTAGGACGGCTCGACATTGCCCAAAGCGCTGCTGCGCTGGCGCTTGATGAAGTCACCCACCAAGGCGCCCGGCGCCCTGTAGCCGCCCTCGCCCAACTCATAGGCGCGGCTCTCCCAGATGCGCTGGAAGGCCATGCCATCAAGCGGGTTGACGGGGCCATCAGCCTTGCCATCCTGGCGGTAATCTTGCGGGCTGATGCCGACGACGATGCCGGCATTGGCATTGCGCTCATTGCGCGAGTATTGGCTCATGCCATTGGTGACGACACGGTTGGGCTCCGAGGTCGCCGCCACCACGGTGCCGCCGGGGCACATGCAAAAGCTGTAGACCGAGCGGCCGTTCTTGGCGTGATGCACCAGCTTGTAATCGGCCGCACCCAAAATGGGATGGCCGGCGCTGGCGCCAAAGCGGGCCGCGTCGATGATGCTTTGCGGATGTTCGATGCGATAGCCGATCGAGAAGGGCTTGGCTTCCATATAGACGCCGCGCTGGTGCAGCATCGTGAAGGTGTCGCGGGCGCTATGGCCCAGCGCCAGCACCACATGATTGCTGGCGATCTGCTCGCCCGTGGCCAGCGTCACCCCGCGAATATGTTGACCATCGGGGCCGTCCTCAATCAACACGTCCGAGACCTTCTGCTCAAAGCGGATCTCACCGCCCAGCGCCTCGATCTCGGCGCGCATCTTGATCACCATGGACACCAGGCGGAAGGTGCCGATATGCGGCTTGTTGACGTAGAGAATCTCTTCAGGCGCGCCGGCCTTGACGAACTCGGTCAAGACCTTGCGGGTCAGAAAGCGCGGGTCGGAGATCTGGCTCCAAAGCTTGCCGTCCGAGAAAGTACCGGCCCCGCCCTCACCAAATTGAACGTTGGATTCCGGGTCCAGCTCGCCCTGGCGCCACAGGCCCCAGGTGTCTTTGGTGCGCTGGCGCACCTCTTTGCCGCGCTCCAGCACGATGGGCCGCAGACCCATCTGCGCCAGGATCAGCGCCGCAAAAATGCCGCAGGGGCCAAAGCCGATGACCAGTGGGCGAGGCGGTGGGCTGGCCTCGCCGTAGAAGCCAGCCGGCGCCTGAGCGACGAAGTGATAGTCGGTGTCCGGCGTCGGCTTGATATGGCTGTCGGCCGCAAAGCGTTGCAGCAAGTCCGCTTCAAGCGAGGCCGAGCTCAGTTCGCAATCGACCGTGTAGGTCAACACAATGGCCGACTTTTTGCGCGCGTCGTAACTGCGTTTGAAGACGGTGAAGGCCCGCAAGTCCGCATCGCTCACGCCTAGGCGCTGAACAATAGCGGGGCGCAGCGCGTCCTCGGCATGGTTCAAGGGCAGGCGGAGTTCGGTGATGCGAAGCATGGTGGTCGCTCAAGGGCTGGGGCTGCTAACCCGATCTACGATCTGATGAAAAGCTGTTGCAGAAATGACAAAAGGCCCCGTCCAGGGCCTCGTGTCAATTCTTGTCGCGGGCACCAAATCCTTGTCGGACCTTGGTGCCACAGGGCTTAGGCCAATCAGCCGCCCTTGCTTGGGCGCTTGCCCGGGTTCTTCTTGCTGCGGGTGTGCACACCGCGCTCAAGGCTGCACTTCTGGCCGTGGCCGGCGGTGAAAGTCACGCCAACAGGAGCGGCAGGACGAGGAGTAGCACGACGAGCGGCTTCGGTGATGATTTTGTTGCCCATGAGTGTCTCCAGTACAAAGGATTGATTGAATGCTGACAGCAAAGCTAAAAGCAAAAGTTCACCAACCCCGTTTTCCACTTAGCGCCCTCTTGCTTGGCCTTAAGTAGAGCCGTCATCTCGGTCCGGCGCTATAGGTCTTTTTAAGTCTTAAGCGCCCAGTCGCGAAACGGCTGAGTTGGAAATAATCCGGCATTTTACTTTGGAAATTAGATCCGGCCGAGCCACGACCACAATTTTGTGCATTTGGCGTCGCGGAGTACCCAGAAAAAGCTACCGCAAGTGGCTTGCCGCGGCACTTCAGCGGCTGCGCTTGCCGCATTCAGGTCGCTGACCAACACTGCGGGCCTCAGTCCCCAAACACACTCTCACAATTGAAATCCTCTCTATGGCCAAGCCTGCTGGCGCTCACCCTGAGTGCCTGCGCCTCGTCCCCCGCCGAGCAGAAAGCAGCGAAATTGCAACGCGACAAAATCGCCGTTGGCTATGACTTGACCGCCGATGGCTGGCGAAACCTGGGCGTCAACGTAGAACAACAGCAGCACTACCGCCAACTCGCCGATGAGGCCAGAAAGAGCCATCCAAGCAAGGAATTGGCGCCAAACAGCCTGTTGAATCGACTGCTCAGGGCCGTGCTGGGCGAACCGCCGAGCACGGCAAGGATGCCGTCCCCCGACTAGCGCAGCTCAAAGCTGCCGCGCCCAGGCCTGCAGCATCAACTCCGCACCGGCGAGATTGGTGGCGCAGGGCACATCATGGACGTCGCAAGCGCGCACCAAGGCATTGATATCGGGCTCATGCGGCTGCGGCGTCATCGGGTCGCGCAAGAAGATCACCGCGTCCACCTCGCCCACCGCCAGCCGAGCGCCGATCTGCAGGTCGCCGCCATGCGGACCGCTGAGCAGGCAGTCGACTGTCAGGCCCAACTCCGAGTTCAAGCGCCGCCCTGTGGTCCCGGTGGCCATCAAGCTGCAAGTCTGCAGCAGGGCGAGATGCTTGGCGGCCAGGGCCACCATATCGTTTTTCTTGCCATCATGGGCGATCAATGCGAGCTTCATGCCGCGCATCTTAGAGACTGGCGGTTACAGCGCAGCGTCAAGACGAAGGCCCAGCAGAAACGCTGCGCACAAAGCCGGCCGAGGCCTGCATCAGCTGGCGGGTGTAGTCAGCGCGCACATGCCGGGCGGCCAAGTCAGCGGCGCTGAGGCTCTCAACCTCAAGCCCCTGACGCATCACCATCAGTCGCTCACACAGATGGGTAACCACGGCCAAATCATGGCTGACCATCAAAAACGTCAGGCCGCGTTCGGCGCGCAGGCGCTCCAGCAGGTTCAAGACCTCGGCCTGCACCGAGGCATCGAGCGCCGAGGTCGGCTCATCCAGCAGCAAAACCTTGGGCTCCAGAATCAGCGCCCGCGCAATCGCCACCCGCTGGCGTTGGCCGCCGGAGAGCTGATGCGGATAGCGAAAACGAAACCCATTGCCCAGCCCGACCGCGTCCAGCACCGCCTCGATGCGCCGCTCGGCGTCGCCTATCGCGTGAATGGCCAGCGCCTCGGCCAACATGCTGTCGACCGTCTGGCGCGGATGCAGCGAGCCATAAGGGTCTTGAAACACCATTTGCACCGCCCGCCTGAAGGCCTTGCTGCCTGGCGCGGGCAACTCACCGGCACCGGTCAACTGCACTGAACCTGCTGCCAAGGGCGCGAGGCCGCAGATCGCACGCAGCACGGTCGACTTGCCCGAGCCCGACTCGCCGACCAGTCCAAAGCTCGCGCCCGGTGCGAGTTCCAAGTTCATGTCCTGCACGGCGGTGAAGGCGCCAAACCGCACCTGCAGGCCGCTGACTTTCAAGCCAAGGCTCATGATTTCCAAGCCTCCTGGCGTTGCAGCGTGGGCAGCGGATGACGCGGCACGCCCAGCTGTGGCAGGCAGCTCAGCAGGCCCTGCGTGTAGGGATGTTTTGCCGCATGCAAGTCGCTGGCCTTGATTTCCTCGACCACTCGGCCCGCATACATGACCAGGATGCGGTCGCAAAAAGTCGCCACCAGACGCAGATCGTGCGAGATGAAGATCAGGCCCATGCCGCGCTGGGCGGCGCCGGGCCGTCCCAAGCCGCCCGACTCCCCGTGGGGGAGGGCCTGCGCCTCGCGGAGGCCCAGGGGCCGATCAGCCCTTACCAATTTGTCAAGAATGCCCAGCACCTGCAATTGCACGGTGACATCCAAGGCCGACGTGGGCTCATCGGCAATCAGCAACTCGGGCTCGGCGATCAGCATCATCGCCATCATCACGCGCTGGCCCATGCCGCCCGACACCTCGTGCGGATAGAGCCGGGCGACGCGCTCGGGGTCATCAATCGCCACATCGGCCAGCGCCTGCATGACGCGTTTGCCCACCTCGGCGGCACCAAATTTCTGATGCGCAAGCAGGGTCTCGGCAATCTGCGCGCCTATGCGCATCACCGGGTTGAGCGAATATTTGGGGTCCTGCAAGACCATCGCAATGCGCCGGCCACGCAGGCTGCGGCGCTCGTTCGGGCTGCAAGCCAAGAGATCAATGCCGTCAAAGCGCAAGCGATCCGCAGTGACCCGCGCCTCGGGCGCCGACAAACCCAAGATGGCCCGGCCGGTTTGCGACTTGCCTGAGCCCGACTCGCCCACTATCCCCAAACGCTCACGACCGAGCTTGAAGGACACGCCGCGCACCGCCTCGCTGAAACTCCCGTCGCGATTCGGGAAGCTCACCCGCAGGTTCTCGACTTCCAGCATGTTTTTCGATTCACTCATTCGCCCGCCTTCGGGTCAAGCGCATCACGCAAGCCATCACCGAGCAAGTTAAACCCCAGGCTGACAATAAAGATGGCAAGACCTGGCCCGGCCGCCACCCACCATTGATCCAGCACATATTGCCGGCCGGCTGCGATCATCGCGCCCCATTCGGGGCTGGGCGGCTGTGCGCCCAGGCCCAAAAACCCCAAGCCGGCGGCGGTCAAGATGATGCCGGCCATGTCAAGCGTTACGCGCACGATCACCGAGGGCAGGCACAAAGGCATGATGTGGCGCCACACAATCCGCCAGCGCGATGCGCCCAGCAGTTGCGCGGCGGCGATGAAATCGGCATGGCGAATCGTCAGCGTCTCGGCTCTGGCGATGCGGGCATAGGCCGGCCAGGAGGTGATGGCAATCGCCAGCACCGCGTTCTCGATACCGGGGCCTAAAGCTGCCACAAAGGCCAGCGCCAGGATCAGGCGCGGAAAGGCCAAAAAGATGTCGGTCACCCGCATCAGTACGGCGTCAATATAGCCGCCGAAATAGCCAGCCACGGTGCCCACCAACAAACCAATCGGCGCCGCCAGGAGAGCCACCAAAGTGACGACAAACAAGGTGATGCGCGAGCCATGCAGGATGCGCGACAAGATATCGCGGCCCTGGTCATCGGTGCCCAACCAATGGGCGGCAGACGGCGGCAGCAAGCGCGTCGTCATGAGGTCGCCGACATTCGGTGCATAGGGCGCAGCCCAAGGTGCCAAAGCGGCCACCAGCACCAAGCCCAGCACAATGGCAAGACCCAACAGCGCCAAGCGGTTACGGGCAAAGGCGCACCAGCCCGCATAGGCGCGGCCGAAGGCTGCTTGCCGGCGCGACGCCGGCTGCTCGCTCATCAACCAAGGGATGAGGCCCCTCGTGCGAGGCCTACCTCGCACGGTCCCCCGAGGGGCCACCGGCCGGCTTGGGGCGGCCCGGCGCTCGGCCGAATCAGTTTCAGGCGGCGTCATCGGGTACGCGGGTCAAGCAAACGGTACATAAGATCGGAGAACAAATTCAAAGCAATGAAGATGGAGCCGACCACCAGCGTGCCGCCCAGCACCGCGTTCATATCGGCATTCTGCAGCGAGTTGGTGATGTAGAGGCCCAGTCCCGGCCAGGCGAACACCGTCTCGGTCAGCACCGAGCCCTCCAGCAGGCCCGCGTAGGACAGCGCAATCACCGTCACCAAGGGCACGGCCGCATTGCGCAGCGCATGGCGCCAGATGATGGTCGCTTCGCTCAAGCCCTTGGCGCGCGCCGCCACGATGTACTCCTGGCTCAGCTCTTTCAACATAAAACTGCGCGTCATTCGGCTGATATAGGCGAGCGAAAAATAACCCAGCAAAGCAGCGGGCAGGGCCAGATGGGACAGCGCGCTCCTGAAGGCTTGCCACTCGCCCGCCAAGGCGCTATCCACCAGCACCAGGCCGGTCACGGTCGGCACGCTGTAAGCAAAGGCAATGCCGATGCGGCCGGGGCCGCTGACCCAATCGAGCTTGGCGTAAAACAAGACCAGGCCCATCAGACCCAGCCAAAATATCGGCACCGAATAGCCGATCAGCCCCATCACCCGTACCAATTGATCGGCAAACTTGCCACGCCGCACTGCCGCCCACACGCCCAGCGGCACGCCGACGCCGACCCCAATGATGATGCCTACCGTGGCCAACTCCAGCGTGGCCGGGAAGACGCGGATGATGTCATCCAGCACCGGCCGCGCGGTCAGCACCGAGCTGCCAAAATCGCCCTGTGCGACCTTGGTCACGTAGACGCCAAATTGCTCCCAGAGCGGTTTGTTGAGCCCCATCGCTTCGCGCATCTGCGCCATCTGGTCCTCGGTCGCGCGGTCACCCAGCACTGCCAACACCGGATCCACCGGCACCACGCGGCCGATAAAAAAGGTCACGGCCAAAAGGCCCAGATAGGTCAGCGCAACCACCGGCAAGAAACGCAAAAAAGCTTTGGCAAATGTCTTCATCTTTAGCGCTTGCTCACCGAGGCCATATAGGTGGTGTCCGAAGTTGGCCCCAGGCGGAAGCCCTGCACCTCTTTGCGCAGCGCCGCCACCTGCGTTTGCTGGAACAGCATCACAAAGGGGCTGGCTTTGCGGAACTCGGCCTGCAGTGCCGCATACATCTGCACGCGTCGCTCGCCATCATGTTCCAGCACGGCAGCATCGGTCTGCCGCGTTAGCTCGGGGATGTCCCAGCTATTACGCCAACTCAGCGGCTTGTTCTTCGCGCCGTCGCTGTTGTCGGGGTTGCGCGTAAAAGTGTCGGCATTGCTGTGCGGGTCCCAGTAGTCGGTGCCCCAGTCGCCAATGAAGATATCGTGGCGGCGCTGGCGGTACTTGGTCAGCACCTGCTTGCCGTCGCCGGGGATGATCTCGATCTGGATGCCGGCGCGCGCAGCGGTCTGCTGCACAGCCTCGGCAATGCCCATGACCGGTTGGATGGTGCGCACGTCCATGGTGATTTTGAACCCCTCGGGCAAGCCGGCCTTGGCCAGCAGCGCACGCGCCTTGGCTACATCGAGCTTGTAGGGCTGCTCGCTGCTGGCACCCAAGAGCCCCAGCGGCAGAAAATTCTGATGCGGCACACCAATGCCTTTGATCAAGGTGGCGCCAATAGCCTCGTAGTCCACCAGCCATTTGAAAGCCTCGCGAACCTCGGGTTTGGCCAGCAGCGGGTTGCGCTGATTCAGCCCCATGTAAAAAACAACACCCTTGGCCTGCTGGGTCAGCTTGATGTCTTGGCGTGCGGCCAGCGGGCCCAGATCCTGCGGCGCCAGATTGCGGGCGATGTCGACATCGCCTTTTTCCAGCAGCAGGCGCTGCGTGGCGGCCTCCTTCACATGGCGGTAGATCACGCGGCTCAAGGCCGGCTTGGGGCCATGAAATACCTCGTTACGCTCGATAACCAGGATCTCATTGGCGCGCCAGTCGCGCAACTTCCAGGGGCCGGAGCCAGCGTGATTGAGCTTGAGCCAGGCGGCGCCCAGATCGCTGTCTTTCTCTTTGGACAGCAACAATTGCTTGTCCACGACCGAGGCCACCGTCGCAGTCAGGCAATTCAAGACAAAGCTGGGCGCGAAGGGTTTGGCGATCAGCAGCTTGAGCGTCAGCGGCCCGGTCTGAATCACGCGCTCGGCCACATTGCTTTTGCTCAAGCCCAGCTGCGTCAGGATGAAGGCCGGCGTCTTGTCCATGCGCACCGCGCGCTGCCAGGAGAACACCACGTCCTCGGCACTCAGCGGATTGCCGGAGGCGAAACGCAAGCCCGGCTTGAGGGCAAAGTTGATTTCGAGCCCATCGGCCGAGATCTGCCAGGACTGCGCCAGCACGCCCATGATGCGACTGGGCTCATCCAGATCAAAGCCAACCAAGCGCTCATAGGTGTTGCCCAGGATCTCGGCGCCGGAGATTTCAAAGGACATGGCCGGGTCCATGCTGGTGATGTCATCGAAGGCGAAGGCCTGCACCAAGGTGTCCTTGGGTGTGCCGACATGGCTGCACGCGGCCCAGCCGACGGTTCCCAGCAGCAAGGCTTGACTCAGCAGGAGACGGCGATCGGGATTTTGAGGACTCATGCGGGAGGGGCAAGGGCGAAGGCCCGCATTGTGCGGCAAACGCAAGGCTTGCCCTGCCCCAAGCGAGCCGGCGACTCAAGCCGGCTGCGGCAGGGCATTGAGCCTAGAGCCAATCAGCTCAGTCAAAGGCATGGGCTCATGCTGCAAAAAGCCCTGCGAATAGTTGACGCCAATTTCGCGCAGCCGGGCCAGCACCGCAGGGCTGTCAACAAACTCGGCCACCGTCTGCATGCCCACCACTTGCGCCACGTCGACAAAGCAGCGCACGGCAGCCTCATCCAAGGCGTCATTGACGAGATCTCGCACAAACTGCCCATCGATCTTCAAATAGTCGACCGGCAGGCTCTTCAAATAGCCGAAGGACGACGCGCCCGCCCCAAAGTCATCGAGCGCCCCGCGCACCCCCAAGCCACGCACTTGCTCGATGAACAGCGCTGCATCGGCCAGGCTGGTGATGGCAGCCGTCTCGGTGATCTCGATACACAGGCGCCTACACACTTCAGGCCCTGCCTCGGTCAATGCATCCATCGCCCACCGATGAAAGGCACGATCCCCAATCGACTGGCCGGACAAGTTGACACTGAGCAGCTCGATCGCCGGCAATTTGGGCTCGGCCTTCATCCAGTCGATCACATGCTTCATAACCCAGCGGTCAATGCGGGTGGCTAAATTGAAACGCTCGGCCGCCGGCAAAAAGGCACCCGGCAGCACCAAATCTCCATTCGACTCCAGCATGCGCAACAAAACCTCGGCATGCAGGCCAGACGCCGACGTCGGCTCGCCAGCAATAGGCAAATGCAGGGCCTCGATACGCTGGGCATAAAGCACAAAACGCCCTTCGTCCAGAGCTTGCTCGATGCGGCTGGTCCACTGCATTTCGCCGTGCCGGGCGCGCATCGCCAGATCGGTGTCAAACCAGGTGTGGACGCGGTTGCGCCCCTGCTCTTTGGCTGCATAACAAGAAGTATCAGCGGCCTGCATAATCGCTGCCGCCGAGGGCCAGCGCCCGGTGATGGGCACCAGGCCAATGCTGGCGCCGATGCGGTAACGCCGCTCCTCATGAGCGAAGCGAAACTCTTCCATACGGTCGCAAATCTGCTGCGCCACGCGCTGCGCCTGCGCCGGTGAGCAATGCTCCAGCAGCGCCGCAAATTCGTCGCCGCCGAGCCGCGCCAAGGTGTCGCGGTTGCGCACCGCCGTCATCAAAATACCAGCCACCTGTCTGAGCAACTGATCGCCGACCGCATGGCCACAAGCATCATTGACCAACTTGAACTGGTCCAGGTCGATATAGAGCAAGGCATGCTGGCTGCGGTCGCCTTGCGCCTGCTCCAAGACGCGGCGCAGACGCGCCTCGAATTCCACCCGGTTGATCAAGCCCGTCAATGAATCATGGGTGGCACGATAGGTCATCTCGCCACTCAAGCGGCGCTGCTCGGTGACATCGTGAAAGACTAGCACCACGCCGAAAATATCACCCTTTTCATTGCGGATTGGCGCCACCGAATCCTGCACGCCGAACTCCTCGCCATGGCGGGAGATCAGCAAGGTATGGCCGGCCTGCGCGAGCTTTCTGCCCTCTTTCAAGCAAGCCTGCACCGGGTTCTCGACCACGGCTCGGGTTTGCTCGTCGACGATGTGGAAGACCTGCTCCAGCGGACGGCCGCGAGCCTCTTCGGCCGTCCAACCGGTCAGCAGCTCGGCGGTCGGATTCAGCCACACGACCTGCCCCGTCGCGTCGGCCGTGATGACCGCATCGCCGATCGAGCGCAAGGTGACCAAGAGCAGCTCATGCTGTTCGGCCAGCACGGCGCTCATGCGAGCGGCGATTTCTTCCGCCATCTGCCTGATCTGGGTTAAATCCCAGTTCGCCCCCACCATACGCAGTGCGCGCCCTTGCTCGTCATGGGTCAGCCGCGCCGAACCGCGCAAATGGTGGACGCTGCCATCAGGCCAGATCACACGAAACTCGGTGTAAAAAGGCTTGTGCCCTTTGATGGCCTCTTGCACTTCGCGCTCGGCTCTGGCCAAGTCATCCGGATGCAAGCAGGCCGCCCAGCTGGCATAAGTCATCGGCTTGCTGCTCGGTTCGAGGCCATACAAGCGGCACATCCAGGCGTCCCAGACCAAGTCACCACTGCGCAGGTCAAACTCCCAGATGCCGATACGCCCGCTGTCCAGTGCCATATTCAGGCGCGCTTCACTGGCCTCCAGCAAGGCATGGGCCTGTATGCGCTCGCTGATGTCCTCGACCGCGCCGACATGGCCAATCAGCCTCCCAGCCTGATTCAAGACCGGGCGGCTGCGCGCATGCACATGGCGCAATGGGCCGTTCGGCGCATGCACGCGAAACTCCATCTCGAAATCCTGCTGCGAGCGGGCGCAACTGAGCCAATGACTCATCACCGCGGCTTGGTCTTGTGCGTGTATCGTTGTCGACCAGCCATGTCCCAAGCTCTGCGCAAGACTGAGCCCGAAAATCTCCTGCCAGCGCGGATTGGTATAGCTGCAAGCCCCATTGGTGCTGGTGTGGAAGATGCCTATAGGCGCCGCTTCATTGAGTGTGCGAAACCAGGCATCGCGCTCGGCCAACTCGTTCGCCGCCACCAACTCGGCCTGCACGCTGCGCCGCAACTCCAAGGCATGTACCGTCGCTTTGGCCAGTTGGGTCAAAACATCTTTTTGCCCCTGCGTCAGGCGGCGCGGCTGAACATCCATCACACACAGGGTGCCGACAATCTGCCCGCCACTCAAACACAAATTCGCGGCGGCATAAAAGCGCAGCCCCACCGGGCCGGCCACAGCGGGCAGATCACAAAAGCGCGGGTCCGCGCTGGCGTCTTCCACTTCAAAAATACCAGGCTGCAAAATCGCGTAGGAGCAAAAAGCCTCATCGCGCGGCAGCTCATCCAGCCCTTCCAGACCCACGCCCGCCTTGAACCAGACGCGCCGGGCATCCACCAGACCTATGCGCGCGATCGGCACAGAGCAGGCCAAGGCTGCGGCCTCCACCAAAGCATCGAACTCAGGCTCGGGCAGGCTGTCCAGCACCTGCAAACCCTGCAAAGCGCTCAATCTGTCCAACTCCTGGTCGGGCATCGGTACTGCAGGCATGTCTAAACCTCCATGCAAGCTAGCATTGCATTTCTACGGCAAATTGTGCCCGATCGTGAGGCTTGCCGGCCTCCGTATTCGCCCCTAGGGGCCCTAGGACGAGCCCTGGGACTCATCCCTAGGACTTGCTAGCTCCAGAGGTCGTTGTCGCCGAAATTGACATCTGCTGCGCCAGCCTTTGCCCACTCAGCCAAGCACCCTCGACCTTGCCGGTGCCGAGCCAGTCGCCGCACAGGCCGAGTCCCGAGGCCTCATCCCAAACGGACTGGGCGGGCGGGCCTTCATGCGCGGAGGCGGTATCGGCATAGAGCCAGCGATGTGCGTTCCACTGCTCGGCGGGCGGCGCACCCAAGGCTGCAAAGGCCTCTTGCAGCTCTGCTGCCACCTGCTCGGCAGGCATATGCAGCCTCGCCTCGCTCCATTCGGGCTGCGCATGCAAAAGCCAACTCTCGGCGCCGCTGCGCCCCGGCTTGCTGCTGTTGCGCGCCACCCAGCGCAGCGGCCCTTGGTTGACGAAGGCGGCTTCAAAGCCCAGCTCCAGCGGTGCGGCGTAATTCAGCATCAGGGCCCAGCTCGGGCGCATGCGTACCGCAGCCGCCTGCTGCGCCAAGGCCGGCGCGCAGTCTTGCAGCAAGGCGGCCGCCTGCGGGGCCGGCAGCGCCAGCACCACTGCGTCGAATTCATCTTCAAGCAGGGCTGCGCCCACCTGCAGCCGCCAAGTGGTGCCGCTGCGCTGCAAGCCTTCGATCTGCACGCCTGTTTTGACCGGTGCGGGCAAAGCGCTGGCCAGCCACTGCGCCGGCGCGGTCATCTGCGGCGTGCCGACATAACGCTGCAGCGCCGCGTCAGCCCGGTGCAGCGTGGCTTCACCGAACACGGCCAAGCGAGGCGCCCAAAGCTTGGCCACCCCAGCCTCCACCCAGCGGCTCACCTCGGCGCTGAAACTGCTGCTGCGCGCGGTGAAGTACTGCGCGCCGTGATCGCACTGCCAGCCCTCGCCTCGGCGCGTGCTCATGCGCCCGGCCACGCCACGGCTTTTTTCAAACACCGTGACCCGGTGGCCGGCGGCGACCAAGGCCGTCGCGCAGGCCAAGCCGGCCAGGCCGGCGCCCACAACGGCCACGTGCTGCGATGACGACATGAGCAAACTCCAATGCGATGAACTCGAAGCGCGGATTCTGCCGCGCACCGCTAACTGTGAATGCGTTGCCGGCCGATCACCTGGCGTTTGCCCAGGCAATGCCCTATACGCAGCCACGCTCAAGCGGTTTAGGCTAGGCTCGGCGCCATGAACTTGATACACCCGAAAAAGCTGCTGCTCAGCAAATGGACAGCCACGCGGCCGTTGGCCAAGGAAAAACATTTCTTGGTGACCCAGGTTTTCCACGCGCCACTTAAAGAAAGCCCGGGGCAGAAGAAAACGACTTTGGCGGTCGAAGCCGTCGAGTTGGAGGCGGTGATGTCCAAGCGCAGCCAGCGCATCGCTTGGCGCGACCTGCAAGACCCGGCGCTGTGGCGCCAAGGTTGGAAGTGAGCGCGCTCACTTCCATGCCCGAGGGCTACCGGGCGCTGGTGGTCGGGGCCAGCGGCGCGATTGGAGCCGCTTTCGTGCAAGCCTTGCAGGCCGACCCACGCTGCGGGCTCGCACTCGGTTTGGCGCGAGACGCCGCACCGGCGATTGACTTTGCACAAGAAGCCAGCATCGCAGCGGCCGCCGCCGACTTGGCTCAGGCCGGGCCGTTTCATCTGATCATCAACGCCGCAGGCGTCCTGCACGGCCGGGACTTCATGCCCGAAAAGCAACTGAGCCAACTCAACTATGCGCAAATGCTGAGCACCTTCACCGTCAACACCTTGGGGCCTGCCTTGCTGCTGCGCCATTTCAGCCCCTTGCTGGATCGCCAACGCGGCGTGATGGCCCTGCTGTCGGCCAAGGTCGGCAGCATCGAAGACAACCGCCTGGGCGGCTGGTACAGCTACCGCGCATCCAAGGCGGCGCTGAATATGCTGATCAAGACGGCCGCCATCGAGCTGCGCCGCAGCCAGCCGCAGACGGTGCTCGTCGCCTTGCATCCGGGCACGGTCAGCTCGGCCTTGTCAGCGCCGTTTCGGGGTGCCGAAATCGGCCGGCCAGCCGCAGTTGCGGCGGGCGAGATGCTTGCGGTACTGGATGGGCTGAGGCCAGCGGACAGCGGGCAGTTCCTCAGCTACACGGGCGAGCAGCTGCCCTGGTAGCTGCCAACAGGCGCGCCGAGTTCAGCGAGGTTTTTTCGCGGCGCTGCTGGTCTTTTTTGCCGCGGCCTTGGGTTTCTCGGGTGGCGCCGCCGAGTCCGGCATATCTCCGATCAAGCCCTTGACCGGGCAGACCTTGAAGATCGGGCATTTGCGGCAGCCTACGGCGATGGCGATTGGGCAGAGGGTCATAAAGCAGTCCTAACGTTGACTTCGCGACCCGCGCGACCGGTGGCTGAGCATAGCTGTATCACCGTCGGCAACTGAAACTAGGCAATAAATGAACCTGACCCCATTTTAGGGATGACCCCATTTTAGGGAGCCAGATCGACGCGCAGCTGCAACTCCCGCGAGCTCTGCGTCTCGGCGCTGCGGCTGCTGATGACGCCGCGCTCCTGGCGCTGCGTGGCCGCGCCGCTGCGGGCCACGGTCAGCCATTGGCCCAAGCCCACCGAAACGGTGCTGAGCACTTGCGCCTGTGTTTGAGCCTGAGATTGACCTTGCAGCAAGTTACCGGAGCCACTGCTGCCCTGCGCCCTGAGTTCCACCCGCACCGGCTGTTGTCCACCCGGCCAATGCGGCGTGACCGTGAAGCCTTGAGTCTGCTCGGTGACACCCTGTCTTGGCACGGCCCAGCCCCGGTTGGCATTCGAATTGGCTCCGCCGGCCGCCGGCAGCGGGGTCGCCCCGCCAGCCCCACCCGCAGCACCGGCATCAAACTGCACGCCAAAGTCCAGCCATTGCACGGGCGTCGTTTCTGTCAATTGCACCGAAGCCTGATGGCCGTTCAGCACCAGCAAGCGCTGCACTTGCTGCTCGTCGCGGCGCTGCGTGTTGAAGCCGACACTGCCACGCGCCGACACCGAGCCGGCGGTGCCGACCACGACCGAGCCATCGCGTATCGCCGCCACCGCCGCGCCGCTGACCGCGCTGTCGACCCAGCGAACTTCGACCCAGAGATTCTGGCGCGGGCCGGCCGATGGTGCCGCCTCAGCCGCTGCGGCGGCAGCAGCCAGCGCCAAAGCCAAAGCCATGGCGATACCGAAGCGATAGTTATGCATCTTCATGCTCGCAGCATAAGCGCCAACCCGGCGGCGGCAAGCCGAGAATTCGCGCCCATAACTTGCCATTTTCAGCGGCGGGCCAAGCGCTGCGCTTCCAGCACCGGCGCGCCTATGCAGGCATAGGCCGCGCGGCTGCTGGTGGCGGCCGAGCAGGCCAAGACCCGGCCGCGCGCCAAGCCGCAGCCCAAGTTGACCGTCGCCAATTCCGCGATCAACCGCTCTTCATTGAACACGCGCATCAGATCGCCCATCTCCTGTGCTGCTTGCACAGCCGCCTGCGGCTCGCTGAACAAGGCCAACAAGCCATCGCCACTGAACTGCGCGAGCTCGCCGCCACGCCCTTCGACAACGTCAAACATCAGCGTGCACCAATCGCTGAGCAGCTCTTGCATCTGATCGGGCGACAGGTCCAGCGCGGCCAGCCCATGCAGGCCGGCGACCAAGACGGTCACATCGGGCAAGCAGCGGGCCGCGCTGGGGCCGTGCGGCATCAAGCGGCGCAGCGCGTCGCGCTGGCTGTCGCGTTGCAACTTGGCGTTCAGGCTGGCATCCACGCGCGCCTTGAGCAACCAGGGATCAACCGGCTTGTGCAGAAAGTCTTCCACCCCCATCTCGATGCAGCGCGCCACTGGCGCCACGCCGCCCAAGGCGCTGGTCACGATCACCGCCACCTCGCGCAGCGCGGCGTCGCCGGCCCGCTCTTGCAGCAAGCCAAAGCCATCCAGCTCGGGCATCGCCAGATCGAGCAGCAGCAAATCAAACGGCTGCTGCCTGAGCATCTCAAGTGCTGCCCGGCCATTCGCAGCCGCGCTGACATGATGCCCCATCAGCTCCAGCGAGCGGCACAGCAGC
The DNA here is from genome assembly GCA_963510335.1 of uncultured Roseateles sp. GTDB lineage: Bacteria > Pseudomonadota > Gammaproteobacteria > Burkholderiales > Burkholderiaceae_C > Paucibacter_A. Next base: position 47,860 of record CAUPEV010000008.1, read on the forward strand.
AGGCGGTTGACCCGATTGTCATCGGCCACCAGCACGCGCGCGGACAAGCCGCCCGCCAAAGCCGGCGGTTTTTGTTGAGCATGCTGAGGTTTTTCTGTCGATGTTGCGGTTTCGGCCAGCCCCAAGGGCAAGGTGAACTGGTAACCGAGGGCCGGCACGGTCGCAATCGCCGCGGCGCCCAACACGCGGCGCAGACCCGAAATCTGCACCTGCAAATTGTTTTCCTCGACGACCAAGCCCGGCCACACCTCGTCGAGCAGCTCTTCCTTGCTGACAACGCGCTCGCGTTTGTTGACCAGGGCCTTGAGCAGATCAAAGCTGCGGCTGCCCAGAGCAACGGTTTGGCCGTCGACCAGCACGCGGCGTTCGCCCAAGCGCAGCTCGACATGGCCGAACACGAGTTTGGTAACGGAGCTGCCGCTCATAGCCGCGCCGCCGCTTGCAGAGCCAGCAAGGCGGCCGCGATCTCGGCCGTCAACTCATCGAGCGCCGCGCTGATGGCCGCGCCGCCCGCCGCCAGGCCATGGCATTCCAGCCGGCCTGCCAGTTCGGCCAAGCGCGCCGCACCAAAGGTAACGCCATTGCTCTTCAAGCTGTGCGCAATGGTCTCGAACTGCTCGCTGTCACCGCCCGCCGCTGCCTCGCGCAGCTGCTGCGCCAGCAGCGGCGCCTCCTCGGCGAAGGCCTCCAGCAGTTGCAGCACAAAGTCAGCGCCCGCATTGGCCTGCAGGGCTTCGAAGACAAGCGGTTCTAGCAAGGGCTGGTTCATGGTGTTTGTCTCGACATTACGCATCAACTCGACGTGCTGTGGCGCTCAGCTCGTCGATCAAGGCCTCGACGCGCAAGGGCTTGCTCAAGTGCTCATCCATGCCAGCCGCCAGGCATTGTGGCCGGTCGCCGTTGAGGGCGTTGGCCGTCATTGCAACAATGCGCGGGCGCTGCCCCGGCGGCCATCGCGCCGTGATGGCGCGGCTGGCCTGCATGCCGTCCATCTCGGGCATGCGCAAATCCATCAGCACTAGGTCGTTGGTCTGGCGCTCCACGCTCTGCACCGCGTCGCGCCCATTTCTGGCCAATTCGGCTCGGTAACCCATCTGTTC